>JALXAQ010000098.1 GCA_026991885.1 Thiotrichaceae bacterium
ACGCGCCCAAACCATTTCTTTTCCCAAACTTTTTTTCTAGTTATTTGTTCAGCTTCATGTAACTCATTGCAATGCTTATGGTTAAATAATTCAAATAGTCGTCCAAAAGTTCGGTTATCTGGAAATTTATCCCAGTTAAATAATTTTCTGATAACTGAATCATGGCGTATAATAGATAAATGACTAAGGTGTTTTACTCCTGCAAGTACACCCATCATTAACATCATGACAATATTAGATACATCATAGTTAGCTGTATGTCCTCGTTTTATCGAAACAATTTTTTTCAAGGTTTTAGGAAGTCCCAATTTATCGGCGAATTTTCCTAGATGAACAAGTCCAGCGTTTCCCGTTAGATTTTTGGCCGTAAATTTTACGTGAAAGTTTTTCATCTTTTAGGTGTTAATTTTATATTAAAAATGGAAACACATTATACAGCTATTTCAAGATAATAATCAACTTTGATTATTTATTAATTGCCGTTTTTAAGTTATAAAAAAAAAATGTCATTCAACACAATAATAAACACAGCACTAAGTAGCCTATTAAAAGAATGAGCACTCGCTGATTTTGTAGTAGATCAAACGGGCAATAAAGCCATTGCCATTTTCCAAGCCCATTTTACTTTTAGTGCTTTTGAAATCGCTAAAAGTTATCAAGATAGCTACACCTATGCCATCGCTGCTATTGGTGCGGGTTTGGCTACGCCTGAGCAAAAATTTAATTTTTTGCAAAAATTGACGCATTCTAAAGTTGAGCGCGTTTTTTCGGCTGATAAACGCAATTTAACTGAATCCGAATTAGCTGCCTTTGTTAATTATAAAGGCGGATTAGCCATTACTGATTTAATCCTTGAACAATTACACCGTTTGCCTGATTATCTTGCCGTTGAAGCCTTTTTCCGCTTTGAGGATTTATTAGGTAACGCAACGCTATTTTTTCTGCATGAAATTTTCCGCCGAGATCAGCGTACTCAAGAGACTATCGCCGCTTTACAAAGAGAAAATTTATTGCTCGATGTACGCGAGCCACTCAAGATCAACTCGTCACGCGCTTACAAAAACAATTGGATGATCAACAGGCGAGTGCCATGAAATTAGGGCAATTTTCTCAAGCGAGTCAAATCTCGTCACAATGGCAGACAGTTTGCAAAACGCTATCAAAGCCGTGCCACAAAATTTACAAGCCGCGAAAATAGCTTGGCAAAACACGGATCAGGAATGGTTGGCTTTTGCTGAGCGTTTTCACAGTTGGGGCGATTTGTTGAACGCTCAAATTAGCCAAGTGTTGGCGGAAACGGAGACTTTACATTGGGAAATCGGCGCAATTGCTGATGATGTTAAGGCATTAAAACAGTCGATGGCGGCATTGCTGGCGCGTTTTGATTTATCTGCCCAAGTCAAACTCCGTGATGAATTTACGCATCATAATAGTAGTAGCCTAAAATTGATTAAAACGGCGATTAGCCACTTAAAAGCCTTGCCCAATTGTTCTCCTGATATGATGATTATGGGCGGCAGTTTATTATCTTCGACTAGATTTAAAACCGGCTAATTTTTTATTTAAACAAACGCTTATGGGTTTAGAGGTAAAAATTATTGATTTTGGGCAGGCACGGGTGGCGACTTCGTTGCGACAAGAAGCGATGTCGCGTGCGAGTGGGATGAGTGAGTAGCCAGTCATGTCATGGGGACTTTATTGTATGCGCCGCCCGAACAATTGGGAGAGATAGGTTATGGGTATGGAAAATATTTTGACGACAATTGCTATAGTGGTTTCACCAACGGGAGACTGCCAAAGCATCAGTGCTGCTATCGAAAAAGCTAAAGCGGGTGATCGTATTTTAGTTAAACCGGGCGTTTACGAAGAGGATTTAGTCATAGATAAGCCGTTAGAGATTATCGGTGATGGGGAAGTGGCGGAGATTGTGGTTGAGAGTAAAAATGCAGATTGTATTTTTATGAAGACTGATAATGCTTTGGTACGTGGGCTGAGTTTGCGGAATCGTGCTGAAGGGCGTTATGCCGTAAATATTCCACAGGGAAAATTAAGATTGGAATCTTGTGATATTAGTTCGGATACGTTGGCTTGTGTTGGTATTCATGGTGGTGAGGCTGAGGGGGTTGTTAGTTATTGCAAAATTCATGATGGTAAACAAGGCGGGGTTTATGTTACTGAAAACGGCACAGGGCGGATAGAAAACTGTGAGATTTTTGGGAATGCTAAGGCAGGGATAGAAATTAAAAAAGGTGGCAATCCCGTTGTCCAAAACTGTACCATTAAACAGAATGCTTATTGGGCAGTGTGGGTGTATAAAGACGGAGCCGGTACGATAGAAAACTGCGACGAGATAACGCTAAAGGGGCTTGGGATATTGAATCTGGCTGTCAGGTGCGTCGTAGTGGGAATAAGGAATAAGATTACGCGGATTTAAAATCAAAACAAAATCAAAACCGTGTTTTTATGTTTTTAATCCGTGTCATCCGTGTCATCCGTTTAATCCGCGATTCAAGGTTTTTTATCCATTCTTAAATACAATCCCTGTAGTTATTGATTTTGACTTATCCTTTCTTAAATGCAATCCTTGTAGTTTGTTTTTTTTATAGGACATATCAATCACATAAATATTAAGGTAAATTATTTAGTGATCTTGGGGCTTTTGAACGTCAGTAGTCGTGCAGGAGTAGAACACTTTTTGTACTCCGTCATTAATCATAACACAGAAAAAAAAATGTTAAATAAAATCAATCTCACCCTTGGTAAAGCTTTATCAATACAGCGTACAGGGTGGACTACAACTCAACATGATGCTTTAATTTATGCTTTTATTGAAGAAGTAAAAAATCATCCTGATTATCAGTTGGCAAAATCGGGTCATTATAAACACGCGGTTTTATTAGCACAATCTTTTATCAATGATAATATTATTCAAAAAATAGATAACAACTATAAAAATCCTATTATTTTGCCAATTATGGCAGAAGAAAAACAGGGGAAAAATGCTATTCCAATGGGAATGGCTGATGTTATAAATAGATATACAGGTTGGAAAGTATCTGAAAATATATATCAAATAAATAAAGCTGGACATACTGGAGCCAATGGTTGGCACAGGATAACTACGCCCGCCCTATTTATGGGGGATGTTATTATAGATGCTGAGTATCTAATATTAGATGATTTTATTGGAATGGGTGGCACTCTTGCCAATATCAAGAGCTTTATTGAAAACGCAGGAGCCAAAATTGCAGGTTTTGAGGTATTAACAGGCAAAACAGAATCATCTCAACTCTATCTGAGAAGTAAAACACTTGAAAACTTAAGAGAAAAACATGGAAAATTTGAAAAAGAATTCAAAGAAATCGTCAAATTCGACTATTCCTGTCTCACAGAATCAGAAGCTAGATATTTACTCAGGGCTAAAACTATTGAACGAATCAGAAATCAACTCACTCGCTCAATTCGTGAAAACGACGGCAGAAAGGATTAACAAAAGGTAAATTAGTGTACGAGTCTTGTTTATAATCGGCAACGGTTACTGATCTTGGAGTAAAAAAAACAGTGAAATCCACAGCTCATGCTTTTAAATCACAAGCCAAGCGGGCTTTAAAAAATGTCAGCTTACAAAATGCGCTTGCAAGAACCAAAAGTCATTTTATTGATAATCGCCGTATCGCTGTCGATGCTTTGCCAGCATTTCAGTCTTTGCGACAACGTGCGACTGATATTAAAGAACATACGCTAGCACATTTAGATTTTTATTTGGAACAATTTGAAAAACAAGTACAGGCTAGCGGTGGTCAAGTCCATTGGGCGGAGACTCCACAAGAGGCGTGTGAGCAAATTGTGTCGATTTGCCAAGGGGCGCATCGTGTGGTTAAGGGTAAATCTATGGTCAGTGAAGAAATTGCCCTGAATAGTGCCTTGGAGCAGGCCGGTTTTGAGGTGATTGAAACTGATTTGGGGGAGTATATTATTCAATTGGCTAAGGAGCCGCCTAGTCATATTATTGCGCCGGCTGTGCATAAAAGTCGTGAAGAGGTGGCTGATTTATTTTATCAACATCATGGGGAACGTTTAAGCGATATTCCTGATTTGGTCAACAAAGCGCGTCAGGTATTGCGCGATAAGTTTTTAAGTGCCGATGTGGGTATAACCGGTGCGAATTTTTTGATCGCTGAAACGGGCTCAACCGTTATTGTCACTAATGAGGGTAATGGAGATTTAACGAGTACTTTACCGCGTGTGCATATTGTGGTGGCGAGTATAGAAAAAGTTGTGCCTAGTTTGAAGGATGCTAGTATTTTATTGCGTTTGCTGGCACGGAGCGCGACGGGGCAGGAAATGACTGCTTATACGACTTTTTCGACAGGACCACGCCGTTCTGATGATTTAGATGGTCCAGAGGCTTTTCATGTGGTTTTAGTCGATAATGGGCGCTCGGAGATGCTTGGTAATGAATTTCATGATATGTTACGTTGTATCCGTTGTGGTGCCTGTTTGAATCATTGCCCTGTTTATGGGGCGGTGGGAGGACATGCTTATGGTTGGGTTTATCCTGGACCAATGGGTTCAGTGCTAACGCCGTTGATGTTGGGTTTAAAAGAGGCGAAGAGTTTGCCTAATGCTTGTACTTTGTGTGGTCGCTGTGAAGAGGTGTGCCCGATGCAAATTCCTTTGCCGAAATTGTTGCGCCAGTTGCGCGTTAATGAAACTAAGGTGTCGCGTGTGCCTTGGGCTTTAAAATTATGGGCATTTTTTGCGAAACATCCCCGTCTTTATCATCGTTTAGCGGCTCTGAAAATAGGTTTGTTAGGTAAATTAGGTCGTCGTCGGGGAGCGTTTCGCTATTTTCCTTTTGCAGGGGGATGGACAGCTTCGCGTGATTTGCCAGCGCCGCAAGGTGAAACGTTTATGGCAGCTTACAGCAGGAGAAGTGATGAATCAAGCGCGTGAGTCAATTTTAAAGAATATTCGTCAGGGATGTGATGATGAAGTGGTTAAAAGGTTAGTTGATGATTTTGTTGTTGAGGATTGGGGTGAAAGTTTAATTTGTGCATTTATCAATAAGTTGGAGTCCGTTGCTGGTACAGTCGAGTTAATTCCCAATGAAAAGGAAATTCCTTTTGTCATTGAGGAGTTTTTGCAATTGCATAATTTTCCTCAAGAAGTTGTGGTAGATGCTTGTTTAAAATCTTTGCCTTGGCCGAATAAATTGCGTCGGGCTTTCCGTGCGGCTCAAGCAGATGATGTGGTTAGTGTATCTTGTGCCTATGCAGGTATTGCGGAAACGGGTAGTGTTGTTTTCTTGTCCAGCCCTGCTAGTCCGACGACGCTGAATTTTTTGCCGGATAATCATATTGTGATCTTACGCAAAGAGAATTTGGTGGCACAGATTGAGGAGGTTTGGGGGCGTTTGGATACTATGCCTCGTAGTATTAATATTATTACGGGTCCTTCGCGCACGGCTGATATTGAGCAAACACTTCAGTTGGGGGCGCATGGTCCTCGACGCTTGCATGTGATTTTGGTGGATAGGTGTGTGTGATCGATAAAACCTTGAATCACGGATTTTGCGGATGACTCGGATTACACGGATTAAAAACCTGAAAACACTCTGTCTGATTTACTTTGACTTTTTTTTACTTTGACTTTAAATCCGCGTAATCTGTGTTATCCGTCAAATCCGCGATTCAAGGGTTATTTTTAATCTAAAATTTTGCTTAGGCGAAAGAATTTCTATCGCTGTTAAGGGGTATTCTAACATTCTAATTAGATCGCGGGTTGGCTCCACCCGTTTCTTCTTAGCGTATAGGCATACATCAGGTTTGATCTCATTTTTATGGATTCCAAATTGTGTCAAATCGACTTGACTTACATCTAAATTTAACTCAGTTAGGACATTAAAACGCCCATCAGTTCTTAACAAACATGCGAGAGCGGCTTGAATTGAACTATGCGCCCACGATCCCATATTGGAATCCTCCTCGTTTTTTAGAGTCTCTTCATCAAATTCTATCACTTTACTCATAGTTTCATTCCAGTTGGTTTTCTAATGACTAGACGGGTAAAATACCGGAGTCCAAACTTTAGTTTGGACAGCCCAAGATAAATCTTGGACTCCTATTATAAAATAAAACAAATTTTCGACAACAACGCATCAAAGGACTTTTTAATCAATGCAAACTGCAACTTTAATCTCTTTTATTATGCGCGGGGGCTCAGTGGACTTAATCAAATTTGGATTACTGTTGGTTTGATTATTGGGGCGTATTTAAATTGGCTTTTTGTCGCCAGTCGGTTACGGTTTTCTAAGTATTTTAATGTTGTTGGCGTTGATTGTTGTGCCTTTGGTCACACTTTCAGAAGTGGGCGGCTGACAGGCAATATCTGTCATTGAACCCATAAACCGTGGTATTTTGTAGGGGCATACCTGCGTGTCTGCCCTTAACTTAATGGCAGTGGGCTTACACATGGGCTGGATTTGGTTGTTCATTTGGTCCCGTTATTATTTTTAGTCTATTTTGGTCGCGGATGACGGGCGCTGCTGCTTTGGTTGGTATGATAATCGGGGCGATTGTGGTGGTGAGTTGGTTTGATACCAAATAAATTTAGGAACATGTCTATGAAATATTTATCTAATCGAAAAGCTTGTGAAATTTTAGGAGTGCATCCAAACACTTTAAGAAATTGGGCGAATACTGACCAAATTGAATACATTGTCACGCCATCAGGGCAAAGAAAATTCAATATTGAGTCCTTAATTGGAAAAAATAAAAAGGTTACTGGGATTTGCTATTGTCGCGTGAGTAGCCCTAGTCAGCGAAAGGCGCTATCGAGCCAAGTTGAGTTGATGCAAAGTCGATACCCTGAACACGAAATTCTGAAAGATATTGGGGGGGGGCTCAATTTTAACCGTAGAGGTTTGCGCTTGATTCTGAAAAAATTGCTTGATGGTGATAAGCTTGAACTTGTGATAACTGATAAAGATCGTCTGGCAAGTGCTGGTTTTGAGATCATCGAATATCTTGTTGAGCAAAATGGTGGAAAAATAGTGATTCTTGATCATTAAACGGCATGTCGCAAATGCACTCGCAAATGGCGAAAAGTCTGCATATCTAAAGCATCTGGAAAAATGATGAGCGGCTCATTTTTTTTTTCTACTCTTAATATCACCAATTGCGGATGGCTATAACAGCCTGATGCCATTTTGGCTTTAAAGCCTGACTGCAAAACTACCCTCAGACAGCCACTATCTTCGTCATAATGTAAAATACATCCATATAAAGGATGATCTATTAATAATAAATGTCGGCGACTTGTGTGCAGGGCACTGGCTAATACTAAGAGCCCTATGAACAATTTTATCACTAAAGCGAATTCGATGGGTAGAGTGATTGGTAGCAGTAATAAAAGTGCGCCACAATGTAATATTGTCAAAATAAGAGCAAAACGTTTGGAAAAACGGGGTTTAAGGCATAAAGGGGAAATAAAACTTGACATAAGATATTTTGGAGTCCAAAGCTTTAGCTTTGGACTCCGTTTTAAAACCGCCAATTCAATTGCACATCGAAAACATCCACATTGGCTTTATATTTACCGGTTAAACGGTGATAACCAGATGTATGCGCTCCGGCACTATACGCTTCGGAATTATCAATATCTATATCATTAATAAACAAATGGGCGTAGCCAACGTCTATGCTTAGATATTTATTTTTGCTATAAGTGGCTCCCAATGCTAACCAAAAACGATCATTATCTGGGATACGTGGCGAACGATCTTGGGGATCAGAGACTGGGGATTGATCATAAGCAATCCCCGTTTTGAATGTCCACACCGGCGAATATTTATAATTCAAGCCCAACGAACTAAAAGTGGAATTTTCATAATTCAGGTGAGTGATGGAATCTGCTTGGGCGGGGTTATCAAATTCGATAATTAAATTCTCAAACCTATCCCATTGAGTCCAATTGACACCGCCCAGAATCGTTAAATTCGGCGTAAGTTCATGAAAAAAATTTAAAGCAATCGTTTCTGGCAAATCTATGCTGGCTTGTGCGTCGGTATCTTTGAATACGCCAGCGGCACCCCGCAAAATTTCCACCGCTTGTTGAGATTGCGGATCACTGGGATTGCTGAAACTGGCATCTCCATTGATATCCAGCGAAACTTTGGAACGATATGCTATGCCGAAACGTGTACCTTGCTTGGGTTCCCATAAAAGTCCCAAATTAAAACCAAACCCCCAATCATCACCACGCACTTTAGCAATACCATCGCCTGAAGTGTTGCCCGGCATTAGGGGAAGATTGGGCAATTGTGAATTTTTGAAACTGGCAAGCTTGTAGATCAAATTGTAATCAACTGCATTGCTCAGATCAACGGTGGCATACATAAAATTAAGCCCAGCCCCAAAGGAGAATTGTTGATTAAGTCGATAGGCAACAGAGGGATTAATATTAATTGTTAGCAGTTCCGATTTTATGGCACTGTAACGCCCAGCCCATTGCTTATCATATTCAGTCACCAAACCGAAGGGGGCATTGACACCAATCCCAAACTTTAAATCTTTATTGTAATCATGTACATAGAACAGATTAGGCACAATGGCGTTGACACCGCCTCCCGAATTGCCAACGCCTTGATCAAGAGGCACTTGATTTAATTGGGTTGCCGCTATAGTCGGGTTATCGATGTTAAAGGCACTTGTACCTTCAAAATCAAATTTGGGGATAATCAGGTGCAAGGCGACACTGGATTGATGCCCTGAGAGGCGTGTCATACCGGCGGGATTAAAAAATATAGTTGAAGCATCTTCAGCGCGTGCCGCTTCACCAGCGTGTGCATTACCCGCGCCCTTGCCACTTTGTTCAATTAATTGAAAAGCGGCGGCAAAAGTGTTGTTGCTATGGCTCAGTATGGCAACCGCCATTGTCAATAATAGCCATTTATTACTTGACATAAAATTTTTTTCTCCTAATGGAAATTCTGTAGTAAGCGCGACCTATCGCCCAATAAATTATCTCAATAGTGCTCAATGTCATGCCAATCTTAATGGGAATTCATTTGAAAAGGTAGCGACACAACTGAAGCCATCTTTTGTGGTTTTGGTGTTTTAAAGTAAGAGAAAGTTGACTTATCCAGCACAAAACTTTTTTCATATTTACAATATGATAAAATAATAAAATCATGAACACAGAAACCATAAAAACCCGTTTTGCGCCCAGCCCCACCGGCTTAATGCACATAGGCAACGCTCGCACCGCACTATTCAATGCCCTATATGCCCATCATCACGGTGGCATATTTTTACTACGCATTGAAGATACTGACTTAGAGCGTAGTCAAGCCCCATTAGCCATACAATTAATGGAAGATTTACACTGGTTAAACATCACATGGCAAGAGGGCGCCTATTATCAATCAAAGCGCGGAGAAATTTATACTAAATATTATGCACAATTAGAACAACAAGGCAAGGTTTACCCTTGTTTTTGTACAAGAATTAGCCTTATCGCGCAAACTGCAACGGGCTTCCGGGCAACCCCCCCGTTATGCCGGCACCTGTACCCATCTCAGCGAAACCGAGGTGGCAGCTAAAAGCCGCGCTGACGGCACACCGGCTTTTTTCTTTTGTAATGCCCTCGATGATGCCTTAATGGGAGTGAAGATCATTTGACTCTTCACCGATGAAATAAAACGAGAGCCAGATGCTGAGGCAGAGATAGCCAAGGCGGGCAATGAATTTTTTAATCATAGCCTAGCCGCCCTAGAAACCACTCAAGCAGATTTTAAAGCACTCGTCAAAGAAGTCAAACAAAGGACTGGAAAAAAAGGAAAAAATTTATTTATGCCCCGACGGGCAGCCCTAACGGGAGAAACGCATGGCCCAGAAATGGCACATATATTGCCTTTGATGGGGATAGAACGGGCACGGAAGCGGTTGTCTGTCGTGTAGACATGTCCCTTTTTAATTTGGTGCCCGAAACTTTTAACACAACCACAAGGAACAACAATGAGTGTCAGAGCCGTTATAGCCGAAGTATTAGAACAGCGACACAAAAAAGTCCTCATGCTTGAAAAAGTCCACAATGGACTGGCAGAACTCGAAATGCAGCTAGATAGCCTACAACAAATGGCAGCCGAAGTAAAAGAAGACCCTGAAGATGTCCCACAAGACATTATCCAATTCAGTACCAAAATGGCCACACCTATTAATACACTTCAAGAAGAAGTCGTACAACTAAATGCGTCCATTGTGAGCCTGACTAAACGCTTTAGCAAAGAAACTATCAATATTGGAGTGGCCGGAAAAGCGCGTCAAGGTAAAAGTACACTACTTCAGAAAATATCGGGCTTATCTAATCAAGAAATACCCACGTCCGATGAACTCCCCTGCACCGGCGCCAAAAGCAAAATTTATCACTCAGAAGAGAGCCCTTATGCCAAAATAGAATTTTATTCAAAAGAGGAATTCCTCAAAGAAATCCTCTATGCCTATTTTGACAAATTGAACATGCCTAAGCCATTTTCACTCAAACGCTTTAGCAGCCCCTTACCCGAATTGGATGAAAACAGCCGCAATGATCGCAACTTAGATAAGGCTATTTATGAAAAATTGAAGTTTATTCACAAGGCTTTTCCATCGTTTTCTGAATTATTGTCAAAACCCCATAAATTACTGGGACTCGATGAAATTATTGAATATGTCACCCAAAGTGAAGGGCGCACACGATATCTCGCGGTTAAAACCGGTAATGTTTACACCAAGTTTCCTAACCATGACGTCACCGGCTTATGTTTAGTTGACTTGCCCGGATTAGAAGCCGCTCAAGGACATGAACAGAAATTAGTCTCATCGCTTGAATATGAAGTTGACGCAGTCATATTTGTCAAATCGCCCGACGTGCTAGGGACAGATTGGGAACAGGGAGATTACAATGTCTTTGATTTAATTGAAAATGCGGCCAGAGAAATTGACCTAGCACATCGCCTATTTATCGTACTGAATGAAAAAAATGACGGCAGCAACAGAAAACAGGTACAACTCTTAAAAAATCAACCGCCTGATACCTATAGCCAACCCCGCATTCTCACCGCCAATTGTAGTGACGCAGCAGAAGTTGAACACAAAGTGTTTTCTGTCGTTCTCAATCATATTGAGAAACATTTGGAAAGCACCGACCAAGAATATGTCAAAGCCTTAGCGGAAAAGATGGAAAACATCAGCCGGACGCTCACAGGACTGTTTACGCCTGTCATGAAAGGCTTTAGTACGACCACCGCAGACTTAGGCAGAGAAAGAAAATATCGGCTATTATCGGAAAAATTCATCAGAGAGTTGACAACCGGATTAGAAAAATTGGTGTTAGAAGTCCGACATGAATTAAATATTAGCGAAGAATTTAAGCAGAAAATAGAAGAAATCTGCGAATCTGCCAGAGAAACAGCCCCCATTCCCACTCCAGAAGAATTGGCAGAGCAATATCTGGAATACAGTGGTTGGAAGGGCGGCGTAGGCGATGAATTGAATTATTTACGCGCCTACCTAACAGAATTTATGGCCACCCATTTGGACGAGTACCTGCAAACGCAGATAGATGAAGTACTCCGACAAGTTTTAGAGCGCGTATTGCCTAAATCCTTGCAAAAAATGCTACCACCCCCGAAAGATAACGAGCCACGTACCCTCATACTTGGCTTTCAAGAATTATTGGATAAAAGCGAACATCCTAATATTTACAAAACGTTCGACTATATCCGCAAATTTAACTTTTCTTATCACAGCCATTTTCACTACCGTGTTCGTGAAGAAATGGGCTTATTAACCACTTATAGCAGTGACTCTATTGACGACATAGTGCCTAACGATGCGACACGGGACAATTTCATGGAAAAGGCAGAAGAAATCGCCAGGGGCTTAGATAGCCATTATCAACAAACGATTTATCAATTGAGAAAAAAATTCAGTGAAAAAATGCAAGAAGATCCCGCGAATGCCATTTTCGCACTGGTTGAAGAAATCAAAGATCGTCTAGTGAGAGCCAAAGGAATTAAGGATGAATGGAAAAGTTTCCTTGATCCTATCCGCGAACAAATATGGACAGAAGAATTGAGTCGTTTTAACAAAGAGATTGCCTTACGCAAACAGTGGCGGAATGCCGTTGATGATGCAATCAAATGTATCAAGCAAATACGGGCGGATTTTCCTAGTTAATTAAACTAAACAAGGAGTGCAAGAAGGGGAACAGGAAAAAAATGCCAAAACAAACGACTATGATGATGCTAGGACCAGATGCGGTGGGTAAAACGACTTTACTCGCGACCATGTATCATGAATTTAACAATCAATCTGAATTTGAACTCACGACGAGCGGAGATACGCACCAAAATCTTCAAGAAGCTTATGAAAAGCTCAAGAGCATCATTACACAACCCACATTTACACAGACAGGACAACTTTTGAAGGGCACGGCAGGTATTGTCGAACACACATTTGAAATCCAATTTTTGGGACAAAAAGAACTGGAATTGGTCTTTTATGATATTGCAGGTGGAGTGATACGCGCTGAAAATAATAAAAATCGGGACTTTGAAGAATTTAAACAAAAATTGGAAGAAGCCACTGTGATTATGATTGTTATAGAGGCACCCGCCCTGATAGAAGGCAATGTGCAGTCCAATAATCCTTTACCAGTTTATGAACGCTTGCTCCCCACTGTCATAGATAAGCGAAATCATTTGATATTATTTGTGATTACAAAATGTGAAGCCTGGCTCAAAAATGAGACACTTAAAAAAAAGTTACAAATAGCGTTTGAAAGACGCTATCAAAAGCTGCTCCAGTGGATAGCAGACATTGATAATATTGTGGCTGTTTTGATACCAGTCAAAACGCTGGGTTGTGTCGAATTTACCCGCATTGATTATCAGGGAAATGAACAAGAAATCATCTTTGTTAGAAAACCCAATTTGCAGTTTAAGCCTGAAAATACCGATCAACCCCTGCGCTATGCACTGGCATTTGCTTTATCCCAACATGATCAAAACCGATTGCCGTGGAATAAATTTGTGCGTTGGATTTCCCAACATGATATTGCTTTTCAAAAAGCACTCATTGAATTTGCGGAAGCACGTCATCGGCACTTCAAAATTTATGGGAATCAATCACTGATTGAGGAGATAAAATAATGGTTATTAAACCCGTTGTTTTAATCGGAGCCGCTCTTCATACGCGAAAATTTGAACCGGGTCAAGATTATGATTGGTATGTCAAAAAAGGAGAACTGCAATTATTTGATAAAATGGAAGAGATTCACCGTGTCATGCTACGCGATGTCGGTGGTGAAGCGCCAAGATTAGCTGTGATTATTGAAGAGCAACGTGTTGGTTTTATGATTGGAGAACTACCCTGCCCGCGCCGCAAGGATCATGCCAAAAGAGTGATACATGATACACTTTATTTTGAATTTGATACAGAATATTACCGAAGTGTCTTACATGCCGTTGTCATTTTATTACTTCGTCCCCAGAATTATTATAAACCTTATAAACAGTATTTTAGTAATTATGCGGAAAGATTATTTTCTTATTCGGAGATGCCACAATTCATTTTAAAAACGGTTAAATTACCGAATGCAAACCAAGCCAACTTAATAAAGTCTAATCAGGGAGATAAATGGGTTTTATTTTCTAATGCTAAAAATCGACATCGCTGTGCGCGTCAATTGATAGAGCTTGTGTATCGTGATGAGGGTTATTTTTGTTTTGTCTCAACGGGTAGAGTGAATTTGGAAAAATGTAAAAAGATTGCAGAGCAAAATGATGAATGTATTTTGTTGACATTATCTTCTGAAGTAGAATCTGAAATCAATTTAAAAAAAGATCGCAATGAAAGTGGAATTTATGGATTCCTGAAAAGTCAGTACAAAATACTGTTTAAAAACTGATAACTGATAACGGCTTGACATTCCTTTCGGTTTTGATACTATGAGCAGGCAAATACGGAGAAGCGTATGATTTTTTATAATCAGGGTCATTCATTGCGACTGCGTCAAACTGAACCCCAGGATGCACCCACCTTATTCGGTGCCTATCAAGACGAATCCTTTATCCGTCTCTATCACTCCAACAATATACCTTTAACCCAAGAGCAACTCGCCAATAGACTGGCAGAACAGGCGCCCGTCGAGCTTGGCTTTGTGGAATTTATGATAGAACATAAAAAATATGGGGCTATTGGTGTGGCAGTATTAGGCGATTATTCACCCGTTCACAAACGTGCAGAGTATCTGATAGGCTTATTTGAAGAAAAACATCGCTCACGAGGCTATGGTACAGAAGCCAGCCTGTTAGTGCTTGATTTAGCTTTCAATATTTATCAGTTACATAAAATATATACTTATGTTTATGATTACAATGAACTTTCACAAAAAAATACCCTGAAATTTGGTTTTAAACAGGAAGGAATTTTAGAAGAACATCATTATTGGCTACAAGAAAAGCGATTTGTTAATTTGTATATTAACGGAATGACAGAGGCGCGTTTTCGCAATAATGAAAAAATCCGTCGTTATTCCCTACGATTGTTGGGGAGAGATGTGACACAAGCGGCGATTAAGTTAACTTCAGATGACCAGTTACCAAATGAGATGGGAAAAGATTTTCTTGAAGGCTGGCTACAACTTTAATTGGAGATACAATGAAAAAATTCACAAATTCAACGGTTGCGGGCGCATTTTTGTTAGCGACGAGTCCCGCTTGGGCTTCTAAAACGGGCACTTCACCATTCCCAATCCCAGGGAACACAGACGGTGGTCCCCAAATCCCACCCACTCGAAATGCACCGAGCTTTCCAGGCAAAAGCCAAATCGAGATGACTTCAGTGACGCTGGAGAAAGCTGACGAAAGAAAAATGCGTTCCTGTACGGTGCCAAAAGTCAACTTGGCACAGCCTCGCCCACAGCATATTTTATCATTGGCTGTTGATCCTAA
Source organism: Thiotrichaceae bacterium (assembly GCA_026991885.1). Lineage (GTDB taxonomy): Bacteria > Pseudomonadota > Gammaproteobacteria > Beggiatoales > Beggiatoaceae > Thiomargarita. The sequence continues at coordinate 14,999 of JALXAQ010000098.1, forward strand.
AAAAAGACAAGAGGTTACATTACAATTTGCGATAGATAAGATTCCAAGCGGCAATGAGGAGCGCGTTTTGTTATTGCTTTACAGCCGTTGTTTGTCCACACAACCGAAAATCAGAACCCCACTGTCTAAGCAAAAATTGGCACTGGATGTCAAAGATATTGAAATTTTGGCCACTTATAAGCTCAACGCAACGACCAAACCGTCCCGCCCCGGTGCTGCTGCAATGCAGCAGATGACCATTAATATCGAACTCGAAACGGATAAGCTCGCCCAACAAATTAAAGCGGGAAATAATACGTTTTACTTTCAAGCGGGTGTGCTGAAAAAATCCGACTTTGATCGTAAAAATTACGGTGTCATAAACCTGTCTCAGTTGGCGGCTCTCCATTTCTCCAGCAAAACCTGTCCAAATGACGCTCAATTTTCCAGCAAAATCAAGGCGGAAAATGCTGCTTGCAAATATCTACCCACTAAAACGCAATAAAGCGCAATAAAGTCAGGAGTCCAAGATTTATCTTGGACATCCTAAAAGAGGAAATATTATGGCTCGAACACCATCTAACATGATGCCCTTAGGGACTATTGCCCCCGATTTTACCCTACTCAATACGGTGACTGGCGAAACCGTAACACTTTCTGATTTAAAATCAGACATTGCCACAGTGATTATGTTTATTTGCAATCACTGCCCTTATGTTAAACATGTGCAAGATGAATTAGTGAAACTGGCTAATGATTACCAAGCAAAAGGCGTTTCGTTTATTGCGATAAGTGCCAATGATGCTGTCAACTATCCTGATGATTCACCTGACAACATGAAAATAGTCGCGCAACAATTGGGCTATTCTTTCCCCTACTTGTATGATGAAACCCAAGAAGTTGCTAAAGCCTACCAAGCCGCTTGCACACCTGATTTTTATATCTTTGATAAAGATTTAAAGTGTGCCTATCGTGGACAGTTGGATGATGCGAGACCTAAAAATAATACGCCAGTCACTGGCAAGGATATTCGCGCCGCTTTAGAGGCGATATTAACCGGACAAGCCGTGAACTCGGATCAAAAGCCTAGCATTGGTTGTAATATCAAATGGAAAGCGTAAGAATGAAACGATATTGCTTATTTCTTGTTTTATGCTGTTTACCGCACTGGCTTTATGCCCATGAAGCGTTGGAGTATTTCTTAGATGACTTGCATACTTTATACGCGCAATTTGAACAAGTGATTTATGATGATAATGGAGAACTATTAGAAAAGTCGCAGGGTTTAATGTATGTACAACGCCCCAACAGGTTTCGTTGGGTTTATCAACAACCGTATGACCAGCTCATCGTTGCAGATGGAAAAAAAGTCTGGATATATGACAACGATTTAGAACAAGTCACGGTGAAAAACCTAGACAATGCTTTGGGTAAAACGCCTGCCTTTTTATTGAGTCGCCAAAAAGCGTTAGAAGAAGATTTTTTTATTAATGATTTGCCTTCCTATCGAAGGGGGGTGACGCGCTTGGAACTGATTCCCAAAGATGCCCAGGCGCAGTTTGATAGTATGCGACTCAATTTGCAGGGGAAAACCTTACTGAATTTAGAACTCGTGGACAATCTAGGGCAAACAACCAACATTTTATTTCATAAAGTTAAACGAAATCATAAGTTGAATTATAAATTATTTATATTCACGCCACCTGCTGGTGTGGATATTATTGAAGATAGATAATTAGTAGCTAAGCCCCCGTCTTGATAAAAGGGGGGCTGAAAAGCCACTACTTCCCGAAAGACTGAACAAACTTCGCAACCTGCCCTTTTGTGCGGTATGCAAAGGACGAACTAAAATCAAGGAAATATTATCTTTACCCCCTTTATTATTCGCCGCTTCAATCAATAATTGTGCTGACTGTTTAAGTGAATGATTTTTGTTACTGACAATGCTGTACATCTCATTTTCGTCGAGCATATCGCTTAAACCATCAGAACATAACAAATAAATATCTTGCTCTAAAACTCTATCTTCTTGAATGTCAATATTCACATTTTGCTCAATGCCGAGTGCCCGTGTTATCGTGTGCCTGTGTTGAGAATGGCGTGCTTTTTCGGGCGTATAATAACCACAATCGATCAATTCTTGCAGTACCGAATGATCTTTGGTCAGTTGCCGAAAATCGTTACCGCGAAGCCGATATAGACGTGAATCACCGACATGAGCAACGCTTATCGAGTCATTATGAAATAACACAGAGACGACTGTTGTACCCATACCACGATAGTGAATTTGGCTTTCGGCCATCTTGTAAATAGCTTGATTAGCTTTGAGCACAGCTTGCTCAAGTAGCATGGTGGCACTATAACGTTTTAAATAAGAGCTGGTTTTGAAAAGTGACTCTAATTGTTCCATAATGATTTTGACTGCTGTTGCACTCGCGACTTCACCTGCTTGATAGCCTCCTATACCATCAGCAACTATTGCAAGACCCAAAGATTCATCACCCCCAATGCAATCTTCGTTATGCTCTCGAACTTGCCCAGTGTCGGTGCGGCAAACGATTTCTACGCACATACTAGACTTCCCAATTTTTGGTTATGCTAAATATCATGATTGTTTAATTTAGCATAATCCATGCCAATTGAAATTTTCAATTCAAAATTGGTTTTATTTGCTTCCAGCCCAGCAAATACACATCCCATAGCCAATATCTGTCCTGTTTTTTAAATAATTTAATTTCTCTGGCATAATCCCCCCGCCATTTTTGATTGAAAAAATTTTGTTCAGCCACTCGAACCAGCCCCGCTTCCAAATCTACATTTATTACAACGGCGACATGTCCAGTATTGAATAATGTCTTATCATAAATCAATAGATCACTAACTTGGGGAGGGTGAGTTGAGCCGTTAGGATGAGATTGGAATTGAAAGGCTTTGCCATCTGCAACGCGAATCACTTTATTGATTTGATGCCAAATATCTGACGCAAAATCGACTTCGCCATAAATAACACCTCTTTGGCTCAAAAGCCATCTCCGTGTAAATTCAACACATTGCCATTGAATGCCAGTGTAAAAGCCATTATTATAGTGCGGTTCAAATATGAGGCAGTGAGCATTACAATTTGAATAGGCAATGACATTTCCCGCTGTGGCGCCCAACATTTCACCATAAGGTGTTGCACAATCGGTGTGACAGTCTTGTGGCATATATTTAGCCGAATTATTTGATAATGGCTTGTCCATCTAAGAGAACGTGTTGACCTTGCAATTGTAAACGATCTTCTGCAAACCAATGTATCGCTTGCGGATAAATGCGATGCTCTTCCCGTAATACCCGCCCTGCCAAACTCTCTTCATCATCATCCGCTAAAACGGGCACACGCGCTTGAATGATGACGGGACCAGCATCTAAATCCACCGTGACAAAATGCACACTCGCGCCATGTTCCTTAACCCCTGAAGCCAAGGCGCGTTTATGTGTATCTAAACCTTTAAAAGCCGGTAAAAGGGCAGGATGAATATTGAACAAACGTCCTTCGTAATGGGCGACAAATTCAGGACTTAAAATTCGCATAAAGCCGGCTAATACAACTAATTTGGGTTGATAAGAGTCGATGCGGGTTTGTAATGCCCTATCAAAGTCTATACGAGACTTAAATTGCCTATGATCTAGCACTTCTGTCGGAATACCGGCTTGTTGTGCATACATTAATCCGCCGGCTTGCGGACGGTTACTGATAACGGCACATATTTCAACCAAAGGATCATGAGCATCAATAATCGCTTTTAAATTGCTGCCACGCCCTGAAATCAGGACGACGAGGGGTAACTTTTTTGCCATCTCCTAAATTCCGTGCAATCTAATGGTATCGACTGGGTGAGCCTCAATATTGCCAATAGCCCACGCCGTTTCTCCCATTTCTTTTAAATAGTTCAAACTCTTATCAAGATCAGCTTGCGCCACACAAACGACCATACCAATACCACAATTAAAAGTACGATACATTTCCCTATCAGAAATATTTCCCTGTTCTTGTAACCAATCAAAAATCGGCGGGCGCGTCCAATGGCGAGTATTAATATTCGCACAAACGCCCGATGGTAAAACACGCGGCACATTTTCTAATAAGCCGCCCCCAGTGATATGTGCTAAAGCATGAACGGGGATTTTTTGCATTAATTGCAACAAGGATTTGACATAAATGCGGGTGGGTTCTAATAAGACTTCTCCTAAAGGATGCCCATCAAACGCCTCATCTAAGAAATATCCTCTTTCTTCAAGGATTTTACGAATCAGTGAATAACCGTTAGAATGTGTACCGCTAGCGGCAATCCCGATTAAGGCATCACCAGCTTGCACTTGGCTACCGTCAATAATAGCCGCTTTTTCGACAATGCCCACACAAAAGCCCGCCATATCATAATCACCTTGACGATACACGCCGGGCATTTCTGCCGTTTCTCCACCAACTAAGGCAGCCCCCGCCAATTCACAGCCTTTTCCAATACCTTCAATAAGTTGCGCGGCAACATCAACATCCAGAAAACCCGTCGCATAATAATCGAGAAAAAACAACGGCTCCGCACCCGAAGTCACGATGTCATTGACACACATGGCGACTAAATCAATGCCAATGGTGTCATATTTGCAAAAAGCTTGCGCCAATTTTAATTTAGTGCCTACGCCATCGGTGCCGGATACCAGCACGGGGTTTTTATAACGCTCTAAGGGAATTTCAAATAAAGCACCAAAACCGCCCAATCCGCCTAATATTTCGGGACGGTGGGTGCGTGCAGCAATAGGTTTGATACGTTTGACTAATAAATTACCGCTGTCGATGTTAACACCAGCATCGCGGTAATTGAGGGAAGGGGGATTGTTATCTTTCATGGATCGACAAAAAGAAAATTTCTAGTATTTAGGAGTCCAAAATTTATTTTGGAAGACTCGTCCAAAATAAATTTTGGACTCCTAATATGAAAAATCCTATTTCTTAAAGAAATAGGATTTTTGTGAGTGAAAATAACGAGGCATTAATCAGGTGCATCACAACCATTGACACCAAAAGGATTTTCTTGGGGACAAATCTTGTCCTCAACATCCTTTTGTAGACAAACCGCAGTAAACGGAACAGAAGCACTACTCTCGCTACCAGCGACCGAAGTACGGGCCGTTATTTCCGCCTCGACCCACCGAGCATATTGTATTGCATACAATACATCAAAATCGGCATAGCCAGCGGCAGGTGCTGTGGGATGATTTGCGCTTGGCTGCCCTGTTGTGAGTCTTAAATTATCCACCGTGATAACATTGCCAGGGTCAAGTCTGCCATTCCCATTTATATCTTCCCCGGGCTCTAAGATACCATTGCGATTCACATCTTCATTAGGACATTTGAAATCATTACCTTTGATATAAAACGAGGGATAAATACTCAAAGTGACATCAGCATTATTGATGGGGGTACCATTAGAATCAGTTACTAAAACGGTATGAAATACTCTATATCTAACCCCTGACTCTTTTATCATCTGATTGCCCGAACCGACAGCCACAAATAGGCTTTTTTGAGCGACTGTAAAATTAATTGAGCCTGACACGGATGTATTCGCAACATTAGCTGTCACCTTGACAGCATTTGCCGCACTGGAAGAAGGGCCAGCAATATACACCGTACTGGCTCTTCCAAAGTCATCTGTAAACGCAAAACCTTGAGTCAAACGCCCACCACTAATGTCATCTAAAACAAAATTCACGCGCTTACCAAAAACCTGATTTTTATCAGGATCACGCACCACCGCCAAAATTTCGCTTTGTTCTGTATCCGTGCCAACAGAATTAACACCAATCACGGCAGGAGTAGCTTGAACCGTGATAGTATTGGCGTTGGTTGCCACAAATTTAAGATTAAATTGCTGAGAAGGCCCACCAGCTCTGTTTGCAACAACCGCAATGATGCTATTCCCTGCATCTCCACTCGGAGACACTGTGAATGATGCTTCACCATTAGCATTCGTCGTGATTTCGCTATTATCTAAAGTACCCCGAGTGCTAGAAAGGGTTATTTTTTCATTGACTTGAGCAACGCCCCCTTCATCCCAATGTACATTAAACTGCTGACCCCCGCTGAGATTGAGGGGCACCTGACAACCCAAATCTAGCCTACCGTTGTTATTGATATCCTCACCCGCATCAAGTATGCGATTATTATTGATATCTTCGTTATCAGAGATTAAAGTGCAAAGATTATTTGAAGAGGAGCTCGGCGTTACAACGAAATTACTATCAGAAATACTCACCAGAGTGCTATTTTCATTAGCCCCTGCTCTGCTTGCCGTAATAACATCCTCTCCGGCATGACTTGCCGTGTAGATCACCTCAGCTTGACCTTGAGCATTCGTCACAGGAGAAGGCGTGTTGAAAGTATTATTTAACTGAGAACTGAGGTTTAAAGTTTTCCCAGCGATGCCTTTGTCCGCAGAATCCTTGAGGGAAATCACAAAGCTTGCTTCTGTGTTGATAACAACCGATGTGGGGCCTGCTATACTAAGATTCGTACCGATGACATCAATGCTAATACTGTCTTCTAGGGTTCCCCCAGACTTCGTATCCACCTTTGCCGTTACCGTAATGGTACGATTATCAGAACTGACTTGCGTCGTTAAACGCGCCTGAGCACGCCCTGAGACATCCGTCACACCTGCGGGTGCCGAACTTCCTTCTATTTGAATGGGCCGAAGTTCTCCAGAATCGGCATGAAAACTGATCGCTGCCCCTTCCACCAAATTGTTTTCTTTATTCTTGACTATCGCGGTGATAATCACACCATCGCTATTACCTTCAGAACCCAATTGGGAGTTATTGGTTATCAAGAGAATATTCTTGACCTCTTGCAAATTCTCTGATGATGGCGGGAGAAATGTAATCGTCACAGTTTTAGGCGGAATAGAACTCCCTTTAACCCCAATCGTGACCTTGATGACAGCCTCCGCAGTGGACGTGATCTGGGTTGAAAAGAATCCATTATCATCCGTTTTCTTTTCAGAAGGATTAGCAACCGCCACCGAACCCTGTGGCATCTGCACGACAATAGGCACATCCTTTACCGCCTGTCCACTCTGGTTTCTGGCAACCACATCAATTTGAATCGCTTTTTGACCATTTGCGGGTTGTTGATCGTTAACAACGTTGACACTCAACTGGATATCTTTAAAAACAACCACATCAGTGGATTCAACAAAAGTGACAGTCACTTCTTTGCTTGGAATAGAGGTGCCATCAACAGCAATCGTTACTTTGAAATTACCTGCCAATGTCGATGTAATGTTTGTCGTAAAAAAACCATTAGCATCCGTGTTAGATTGAGAAGGATCAGCAACCGCCACTCCCTGCATCCGCACCGTAATGGGAACACCTTCGACCGCATTTCCCGCGCCATTTCTGGCAGTCACATCAACTCGAACCTTATCCTCACCATTTGCGACTTGCCCGTTATTAAAAACATTGAGACTCAATCGGATATCATCGGGAATACTACTCACAAAGCTAACGTCTATTGACTCCTTGATACTCCCCGCCCTTGCAGTCACAGTGACTATCCCTGCCTTGGTATTGCTGAGTTTGAAAATGGCGGTTCCCCCATCGTTCGATTCAGCCGTACTCTTATCAAAAATGGCCGTGTTGGCACTAGCCCCGCTGGCAGAGACAGTCACTGGCACACCAGACAAACCGATGTTCGCATTGTCACGTACAATAACGGTTATAGTAATTTGCTCAGTCCCATTAGCAATTTGTTGGGTCAGAGAGCTTAACAAAGTAACAGACCGAACGGCGGCGGCATTATTTGTTCCAGGCGTGCCGGGGTCTGCCTGTTTATCGCTTGACAGTAGCCCACTTGAGTCATCGCCACCACCACAAGCCGTGAGCAAACCCAGTATAAGTATAAGCATCAGCCAAGGGCTGAAAAAACGTATTGACATTATGTTTATCCTTTTTTCAAAAATTAAATTTATTTTGGACACCCTTAATTCCTTTCTTTTAAAATCTTTGGGGTAACAAAAATCAGGAGTTCGGATTTTTGATCTTTATTTGAACTATTTTTGAAGAGATGACCGAGCAAAGGTATGTCAGAAAAAAAAGGTACTCTATTGACTCCATTCGTGGTCGTTCGCTCATAAACACCACCCAACACAATCGTCTCACCATTATTAACGAGCACGTTTGTCTTGATTTCACGTTTATCGATACTGGAAAGACCGTTGATTTCAGCCCCTGGCGCATCTTTTTTCACAGATAACTCAAGGTTAACACGATCATCTGGCGTAATTTGCGGCGTGACTTTAAGTTCAATGGTGGCATCTTTCCATTCTATAGTGCCGCTCGTGCCAACCCCCCCCGCAGTCAGAAAAGGAATTTGCGTTCCTTGCATGATCAAAGCCTCTTGTTGATTGCCCGTTATCAGACGTGGACTGGAGAGAATTTCTCCATTCCCCTCTGACTGCATAGCTGACAGTTCCAATTGTAATAAATAACTACCAATTTTACCAATCGCTAATCCAACTCTCGCAGGGTTTGTAGCATTGGCGGGCAAACTCAGCAGAAAATTTTCAGTCGCATCCCCCGTCGTAAATGCGGTACCACCAGAAAAATCAGTATCACCATCAACTTTACCGCCTAACACCGCCCCATATCCATTGCCCAAATCTTTATTGGCACTGTAGCCAAATTTGACACCTAAATCTTTGTTAAAATTACTGGTCGCAATCACAATTTTAGACTCAATCAAGACTTGGCGTATAGGCGTATCCAAGGAAGCAATCAATTTTCTGATTTCTGTCATTTTGGAGCGGGTATCTTGAATGATTAAAGTATTCGTTCTTTCATCAGTAGAAACACTGCCGCGTTTCGAGAGAAATGAATGCTCATCCCTCGTTTTTAGGAGTTTCTCAAGATCCTTAGCCTTTGCATAATTGATGGCGATAAATTCAGTGTGAAGGGGTTCAAGTGCCTTGATTTTTTTCTGTGCCTCCAATTGACGCTGCTTACGAGCATCAAGATTTTTTTTGAGATCGATGATAACGACATTACCAATCCGTCGCATCCCCAATTCTCTCGCTTCAAGGATAATATCCAATGCTTGATCCCAAGGAACGTTTTTTAGCTGCAAGCTAATCGAGCCAGCCACTTCATCACCTGCAATCATGTTGAGTTTTGGTAAATCTAACAGCAATTTGAGAACGGCACGCACATCAATATCTTGAAAATTAAAAGAAACAAGTTTTCCACTATACTGACGTTCCTCAATGGGTAATCCTTCAGTTTCTATTTCAATTTTTTTATTAACTTCAACAATGTAAAGATTTTCAGTTTGGTAAGCATGATATTCATAATTATCTTTGACAGTAATGTTCAGGCGGACATTGTTACCAACCGGTAAAGTGTCGATGAAACTGATTGGAGTGCCAAAATCTAACACATCTAAGCGGTGATCCAATTGCTTGGGCAAGCGAGTGTTGGGAAATTCGATCACCAGCTCACTACCTTCTTGACGTATTTCCGCCCTAATAGAGGGTTCTGACAGCTTGATGACAATACGTCCAGCAGCGTCTGGGGTACGGCGAAAATCTATATCTTCTATGTGCCGATCTGCTGGGCTTCCTGTTGTTGGCATACTGGGCGTGGCTGTTGGGGAGGAGGGGGCGGCCAGATTTTCTATTAACACTAATACCCTGTTACCCACCACATTGATGTTAAACGGCACCATTCGTACCAAATTAAGAACGACGCGGGTACGCTCACGACTCTCCACGGCTCTCAAGGCATCTACAGCACCAATACCTATAGGTTTATATTTTTTGCTCACTTTCAGTTTCGTATTCGGAAATTCCAACACAATGCGAGCAGGGTTATCCGTCGAAAAGCTCAAAGGCGTTATTGCAGTATCCGCAAAACTCAATTGAACTTGTATGCGATTGCCTGACATGGCAGAAAAACCCATTTTTTCTAACTGGTTAAAACTGTCCACAGCGACAGCATTGTTACTTAATAATAAAGTATAACAAATAAAGCATTTCACAAGCATTCGGAGGTATGCTAAACCATTCATAAATTTTCATCCTTTATTCAAAACTGAAATATTCTCAATTACTGAGTCGCCAAGCGAAGAGTTGTGACTTCTTGTGTCCAACAGCCATTGCCATCTGGAAGCAATTCCAATATGTCAATTTGGTCTTCAGAAATATTGATAATTTGCCCGTAATTTTCTCCCATGTAATCATTTTGTTTGACTTCATAGAGGGTGCCATCACTCGTTGATGCCACCAAAGCCCACAAAGTACCCTGTTTTGTCATTGTACCAACCATTTGTAAAGCATCAAGGGGCATTTCTTCCAAACCCACACGTACCCGATTAGCATCAGGGCGGCTTGGGCAAGGGTTTTCATCTGACTTATTTTCCCCTAAACCACCTGGAATCTCCGGTTGTCTTATATCTATATCTATCAAAGGTATAAATGGATCTCGTTGATTTTGTACTTCATAATAGAAGGAGGGGATATGCCTAGATTCTGGAATCGGATCGACCTGCGGATTTTCTATTGCCTTGATTTCGGCAACATACTCTTCCAAATCCTTTATACCAGGATCGCTACAAGCTGACAATAGGCTTGTTATTAAGCCAAGATAAAAGAGGTCAACAGACCTAAATTTCTTATGCAAACTATCATTTTTCATTGAGCTTTTTCCTAAATAATACGCGACGCTCCGCGTCGCGTTATAAAAATTATTTTTTCCTTCTTTTCTTTTTTTTCACTGGTTTCTTAGTTGGTTCATCAAGATAACGATAAATTTGTAGGGTTAATTCTATCGTTAATCGATTTTCAGTCCCTCGTTTCTTGGAGGTAGAGATAGAAACATCATGTTGGGTAACAATCCGAGTCATGGCAGCAACATCACTCACAAATTTTCCAAAAGCATGGTAATCACCTGTTGCCCGCAATTTAACCGGTAATTTGACATAGAGACCTTTTTCCTCTCTTTGTCCTTTATATTGTGGTTCAAATAATTCTTGTTTTAAACCACTGCCTAGTACCATTTGAGAAATATTTCTGATCAGATCATCTACTTGAGCATCACTGGGCAATTTGTTGAATAATTCATCTAGAATTATTTTAATTTCCACCAATTGTTTTTCAAGTTTAGGTAAAGAGGCCGCCTTCAATTGTTTCCTTTTAAAATTTTTTTTCAGCGTATCTTCTTCTTGTATAACATTAACTAATTCAGCCATTTGATTTTGAGTGTCAAACCAATAGCCGGCAAACAGTGCTGCAATACACAACACAAGGATTATTAAGCCCTTGATAGGAACTGGCCAATTGCCAAAATTGGCTGGATCTAAGTGACTAAAATCTTCGAGAGTCATGGGGAGTTATCCTTTTTTGTAGGCGTAGTTTGAGTAATCTCCAATTTAAAATGGCTAAGGCGACGTTTTTTATAGGCCGATTTTTGAAGCTTTTTATCTTCTATGGCTTTAATGGTTAAAATTTTGGGATTAGTCAACCATTGAGAAGCTTCAATATTTCCCATCAGCGAAGAAACACGGGAATCAGATTGTGCAACACCTTCAAGGGTTATTTTATCACCCTTTTGTTTCATACTGGTAAAATACACACCATTTGGTAGTTGTTTGACCAGTTCATCAAATAAATGCACAACATTAGAACGGCTTTCTTCAAGTTCTTGGATAATGTCCATGCGCTCAATCAAACGTTGTTTCTCCTTTTTTAATTTTTTAATCGTTTGGAGTTGAGCATCGACCTTTTTAATTTCGCTCTTCAAATAATGATTGCGCCCTTGCTGATAACCGATCTGAGTATCCATATAGAAATGCACCAAGAACACCAAAAATCCCATGAATAGCAAGGATATACCCGTGATAATAAAAAAACGAGTTTCACGTTCTTTTTTAAGCGTCTCGCGCCAAGGTAATAAGTTAATATGTGGCATAACATTTAATATAAATTAAAATTTGTCAAAACTTCGTAGGGCTAATCCGCAAGCGAGCATTAATGCAGGCGCATCCTTTTCCAAGGCTGTTTTATTGATGCCTGGGGCATAGGACATGGATACAAATGGATCAACTGTTTTCACATCCCCCCCCACTTTGTTTTTCACTTGATCAACAATACCATCTATAGAAGCACAGCCACCGGCAATTAATAGATGTGATAGTTTGCCATAGTTTGATTGGTTATAATAATATTGCACCATTCGGCTGATTTGTTGAACCATCTCGTCTTTAAATGGCTCAAGAATAGTCTGAAAATAGTCTGAATCAAGCGTATTGTCGCGTTTAGCAAGATTAGCTTCTTCATAACTCAGATCATAACGGTTTTGAATTTCTTCAGTCAGTTGTTGCCCGCCAAACATTTCCTCATGTGCGAATACGATTGTTGGCTTACCGTTTTTTTCGCCCAGCACATTTAATGAGCTGGTGGTTGCGCCAACCTCAATTAAGGCAATCGTGTCACCTTCATCAACGTCTTTATCGTTTTGTGCGACCATAATCAGGGCATTTTCAAGTGCATATTTTTCTATATCCACCACTTTGGCTTTTAATCCGCCCAGTTCAAGGGCTGCGATACGCCCCTCTATTGTTTCACGGCGAGAGGCTACTAACAAGATATCAACACGCTCTTCCTCTTTTTCATTAGGCCCTAGATTTTCAAAGTCGAAATCAATATCCTCGCTATCTTGACCAAGATATTGAGCGGGATCAGCTTCAATTTGTTCTTTTATATCTTGATCGGATAACCCCCCCTCCATCGTGATCACTTTGGTAATGACGGTGGGTCCTGCCACTGCGAGGGCTGCATATTGAGTGCGTGGCTTAGCTCGATTGACGACGCGCTCAATGACAGTGCCAACACTTTCTAACTCAATAATGTTTTTGTCTTCTACCGATCTTTCTGGTAAAGGCTCCATAGCATAACTTTCCACTTGAAATCCTTTACCTATTCGGCTAAGCTCAACCAACTTGACGGCAGTTGAACTGATATCTATACCTACCACAGGGTCTGGCTTTAAACTCAATATGCTCATGTCTCTATACTTTATACTTATTTATTTTCGTCTAGTCTATATTAGACACTATTTATGTCTATAGTTCAAGACTGATTTAAAAGGGGGAAACTCCTTAAACCTTTTTCAATAATTATACCATTTTTATGAGTGTTAGATATTATTTTTACAAAATTTTGCATGTCACCTTATTAATGGGTTTGCTGTGGCTCCTATTAGCTATAGGCGTTGTTGTGGCTATTCAGTGGTATTTTATCCCTCAATTGCCGTCTATAGAACGCTTGAGAGAGGTACGTTTGCAAGTTCCACTCCAAATTTATACTAAAGATGGTCTTTTTATCGCTGAATATGGCGAACAGCATCGCATACCTATAGCAGTGGAGCAGATGCCTGAGCTTTTAATTAAAGCACTATTGGCGACGGAGGATAGTAGTTTTTATGTGCATTCTGGGGTTGATCTCAAGGGTTTATTTCGGGCTGTGTTCAATTTACTGAAAACGGGTAGAAAGCAGCAAGGTGGTAGTACCATCACTATGCAAGTGGCCCGTAATTTTTTTCTCTCCCGTAAAAGGACCTTTAGTCGCAAATTTAATGAAATTTTGTTGGCTTTTAAAATTGATGAGGGCTTATCAAAGAATGAAATCCTTGAGTTGTATTTAAATAAGATTTACCTTGGTCATCGTGCTTATGGTGTTGGGGCGGCGGCTCAAGTCTATTATGGCAAAAGTCTTTTTGATTTGAGCTTAGCGCAATGGGCGATGTTGGCGGGTTTGCCTAAAGCACCTTCGACCAATAATCCGTTGACAAATCCTAAACGGGCTTTGGAACGGAGAAATTATGTCCTGAGACGTATGCTGACTTTAAAATATATTAGTCAAGAGGCGTATGAGACGGCCATTAATGCCCCCTTGACGGCAAAACGCCAGAAACGGGCTGGGGGTGTGGAGGCTTTATATGTTGCTGAAATGGTTCGTTCTTTTTTGCTGGACAAATTTGGCTCAGAGATAACTTATACTCATGGCTATAAGGTATTTACGACCATTGATAGTCACTTGCAAAAAACGGCAAATTCGGCTTTACGTAATGCTTTATTTACCTATGATCAACGGCATGGTTTTAAGGGTGTGCTTGATCATGTGTCGATACCTAAGGACTTATCGGATGTGGACAAGTGGGCGCACGATATTTTGCAAAAATATCGCAGTGAAGGTAATTTGGTCCCCAGCCTGGTGCTAAATGTGAAGACTAAAAGCGTCACCGCTTATAATCAAAAGGCGGGGCAGTTTAAAATTGTGTGGGATGATATTTCTTGGGCGCGTCGCTATATCAATGATAGAAAACGTGGTCGATCTCTCAAAAGCGCGAAAAGTGTCCTCAAGCGGGGGGATATTATTATGGCGCATTTCATTAAGAGCGAAGAAAAAGAGCGTTGGGCATTGTCTCAAGTCCCAGAAGCTGAAGGGGCTTTGGTGTCTATAAATAGCAATAATGGGGCTATTATCGCTCTGGTGGGGGGATTTGATTATTATCACAGTAAATTTAATCGGGTGACTCAAGCGTTGAGGCAACCGGGTTCGAGTTTTAAGCCGTTTATTTATTCGGCAGCACTGGCAAAAGGTTGGTCGGATTCTAGTCGCATCCTTGATGCTCCCTTATCTTTTAGAGTGGGTAGAAAGAGATGGAGTCCCCATAATTCTAGCCATAAGTATTACGGTTGGACGACGCTTAGGAAGGCGTTGACGCATTCCTTTAATGTGTCTGCGGTGCGCTTGTTGAATAAGATAGGGGTAAAATATACGGTTAAGCATATAACTCAGTTTGGCTTTGATCCGGCGAGAATTCCGAAAAATCTGACGATGACTTTGGGGACGGGTGAATTGACGCCGCTGGAGTTGGCATCAGGTTATGCGGTGTTCGCGAATGGGGGATTTCGGGTTAAGCCTTATTTTATTGACCGCATTGAGGATGTTAATGGCAAGGTGATTTTGTCGGCCAATCCTTTGACAATTTGTCGTCAATGTCCGCCGGAAATTTTGACGCCTTCTGGGCTACAGTTTGACATCCTTGCGCCTGAGACAATCTGTACACAAACGCCTCGCTATGCGCCGCAGATCATAAGCACTCGCAATGCTTATATGATGAGTTCTATGCTTAAGGATGTCATCACTGCTGGTACGGGGCGCCGTTCTAAATTACAGCGTGAGGATATTGCAGGAAAAACGGGGACGACTAATGATTTACGTGATGCGTGGTTTGCGGGTTATTCGCCTGATATAGTGACGACGACTTGGGTTGGTTTTGATAAGCCACGTTCTCTTGGTCGTCATGAGTATGGAGGAAAAGTCGCATTGCCGATGTGGGCTGAGTTTATGAGTGTGGCTTTAGATGGTCAACCTGTGAAGTCTTTTCCAAAACCGCCTGATTTATAAAGAAATCTAATGATAATTGATATATTATTGATAGTATTAGCTTATTTGATAGGCTCCGTCTCTGGGGCACTGATTGTGAGCAAGATGATGGGATTGCCTGATCCACGCACACAAGGTTCAGGTAATCCGGGGGCGACTAATGTGTTGCGCCACAGCGGCAAAAAAGCGGCTTTGCTGACTTTAGGCTTAGATGTGTTTAAAGGTGTCATAGCGGTATTGATGGTAAAATTTATGACGACGGCACCGATAATATTAGCCAGCGCAAGCTTGGCCGTGTTTTTGGGACATTTATATCCCATTTTCTTTCAATTTCGTGGTGGTAAAGGTGTAGCAACTGCTTTTGGTGTATTATTAATTTTGGCATGGCCAGTCAGTTTAGCCGTATTAGCAACATGGTTAATAATGAGTTTGGTCTTTCGTTATTCATCATTAGCCGCCATCACGGCTGCCATCCTCACGCCAGCCTATATGTTTTGGTTTACAGATGGCATGTTGGAATATACCCTTATGGCATTTGTAATCAGTGCTTTGCTGATTTGGCGACATCGTTCTAATATTTATAAATTATTGAACGGTCAAGAGGATAAAATAGGCGATCCTTTATAACTGATAACTGATAACTGATAACTGATAATTGATATGGCAGGACATAGTAAATGGGCAAATATCCAACACCGTAAAGGTGCCCAGGATGCGAAACGCGCTAAATTATTTACCAGACTGATTCGTGAAATTACTGTCGCAGCGCGTATGGGCGGCGGCGATCCCAGTGCTAATCCACGTCTGCGTGCCGCCATTGATAAAGGTTTGGCTGGCAATATGACCAAGGATGCGATAGAGCGTGCTATCAAACGGGGTGCGAAGGCAACTGACGGCAATAATTATGAAGAAGTCCGTTATGAAGGTTATGGTCCTGGTGGCATAGCGGTTATGGTTGATTGCATGACTGATAATCGCAATCGCACTGTGGCTGAGGTACGCCATGCTTTTGGTAAATGTGCGGGTAATTTAGGTACGACTGGCTCTGTGGCGTATTTATTTGAGAAAGTTGGCATTCTCAGTTTTCCCGCCGGCAGCGATGAAGAACAAATCATGGAAGTGGCTTTAGAAGCGGGTGCTCAAGATGTGGTTGATGATGATGCCATTGAGGTATTGACGGCACCTGATGATTTTTATCCAGTTAAAGAGGCGATGGAAAAAGCGAAGCTGATACCGACTCAAGCAGAAGTGACAATGCGGGCTTCAACCAATACTGCCCTAGATTTGGACAATGCAAAAAAAATGCTACGCCTATTGGACATGTTAGAAGATTTGGATGATGTTCAACAAGTTTATTCTAATGCCGATATTAGTGATGACATCATGGCGCAATTAGCGTAATTATCTGTGAATAATCCACGTATTTTAGGCATCGATCCCGGTTCTCGGCTCACAGGATTTGGGATCATTGAAATTCATCGTTTTAAAGCAGTGTATGTCACCAGTGGTTGCATACGCATGCCGTCAAAACCGATGCCCTTGCGCTTGCAGGAAATTTATGCGGGTATCACTCAGATTATTGAGCAATATCAACCGACGCTGTCAGCGATTGAAGAAGTTTTTATGTCTCGCAATGCGGCTTCTGCCCTAAAATTAGGTCAAGCGCGGGGCGTTGCCATTGTTGCCTGTGTGCAGCAGGGCTTGCCAGTGTATGAATACGCGCCCACTCAAATTAAAAAAGCCGTAGTGGGAAATGGTCATGCTGATAAAGTGCAAGTTCAACATATGGTCAAAGTCTTATTGTCTCTCTCCAATACGCCCCAGGAAGATGCTGCGGATGCTTTAGCAGTTGCTCTTTGTCACACACATCATGCATGATAGATTCATCTTGGGCGAGGTCAAAAAATGATTAGTCGTTTACGTGGCGAGTTAATAGAAAAACAACCGCCCCTATTAGTGATTGATGTACAAGGCGTAGGCTACGAAGTCTTTGCGCCTATGTCCACTTTTTACAATTTACCCGAAATCAACACCGAAATCCGTTTATTAACCCATCTCACTATACGTGATGATGCTCATATACTTTTTGGTTTTCTCACCGAATCCGAGCGCTACTTATTTCGTGATCTGATTCGCGTCAGTGGCATTGGTCCCAAATTGGCACTCAGCATTTTATCTTCGATGGAATTAAGCACTTTTGTTCAATGTATTCACGATAATAATACGACTCGTCTTATTCGTATCCCCGGTGTGGGCAAAAAAATGGCTGAAAGGTTAGTCGTAGAAATGCGTGATCGTTTGAAAAATTGGGGCGCAAGCACAACACCGTCTTCACCCCCCACCACGGCGCCTATTATCACAGAAACCATAACCAGTCCCGTTGAAGATGCTGTCAGTGCTTTGATTGCTTTAGGCTACAAGCCCAATGATGCCCGTCGTTGGGTGCTTGCCGTTGCCCAAGAGGGTTTGACTAGTGAAGCTTTGATTCGTCGCGCCTTACAATCTGCCTTGTAAGGGGACTGTTCCATATTAATATATTAGAATTCAAATATTTATGATCATTATCATGCAGCCTCAAGTCACCGATGCAGAAATTAACGGTGTCAAAGACAAATTAAAATCATTAGGCTTAGAAAGTAACATATCACGCGGCGTTGAAAGAACTATCATCGGTGCTATTGGTGATGAGCGTAAAATACATAAAGAAAGCTTACAAGCTTTGCCTGGCGTTGAAGATGTGATACGTGTCGTTAAGCCCTACAAAATTGTAGCGCGTGAATGGCACGAAGCCGATACCGTAATAAATATTAAAGGTATTCCAATCGGCGGAAAAACCATACAAATCATTGGTGGTCCCTGCTCCGTTGAAACGCAAGCACAAATGGATTTAGCGGCACAAGGTGTCGCTCATGCCGGTTGTCGCCTAATGCGCGGTGGTGCTTTTAAACCACGCACGAGCCCTTATAGTTTTCAGGGCAAAGGTGTCGAAGGTTTGAAGATATTTAGGCAAGCGGCTGATAAATACAATTTGCCGATTGTCACAGAATTGATGGATGTGCGTTATCTGGATGATTTTTTAGAATACGGTGTTGATGTGATACAAATCGGCACTCGTAATATGCAAAATTTTGATTTATTGAAAGAAGTCGGAAAAATTCATACACCGGTTATACTCAAACGCGGATTATGCGCCACCTTGTCAGAGTGGCTGATGTCGGCAGAATATATCGCGGCGGGTGGCAATCATAATATTATATTATGTGAGCGTGGCGTGCGTAGCTTTGAAAAAGCTTACCGTAATATGTTAGATGTCACCGCGATTCCCGTGCTTAAAAAAGAAACCCATTTGCCCGTCATTGTGGATCCCAGTCATGCTGGCGGCAAAGCGTGGTTAGTGCCCACATTGTCAAAAGCTGCCATTGCAGCGGGGGCAGATGGTTTATTAGTAGAAATGCACCCTCAACCGTGTGATGCGTGGTGTGATGCTGATCAAGCCCTCAGCCCTGATGAGTTAAAAGATTTGGTGGGAGATTTGGGTAAAATTGCACAAGCGGTGGGACGAATAATCTAAAAATCGAGAATGACGATATGAGCGATAGTTATGAAATTGAGAACAACGCGATTGATGGCGAGGATGAGATGGGATCGTTAAATCATGGCACCGCGCAAACTAATTTAGCCGGACTACTAAAGTTCAAATGCGAAAAGAAATTAGCTGTCATAACTGAATTAAGCATAGATATATCGGGGTTTACTCACAAATTAATCAGTACAAAAGTTTTGACGTGCAACGAGACACCGAAATTGTTGATGAAGTGATGGACATTCACTTACCCATTGCAAGTGTGTTTGCACTTTAAATGGTAGGCCTCTCAATGGAGTCAATGCCATCGCCGTTAAGGGCAACCACTAGTACAGGAGGGCGGAAGTTTTCAGGCCACTTAAAACCCTTGAATCACGGATTTACTTCGTTACTTCGTTTGACGGATGACACGGATTACGCGGATTTAAAGTCAAAGTCAAAAGACTAATGAGTGTTTTCAGGTTTTTAATCCGTGTCATCCGTGTAATCCGTCAAACGAAGTAACGAAGTAAATCAGCGATTCAAGGTTTTTTAGTGGCCTGAAGATTTCAGCCCGAATGCACTAGGGTGTTGCCCCTACGTGATATGCCATTTTTGTTTCCTCGGCAAAAGTTTTCGCGCAGCGAAAACTTTTGCCGAGGAAGGCAATCCTTTATGGTTGCCCCTGTTAGGCGATTGGTCAATGGACTGCAAGGCGTACCTTGCACTAATTTTTCGGAGAAATTCTTTTCACCAGCTTACTGCGTAAACGATAAATCGCAATTTCCCCAAATAAATTAGGGATTAAACGCATAGACCAACTCGTGCGATGTCTTCTATCCACCACCGCCCGTTGCAAGACTTCAATATCTAGTTCATCACAAAGTTTCTCGAAATCACGCAACGTGCATAAATGAATATTTTCTGTGTGATACCATTCACTGGGCAAAGCGCGGGAACTCGGCATCACGCCACCAAAAAATAAGGAAATACGGGCTTGCCAGTGCCCAACATTGGGAAAAGTCACAATGCCTTGGCGACCAACACGTAACATTTCTATTAACAATTTATCTGGGTGATGAATGGTTTGGATGGCTTGCGTCATCACCACATAATCAAAGCTATCGTCAGCAAAATCAGAAAGTCCTTGGTTTAAATCA
Source organism: Thiotrichaceae bacterium (assembly GCA_026991885.1). Lineage (GTDB taxonomy): Bacteria > Pseudomonadota > Gammaproteobacteria > Beggiatoales > Beggiatoaceae > Thiomargarita. The sequence continues at coordinate 35,185 of JALXAQ010000098.1, forward strand.
GTGTGAATCACATTGAGACGAGCTTGGAGACAATGTGTGATATTTTCATCGTCAATTTCTAAACCATATCCCGTCACCGAGCGAGTATCGCGTAAATGCGCCAGCAAAGTCCCATCACCGCAGCCTAAATCGAGAACATGCGAGCCTTCAGCAATCCATTCACTAATCAGCCCTAAATCAGTACGCAAGTCCATCATTCTTCATCCTCTATTTGTTGCATATATTTTTTAAAAATCCGTAAATAGTGAGGAATCGGCATTAAAAAGGCATCATGTCCTTCTTGCGCTTTGATTTCGGCATAGCTCACATTTTTTTTATTATGTAACAAAGCTTTAACAATTTCGCGTGAACGGGATGGCGAAAAGCGCCAATCGCTGGTAAATGAAATGACTAAAAATTTAGCCGCTACCTTTGCCAAGGCGGTTGATAGATTATTATTATGCTCGCTGGCAGGATCAAAATAATCCAGGGCTTTTGTCATCAACAGATAAGTATTGGCATCAAAATACTCAACAAAAGAGGTGCCTTGATAGTGCAAATAGCTTTCGACTTGAAATTCAACCTCAAAGCCAAAGTTGATTTTACCTTCGCGTAATTCTCGCCCAAACTTTTTACGCATGGCATCATCCGATAAATAGGTGATGTGTCCTAACATACGTGCCAACATCAAACCTCGACGTGGGACAGTGTTGTGTTGGTAATAATGTCCTGCATGAAAGTCCGGATCACTTAAAATGGCTTGGCGGGCAACTTCATTAAATGCAATATTTTGCGCCGTCAATTTCGGAGCAGCGGCAATCACCACACAATGGCGCAAGTGTTTTGGATAATCAATCGCCCATTGTAAGGCTTGCATACCGCCCAAACTGCCACCTATTACCGCAGCCCATTGCGAAATGCCTAATACATCAGCCAAACGCGCTTGGCTTTTTACCCAATCACGTACTGTGACAATAGGAAAATCAGGGCCATAAGGTTTATTAGTCTCAGGATTAATACTTTTTGGACCGGTTGAACCTTTACATCCGCCCAAATTATTTAAAGACACAACAAAAAAGCGATTAGTATCAATAGGTTTTCCAGGACCGATACAAGTATCCCACCAGCCTGGTTTTTTATCTTGCATACTATAATAGCCTGCCGCATGATGATCGCTGCTTAAGGCATGGCAAATCAGTATGGCATTAGAATGGTGCTCATTTAAGGTACCATAAGTTTCATATATAAGTTCGTAACTTGGCAAAGAGCGTCCACAATCCAAGGCTAAAGGTGTCGTAAACTTGTGGGTTTGTGCACTCACCAATCCGACATTATCGGGGGCTAATATGTCTGGCATAATTAATATTTTAAATGCTTAAAGTATTTTTATTATAACATTAGGAACGAAGTACTTAAAAACGAGCAATCAAAATCAGCAAATTTTTAAGCTATGTGCTGCGACATAAGCCAGAATCTATTGGTTTAAACGTTGTTGACAACAACGATAAAAAACGATTTTCGTTTAATGACGATTTGACCCTCATCAAAGCTAATCAAGGTCATTCTGTCAATGTCGCCTTAGCATTTCAAGAAATTACGCCACCCGATATTTTATATTCCAACCGCTTCAAAGGTGGGAAAAAGACATGGACAAATAGTCATCCTCAGCATTGATACTCAAAAAATGTGTGAAGATGGTTATACCTTTTATATTTCCGATAATGATGTCTATTTAGTTGATTACGTGCCCTGCCATTATTTAAAAACCTTGAATCGCAGAATTGACGGATGAGACGGATTAAAAACCTGAAAACACACAATAGTCGTCTTTTGACTTTGACTTTAAATCCGCGTAATCCGTGTCATCCGTCAAACGAAGTAACGAAGTAAATCCGTGATTCAAGCGTAGGGTGCGTCCTACGCACGCACCTTTTACGCCAAGGGACGGTGCGTAGGACGCACCCTACGCTTGCTAAAGCTTTGGACTCCAAAATACATTATTCCATCATCGCTTTTTCTTGATGTTCTGCCAATTCAACCAACTCTCCACCAACAGAATTAATCGCTTCATTTCTGGAAACTTTGCCTAACAAATAATCATCAAGAATATGTTTTTCCCATAATTGACGAATACCAAGTTGAAAAGCCTGAGTTATCAATTCCGCCTTAGATTGCTTAGTTTGACGAATTAAGTCCTTTAAAAAAGAATCTGTACTTTCTGTACTATCAATAACTAAGTGCATGAATTTAATACTTTATTTAAAAAACTCATGTATCAAACGGGTCAGCATTATGCCATATTAAAAAGGATAGGTCTAGTTTTGTTAATCTGCCCCTCACAGATTCACGCCGATTAAATAATACCTCATACTGATTTATATATAAGACTTGTCCGAACAAAAAGTTTTTGGGGATTTAACTAATTGTTTTTATTGTCTCAAAATTTATTGACGGACAAGTCTAATGAAGGTTCCGAAACCGGTAAAATTAGACCTTGCCTTATTGTCACCAATAACACATATAAGTGCCTAGACAAAAATTATCTACATTAAATCGCTATAATGTCTAATTTAGAAATAACCGCTAATTGGTATTGATAAGTTTCTTCTTCTCCCCATATTTTTTCATTCTGTTCTTCAAGCCTTTGGCGATTGAGCTTGAGTAACCCCCCCTTTAAATAATCATAAAGATAGGCAAACAATCCTTTATCAATCGCTTGCAAAAGTCGCGTTTGCCAAAAAAACATCCCCTGTTCTGTTTGACTGTTATCACTCATGATAATATCATAAGTTTCAATAATATATTCAAAAAATATTTTTTCAGCTAAACCCGTCGTTAATCCTTTATATTGAGGATCAACAGTTCGCCACAATAAGATTTGTGTGGCTGGACGAGCATTTAAAAAAACATCACTCACAATAATGACTTGATTGTAATAAATGATTTTTTTTTCCGTTTTTGATACCAGCGCAATTTCAAAAATATTATCAGCTTCTCTTCCATCAACCCTAACCAGATCAAATCCTTCCCAAATAGATATACCCAGTTTAGCGCGTATGGAAACGGGTAAATTATCCATCAGTTTATGATACAAATCACGATTCAATCTTGTTTGCATGAGTTTTTTAAAGTCATGTTTTATATCTTTACGGTTGAGATATAACTGTGGCATAAGAAATTCCTCAAACCCAATCCAACAGGAGTCAGACAATAAGCACAACGAGAGCAAGCGTGCGTAGGACGCACACTACGCTTGCTACCATGACCCTATCTGCGGTCACAATCACTCTTGCGCCAATATCACGACCAATACTCAGGTGCATGGCATCTAGGGAGCGTAGGTACCATTTGGCGAGTGCGCTGGTATCAAGATAGGTGAGTGCCATTATCGTTCCTCCCTATCTTCTCGAATCCATTGTTCACTCGGTGTGGTAAGTTTTGGCATCTGAGCGCGTAAATCAGCATGTGAAGGCTTAGGTTTTTTGCCTTGCATAGGTAATACGCGGGCTATGGGTTGACCATGCAAAGTAATGATAAGTTGACCTTCTAAGTTGAGCAGAGTATCCAGTTTGCCCAATTCAGTCCGCATTTGTTGAATAGATAATGCTCTCATGGTTAACCTTTTTTAGACGCAAAAAGTGAAATATTAGCAAGTGTAGGGTGCGTCCCACGCACCAACTGGAGTCGGCCAAATTTATTTTGGACGTCCAAAGTCCAAACCAATAATCAAAGGATCGTGATCAGAAGCTCGGAAAGGATCGGCATTGTACAGGGACGCTGACTTATTTTTTTCTTTGTAATCAATTATTTCTGGCTCATCAGCATTGATATGCCATTCAGTGATGCCCGTTACCTTAGCACTTAAACTCGCACTGGCTAAGGCATGATCAAGTGCTCCCGCTTGACCTTGATAAACATACGAATAGGCATTTGTGCCAGCAAGTAAGTCCGTATAACCCGCATTTTTAATCACCGTGATAGGGTCTTCTTTGGCGTAAGCATTCAGATCACCTAAAATGAGAATATTATCCTCTCCGGTTGTCGCTAACCAAGCCGTCAATGTCTTGGCAGCCTCAACCCGTTCGGCATTCCAACAAGCTTGTCCATCATTTTGATCTTCATTGAGACTGTTATCACCTGGACAACTTCCTTTCGATTTGAAGTGGTTAACGACGACAATGATTTGCTCAGCGGTCGCATTTTCCTTGAAAGTTTGCGCGAGTGGGGGACGGCGAGAGTTAAATGGTGGTTCAGTTGTTGTGGCAGCAAAGCCAATTGGGGTGACAGTTTCAACGCGGTAGATGAGGGCTACTTTGATCTTATCTGTGCCGAGAGCAAAACCAGGATTGATAAAAGCATAAGTCGTATTAGCGGTGGCATTTAATCCATTGACCAAATCGGCAATCGCACTATTGGCACCGTAATCGTCATTCTCTATTTCCATTAATCCAATGATATCGGCTTGCATGGCTACAATAGCACTGATGATTTTGTCGCGTTGGCGAACAAATTCTGAGGCCGTTTTTGCGCCGCGTGCCGTTGGAAATCCGTTGAAGTAGTTTAAGACATTGAAACTGGCTACCTTCAGCGTTCCCCCGACAGAGGGTGGTGTTGCCGTGCGTGGGTTAGCAGAAACAAAGTTTAGTATGCTGGTTGGCTGCACACGATAGTTGCCAAAGCTATAACTCAACACGCCAGTCACGCCCGTTACTGTATCGCCACAGCGTAGCGTATGCGTCGCGCTGAGTTTGGGGGCGGGATAGGGAATGGGATCAGGATTGCGGGTTATACTCCCATCATCAATAATAATGCGGTTCAAATCGTTTTCTGCTTGTTGTCTATTCGCATTGCTTCCCGGAGAAGTGATATGGGTTGGCGCCATCAAACGGCCATTTGATAAGCTTATTTGACCATAATGGCCTAATTTATAGTTATCAGTGACAATCAATGTTTGTGGCAAATTGACTAACATGCCTTCGTAGCGTTCAAGATAGGTATCACTGTCAACAGGTAGATTGAGGGGTGCAGGTGTCACACTGGCGCCGCGACTGCAAATCGTTACTTTGCTCACGTTTTTTAATTCTGTGAAAGCGTAGAATTCCTCAACTTCACCCGTTACGCGCACCAGATCACCTACATTGACATCAGTACCACCTGGATTGTAAACAAACAAGCCCTCTGAGGTTGTGGGATCATCATCAATATCACTGTCTTCTTCTTGAACGAAAAATCCTTTTAATTGCGTCTCATCTTGAAAGTCTCCAACGACGACTCCGGAAATGGTATGCGTATTGCCTATTTCAGGACTCCTTGTGCCGCTGCCTTGGATGGTGTGGATTTTTGTCGTTTTACCCGTGATCTTGCCATTAATGTACACATTATCAATTCTCCAAGTACCTGTGCCAGCCTCAGCATTGAAGCCATAAATTCTAAATTCAACGGGGCTAGTCAAATGACCAAATGAGAATGTGACAGTTTGAGCATTGCGTAAATTGGTATCATCTGGCACATCAAAGGATTTTAAATCCGTTGTAAAATCATCTAGGCTTGAACGAATTGACCAATTGCGAATGCCCTTATTTGATCGCTTTTCATCAAGTGTTAAGCTGGATAATGTCATTTCAAATCCGCATTTGGGTTGGATTGTCAATGAATAATAATCAGTCAGATCGAGTGTACCCGTTGACCAATTCTGAGCATTAAAAGTGCCCTTAGCCTTTTTAGGCGTTAAACCCGTTCCCCGATTGATCGCGGAAACTGTGCCATTGTTGGGCTGATTATCAGGCTCAAATGTTGCCTCGTTTCCGATTGCATCCGTAAAAGTATAGGTTGACAATAATTCAGCCTGTACCGTGTTTAATGTGAGCAGTAAGATCAATATGGCTTTTGTCATTTAAGAAGACTCCTATTGTGTCTGAATCAGAATTTTCAAAATTTGAGAATTAACAGAATAAAACCAAAAACCAAGCAAGATTTATTCTGAAAATTCTCAAATTCTGAAAATTCTGATTCAGACAAAATGTCATAAAATTCATGGTTCAGTACTTAAAAATTAATTATATTTTTTTAGCAAAAGCCGCATTTTTGATAATATCTTTAATACCGCCAAGGGAACCTATGATACCCGCCGTTTCTAAAGGCATCAGTAACAGCTTGGGATTTTCAGAGGCGGCGAGCCGATTGACAGAGCCCATATACCTGATAGCTATCAAATAATTAACCGCTTGCAAATTACCATGGTTTACTGCGATTGAGATCGCCTTTATGGCTTTAGCTTCGGCTTGGCCAAAACGTTCTCTGGCTTCGGCATCACGAAAAGCGGCATCTTTTCGCGCTTCGGCCTCTAAAATCACCGCCTGTTTTTCACCTTCCGCTTGCAAAATTTCAGCTTGTCGGTAACCTTCCGCCTCTAAGATAACCGCACGTTTATCACGCTCTGCCTTCATTTGCCGTCCCATAGCCTCAACTAAATCTGGAGGTGGTGTGATGTCTTTAATATCAACACGTAAGATTTTGATGCCCCAAGCCTGAGAGGCCTTATCAATGACTCTCAGCAAATGTGCGTTGATCACATTGCGTTTAGAAAGTACCTCATCGAGAACCATTGAGCCAATGACACTACGGAGATTACTTATCGCTAAGTTTTCAATACCCGATTCAAAATTTCTAATTTGATAGGCGGCTTGCGCGGCATTAACGATTTGATAGAAAACAACCCCATCTGCATGTACCCTGGCGTTGTCTTTTGTGATAACATTTTGCCCGGGAATGTCCATCACCGTTTCCCTCATGTTCAATTTTCGGCTAATCACATCAACAGCCGGGATGATCAGATGTAAGCCTGGATCAAGGGTTTTGGTGTATTTACCAAAGCGTTCAACCGTCCATTGCTCCCCTTGGGAAACCGATTTGACTCCCAAGAATAGCAATACAATTGCCATCCCTAGAAAAATGAATACAAATATTGCAAACTCGTTTAAGAAACTCATAAAATTAAATTAAGTAGTTGAACTGTTTAAAGGAGTCCAAAATTTATTTTGGACATCCTAGCAAAATAAAATGTGTACAATTAAAAACTATGCCTTATTTAATAAAACCGCCTAAATTACTTTTGCGCCGTGTCGGGCGTGCTATTGCTGATTATACGATGATTAATGCTGGAGATCGAATATTATTAGGGATTTCTGGCGGTAAAGATTCCTTATCTTTATTACAAATTTTAGCGCATTTGCAACGCTATGGGCCTATACCTTTTGAACTCAGTGCTCTCACGGTGGACCCACAAATACCAGGCTTTGATCCTTCGCCGCTTAAATCTTATTTAGCTGACTTAGGTATTCAGCATTTTTATGAGACACAAGCCATCATGGATGAGGCACAAAAACATTTACAGGGTAAATCTTTTTGTGCCTATTGCGCTAGGATGAAAAGGGGTATTATGTATCGCATCGCCCGTGAGCAAGATTATAATGTGTTAGCGTTAGCGCAACATCTCGATGATTTAGCCGAAAGTTTTTTGATGTCTGCCTTATATAGTGGGCGTTTACAAACCATGAAGGCAAATTATACCAATAATACTGGTGATGTGCGGGTAATACGTCCGCTTGTCTATGTCCGTGAGAGACAAACGCTTGAGTTTGCAAAGACGGCTCAATTGCCCGTGATTGCCGACAATTGCCCTGCTTGTTTTACCGCCCCCACTCAGCGAGCACATGTTAAAGTTTTGCTTGCTAATGAAGAAGATTTACATAAAGATGTTTTTCAAAATTTGCTACATGCTATGCGCCCGTTGATGCTAAAGAAAAAATAGGAGTCCAGTCCAAGATGGCTGTCATCAGCTTGTCATATTATTGAGGCATATTAATAGCCCTAAATCCAAACCTAACCTAAGTTCTGAATGAAAAAAATAATCATCGCTGCAATAGCAGCAACGACTTTGTTCACAGCGAGTGCCCAGAGCTTACCTGACTACCAAAAAGCCAGTGGTGTATCTGGTAATTTATCAAGTGTTGGCTCAGATACATTGGCTAATTTGATGACTTTCTGGACGGAAGCGTACAAACGTCTGTATCCTAATGTCAATATTCAGGTACAAGCCGCTGGTTCTTCTACCGCTCCCCCAGCTTTAACAGAGGGGACGAGTAACTTTGGTCCCATGAGCCGCAAGATGAAACATAAGGAAGTCGAAGCTTTTGAGAAAAAATATGGTTACAAGCCGACTGTCATTCCTGTTGCTATAGACGCGCTGGCAGTCTATGTGCATAAGGATAATCCCCTGAAAGGTTTAACTATTCAACAAGTCGATGCCATTTTTTCTTCGACCAGAAAATGTGGTGCTCAAGAAAATATTAGTACTTGGGGTCAAGTAGGACTCACAGGGGCGTGGAAAAACCGAGCGATTCAATTATATGGTCGTAATTCCGTGTCTGGTACTTACGGTTATTTTAAAAAGAAAGCACTCTGTAAAGGAGATTACAAAAACACGGTTAATGAGCAACCGGGCTCCGCTTCTGTCGTACAATCAGTGACTAGCTCGATTAATGGGATTGGATATTCTGGGGTTGGCTACAAAACCTCTGGAGTCAAAACTTTGGCCTTGGCTAAAAAGCGTCGCAAAGGATTTATAGCAGCCACCAAAGAAAATGCTCTCAATGGCAAATATCCCTTGGCCAGATTTTTGTACCTCTACGTGAATAAGGCACCAAATAAACCCTTGCCTCCTTTGCAAGCGGAGTTTATTAAAATGGTCTTATCCAAGACGGGTCAACAGCTGGTAGAAAAAGATGGTTATGTACCCTTGCCTGCCAAAACGATTAAGAAAATTTTGAGAAAATTGCATTTGCAATAAGGTTTTTTTTGGACAGTACAAAGCTAAAGCTTTGTACTCCAACACGTCAAGAGTACTAGCTCCAACGCGCTCTCACCTCATCACGATGTAAAGCCAACCATTGTAGCGCGATAATGGCGGGCGCAAAATGGATTTTGCCAGTTTGCAACCTCTCCAAAGCCGTGGAAAATGAGAGAGTATGTACTTGAATATCCTCATTTTCTGACACAATGCCCTGAATACCACCCGCCTGAGTCGCATTGACTCGCCCACAAAATAAAGCCGTTGTTTCATTTGTACTGCCCGGACTGACGAAAAAATCACAGATATGAATAATATCTGACACCGGACAACCCATTTCTTCTACCGCTTCTCTGTGTACCACATCACTAGGGGTTTCTCCCGCCTCCAAAATACCCGCGACGATTTCCCATAGCCAAGCACCATTAGCATGTCCTATCGCCCCTGGGCGAAATTGCTCAATCATGACCACTTGATCACGAATGGGATCATAAGGCAAAACAGCGGCAGCATGGCCCCGTTCAAGCACTTCGCGCAATAATTCACGGCTCCATCCCCCTGCAAAGAGTGTGTGCTTGAGCCGGTAGCGGACTAATTTAAAAAAACCTTCATAACAGTTTTTTTTCTCAAGAATTTCAATCTGATTCATTTTGGTTTTTTTATCTATTAATTAAGCTCGCGAGCCGCCGCCAATAAAGCGAGACGGGCAATAACGCCATAAGCATAAAAGCGATTGGGATCAGCATCAACAGCCATATTTTGATCAGGGGTAATACAAGAATTGATAAAAGCTAAGGGCTCAAAATGCATGCCGGGCGCATTTAGGTTTTCATTAATGCCGCGTGTGGTATGCACACGATAAAAGCCGCCCACGACAAAATGATCTATCATATATACCACAGGTTCAGCCACCGCTTTTTTTGGTCCCCAAGTCTCAAAAGTGTACACACCCTCTTGCAAAATAACTTGGCTTATTTTTTGCCCTTCTTTAGTAGATGACATACGTGTGCGTTGTTTACGATTAAGGGCGAGAATCTCCTCACCATTGTGTACCGTCATCACGCCCATACCATAACTGCCGGCATCGGCTTTTACAATCACAAAGGGTTCGTGAGGGACATTATATTCACTATATTTACGCTGTATAACACCTAATAAGGCATCGACATTATCGGCTAAACACTCATAGCCCTCTTTTTTCATAAAGTTAATTTCACCACAATTTCTAAATTGTGGATCAATTAACCAAGGATCGATATCGATTTGCTCAGAAAATTCTTTGGCAACTTGACTATAAATGTTAAAATAGCTAGATTTCAAGCGGCTAGACCAACCAACGTGTAAGGGGGGGACAATTTGTTGATGAAGATATTCAAGAATTGGCGGTCGTCCTAAAGACAAATCATTATTAAGTAAAACTAAACAAGGGACAAAATCTTTGACAACGAGACAATCATCGTCTCTAATCAAAGGTTCAAGTAGCAAACTTTGCTTTGAGGGGAGAGTGAACGCTTGCCGTGTTTGCAAATCGGGCAACAGAGAGCCAATACGCACTTGATAGCCCGCTTTTTGTAAAATATCACGTAAGGTTGCGACACTTTCCAAATAAAATAGATTTCGTGTATGATTTTCTGGTATCAGCAAAATGTTACGGGCACTGATATTTAAGCGCTCAATCGCTGATTGCACGGCTTGTATAGCAAGCGGTATGCTGCTTGCATTAAGATTGTTAAATCCAGCCGGGAATAAATTAGTATCAACTGGGGCGAGTTTAAAACCAGCGTTACGCAAATCTACAGAAGCATAAAAGGGAGCAGGCGTATCTTGCCACTGAAGACGTAACCATCGTTCAATGTCAGCTTGGTGTGCCAGCAGATGAGTTTGTAGGTGATCTAATGGTGCATGCAATACTGTGCTAAGATGTGGAGTAACATCTACCATAATGTGCCCTTTTTGCTTGGAAATTAAAAATAAAATTATAGCATAATACAGATGAGTACTGAAACCCACTTTGAAGGCATTAAAGTCCTGGTTATTGATGACAGTAAAACCATTCGGCGCACAGCTGAGACTATTTTAAAAAAAGCTGGCTGCGAAGTCACGACGGCAACCGATGGTTTTGAATCTTTATCAAAAGTGATAGAAACCAAACCAAATATTATTTTTGTTGATGTTATGATGCCCCGCCTTGATGGCTACAAAACTTGTGCTTTGCTCAAGAATAATCAAACATTAAAAAAAATTCCCATTGTCATGTTATCTGGTAAAGATGGCGTGTTTGAACGAGCCCGTGGTCGAATGGTTGGGGCGGAGCATTATATGACTAAGCCTTTTACAAAAGAAGAGTTGCTGAGTGCCACTCAAGCTTATGTCAGGCGTAACCTAGATTGAAATTCGCTCTGTGCAAAGCACTGCTTTGCACTCCACTATTTGTTTTTGTTTGTATATTAGGAGAAGATCAAACTATGAGTACCGATACACACTTTGAAGGCATTAAAGTCCTCGTTATAGACGACAGTAAAACCATTCGACGGACAGCCGAGCTACTCTTAAAAAAAGCAGGTTGTGAAGTCACGACGGCAAACGATGGCTTTGAATCTTTATCAAAAGTGATAGAAGCCAAACCGAATATTATTTTTGTCGATATTATGATGCCCCGTCTTGACGGCTACCAAACCTGTGCTTTGATTAAGAATAATCCAGCATTTAAAAAAATTCCCATTGTCATGTTATCCAGTAGAGATGGCTTGTTTGAGCGTGCCCGTAGCAAAATTGTTGGGGCTGAATATTACATGACGAAACCTTTTAAGAAAGATGATTTACTCAGTGTCATCAAAACTTATGTAATGGATGCGAAATAATTTTGGCATGGCAAACACCTTAATAGAATCGCCTTTTCAGTGGCTACAAGACATTGAACGGCTTACAAAACAACGGGCGAAAGGATTACCGCGTCAATTGAATGTTGAAAAAATTTGGCGAGGTATTGGCTTTCGACTTGGGAAGACTTATTTAGTCACGCATATTCAGGAAATACGCGAAATTCTCCCTTATAGCGATAGATTAGCTAGAGTACCTGGTGCGAAATCATGGGTTAAAGGTTTAGCCAATATTCGTGGCTCACTACTACCCGTGATTGATTTGAACGACTGTTTAGGGGGCAAAAGCATCACCATAAACAATCACACACGAATGTTAATTATTAACAAAGCAGGTTTCACGGCGGGACTGCTGGTTGATGAAGTCATCGGCATCAAAGCTTTTCTGGAGCATGACAAAGACCCGAATACACCTTGTAATGTAGCTAGAATTGCCCCATTTTCCAATGGGTTATTTATTGACGATAAAATCACTTGGACGGTATTTGACATAGAGAAGCTTGTTCAGAATGATTTATTTCTTAAAGCAGCACTTTAAACTTACTTTTAACCGGTAACTGAATAATGAAATTTTTCAAAACATGGAGTACGACTACCTGGCTAGTTATCTTTATTATCGTACTACTGCTCTCATTTATCTTGATGATTGCCACTCTTTTCCATGTCGCCAAAGACAACCAACATGATGAAGAGTATTTAGACTATGTAACCAAACTACGTCTACTTTCACAAGAAATCACTCAACAGGCACAAGAAGCGGCTAGAGGTAATGAATTAGGTTTTCAGACCATAAGCAATGCTCAGAGTGAGTATAAAAATATATTGGAAACATTGACTAACGGTAATCCTGATTCCGGCATGTCTGGGACACCGCCTTCGGCAAGCACCGCCTTGAAGAATTTGAGGGATTTATGGGAGAAGAGGGAAAGCAGTCTTCAGAATTTATTAGAGGCTCAAGAAACGATAACCCATCTCCATAAAAACTCGGATGTGATGGACCAACTGTTTGAAAAAAACAAGACTCTAATTGAGACGATGATATCCGCGAAAGCAAGTCCAAATCAAATTTTTCTGGCAACACAACAATTGTTGTGGCTTGAACGCATTGAACACAATCTTCTCAATGACTTCGACGAAAAAGCTATCCGTCAGTTTGGTCATAACTTGTCGGTTTTAATGTCAGGCAGTGACACAGATAAGCAGCTAAAACCAGTCTCTTCACCAGAAGCACAAGCGATTATCGAAGAAATGTTGGTATTGTTCGAGGAACCGATCAAAAAAATTCTCCTAGATAACTCAGACGAAATCTATAAAGCGAAAGGGGCTTTACAGGAGATTAAAAATCTCAATCCATTGATCGAGAATCGTATAGAAAAGCTCCAAGAAGCTTATATCAATGCCTCTAAACAGCGTTTTATTTCATCAAGCTTGGGTAATGGCTTGGCTGTTATTGTATTTTGTTTGCTACTGATCTTCCTTTATCTGATCATCCGCTTCAACAAAGGGCGTACTCAGGAGATGGAACAACAATTGGCAGAAATTGAGGCTGCTAATCAACGCAATCAGGAAGCCATTTTGCGCTTGCTGAGTGAAATTTCTGACTTGGCAGATGGGGATTTAACAGTGAATGCAACGGTAACAGAAGATTTTACAGGCGCTATAGCAGACGCTATCAATTATTCGATTGAGGCTTTGCGAAATTTAGTTATCAGTATCAACAGAACGGCAGTGCAAGTCACCGGAGCAGCACAGAGTACGCGGAAAACCGCAGGGCAGTTGACCAAGGCGAGTGAACGCCAAGCACAGCAGATTGCCAAAGCTGGACAAGCCATTATTGGAATGGCGACTGCCATCAAAACAATATCGGCGAATGCGAAAGAATCTGCGGATGTTGCCACAAATTCGGTGGAAATTGCCAGTCAAGGTGCTACCGTCGTGGGGGAAACCATTGTGGGAATGAATACCATTCGTGATCAGATTCAGGAAACCTCTAAACGGATTAAACGCTTAGGTGAAAGCGCACAACAAATTGGAGAAATTGTTGGCCTGATTGATGACATTGCTGACCAAACCAATATTTTGGCCTTGAATGCGGCGATTCAAGCGGCAATGGCAGGCGAAGCTGGGCGAGGTTTTGCAGTGGTGGCTGATGAGATTCAGCGCTTAGCAGAGCGATCAGGTGATGCGACTAAACAAATTGGCGCCTTAGTGAACACCATTCAAGGCGATACCAATGAGGCTATTAGTGCAATGGAAGACAGCACCAGAAGGGTTGTTGAGGGTGCCTCAATTGCCGAAAGAGGGGGGAAGGCTTTATCAGAAATTGAAAAAGTATCGGTGCAGTTAGCGGGAAAAATTGAAAATTTTTCGCAGTCTTCGCGGACTCAAGCGGCTGTCGCCTCAAATATTTCAGGCACGATGACGATTATTCAGGAAATTACAACCCAAACATCCGCAGGGACCAATGAAACCGCCGGAAATATTGAACGCTTAGCAGAGTTGGCTAATGAATTGAAAAAGTCTGTGGAAGGTTTTACCTTGCCTGAAAATGCACAGCTCGCTATTGAACAGTTATCGGTCAGTTGAAATAACAAACTGATTTTTTGATGATCTATCTATCTAAATAAAAAGATACACTTTAATAGTTTTAGATGACTACTGATAAAATGATATTCAATTGAATGTCATGATTCGGTAGTACTGAACACTTGAGAACTGAAAAAGATTCTAAATATGAAGTATTCGGGCCTGACTTGGCTAAAAACAACGATTGATGATAATCTTAAGCAAACACGCCAAACATTGGAACAGTTTGTAGAATATCCTAGTGAGACAACACTATTGGAACAATGTATCTTATGGCTGCATGAAACATCAGGGGCACTTAAGGTACTGGAATTGGAAACGGCAGTATTGTTAGTCCAAGAGCTTGAGTTATGTATTAAATCTTTGCAGAGCGGATCGATTGAAAATAATGAAACAACTTATGCTCTATTGATGCGTGCTTTGATTCACTTGCCTAACTATTTGGATCATCTTGCGATTGTCCAACATGATATACCCCTGGCTTTATTGCCACTACTGAACGACTTGCGAACTTATCGTTCAGAAACACCATTGGCAGCTAATCATTTATTTACGCCCGATTTATCAATAGCAATACCTCATCCAAAGACCGTGAGCTTGTCAAATGATAAACTCAAAGAATATATGCAAAAAATGCGGGTGGCTTATCAAAAAGGATTAGCGACAATCGTTAAAACACCTAAGCAACCAACGGTGGGATTGAAATTTATCCACACTGTGATGCAGCGTTTGCAACAAGTGACCGGAAATAGTCCCGTGAGCAAAGTCTGGTGGGTAACCGAGGCTATTGTGGAAGCTTTGCTGCAAAAAGGACTTGAAATTAATAAATCTATTTTTAACCTATTGAAACAATTAGATACCCTGATAAATCATCTTGTCCAACATGGGAAGACGGCCTTACGCGCAGAGCCCCCTAAAACCTTATTAACCAACTTGCTTTACTTTGCCGCACATGCCCGCTCTAATGGAACACAGATCACAGCTGTTAAAACCACTTTTCAACTGAATGATTATGTTCCCTCTGAAAGCACAATAGCAGCGGCTAAATTGATATTAGCGGGGCCAAATATTGAGTTAATGGGACAAGTCGTGCTCCTGCTCAAGGATGATTTTGTCCGGGTAGAAGAAACCTTAGATATATTTAATCGGGCTGAGAATCCTTCCGTCACAGAACTGAGCCCATTAGTAGAAAAGTTGAATCACATGGCTAATACCTTAGAATTGCTGGGACTGACGCAACAAAGTCAATCTATGCAAACACAGGCAAAGCTAATACTTGATATCACTGAAGGAGTTAAGATTCCTGAGTTTTCAACTCTACTTGAAATTGCTAATGCCTTGTTAAAAATTGATGCTGCTGTTGATATATTAGCAGTACAGGGTGTGCATGCAAGACAACACTTGTCTCCTGATACCGAATTTTCTCACACACCACAGTTTGGCATTGTGCTAAATGAGGCGGTTGATTTTGCGACCAAGGAATTGGCTGAAATAATTCAAGCTTTAGTCACTTTTCTTGAGACTGGCAGACCAGATGATGAAAATTTGTTAAAAGTCCCTGAACGTCTTAAAGATGTGGAAGGTTTTTTATCCATTTCATCTCATGAACAGGCGGCTCAACTGTTAATACAATGTCATCAATACATTGAACGGGTATTTCTTGAAGAAAGCACGACACCGGAAGAAGAGAAGCTTCAAGCTTTGGCGGATGTGTTGATTGGTATTGAACTCTATTTGGACACACTTGCGGGTAATCCCATGGAGGCAGAGGCACTTTTATCAGTTATCAGTTATCATTTGTCAAAACTCAGTCATCAGTAAACATTTTTCTTGTTCCCAGATGATGCAAAGGATACATTGAAAAAATTGATAACGGATAACTGACATGCAATTGATTGACATTCCAGAACAAACACCTAGCAGCGAATTAGACGAAGAAATTCTTGAAGCTTTTATTGAAGAAATTGGGGAAATTAATCAAGAAATTGTCACCCACTTTAAGATTTTGAAAAATAATCCCGCTGATTTAGAATCTATAAAAAACTTACTACGCAGTTTTCATACCCTAAAAGGCAATGGGGGGTTAGTGGGTGCGACACTGATTGGAGCACTAGGTTTGCACTTTGAAGAGATGCTGAATAAGGTTATTGATGGCAAACTGTCAATCAATAATGATATATTGTCGCTGATGGAACAAGTTGAAACAATGCTGCCAAGCATGCTTAAACATTTTCAATACAATCAATCAATATCTGATGAAATGGTTCTCTTCATTTCGCAAGCGTCTCAACTGAGAAAATAATATGCAATTAATTGATATTCCAAAACAAATTCATATCTCAGAATTAGATGAAGAAATTCTGGAAATTTTTGTTGAAGAAGTTGGGGAAATTATTGAAAATATTATCACCCATTTTAAAATTTGGAAAAATGAGCCGGCGAATTCTGAGTCCCTAAAAGAGTTACGGCGCAGTTTTCATACCCTGAAAGGTAGTGGGCGATTAGTGGGCGCTACAGTCATTGGAGAATTAGGCTGGTACTTTGAAGATATGCTCAATAAAATCATTGATGGCAGCCTATCGAGAAATAATGAGATGTTGTCGCTTATTGAGCAAGTTGAAAAAGTGTTACCAAGCCTGCTTGAGCAGTTTCAACACGATCAACCTCCACCTGATGAAGTGGTTCTGTTCATTTCAAAAGCATATTATTTAACGCACCCTGACGACAAAAAACAGGAATTATCATTAGAGCCTTTGGAGTTGGGTAAAACTGAACTAGACTTATCCAAAGGGGATTTTGATATGGAGGGTCTGGATTTTCCAGACGAAATTGAAGTGGAGGCTTTGGAGTTACCAGAAGAACCCGAAGTGGAGTCCCTCCCCATTAAAGAACCTGAAACGGAAGAAGTTGAACCTTTTAAAAATCTTGAAACCAATGTACCCATTGATATTGATAGCACCGCAGAGGAAGAAGCACCCGATGATGAACTCAAGGCCATATTTCTTGAAGAAGCTGATGAAATCATTGAAAAAACGCAATCTATGCTAGAACGTTGGATCGCCGCACCTAATAATATGCAGTTGATGAAAGAATTGCAACGAGAACTGCATACCCTAAAAGGGGGGGCTCGCATGGTGGGCATTGCCCTTGTGGGCGATTTGAGTCACCATCTGGAAGATGTGCTGAAACGAATTGTTGAGGGTACCGCCCAACCCAATAATAGGCTACAAGAAATTGTGCAAAGTAGCGTAGATGAATTGGCGGCCATGTTAGAGGCGGTACGCAATCATATCGTTTTGGACATACCCACGGATTTGATTAAGCAAATCAATGCGGCAGCTAAAGGGGAGGATGAGAGCAAAAATACATTTGATGCCCCTCAAAAAAAGACTGATGTGCCTCAAGTCATTCAAGAACAAAATGAAGCGGCAGCAGCCGACAGTGCCGATGAACGAATCCGTGTCAAAGCGACATTGATTGATAAACTCACGAATTTGGCAGGCGAGTTGTCTATTTCCCGTGCTCACATGGAACAACCGCAGGGAGAATTTAAAAACAATTTGGTAGAAATGGAACAAACAGTAGTACGTTTACGCGAGCAATTACGACGTTTGGAAATCGAGACTGAAGCTCAAATTCTTTCCCATTTTGAGGATGATAATAAAGAATTTGATCCGCTTGAGTTGGATCGCTTTTCTGTTATCCAACAATTATCACGTAGCCTGACGGAAAGCGTTGATGACTTGGTGAGCATTCAAGATTATCTTAAAACATTGACACGGCAAAGCGATTCCTTGTTAGTTCAACAAAGCCGTATAGGGGCTGAATTACAGGATGGTATCATGCGTACTCGTATGATACCCTTTTCTAAAATTTCTCCCCGTTTACAACGGATTGTTCGAGGAGAGGTGAGAGAACAAAAGAAACAGGTAAAATTCATTATCAATGGGGAAAATATCGAATTTGAGAGAACAGTCCTTGAGGGCGTTGTCACCCCCCTTGAACACCTGCTCAGAAATGCTATAGGGCACGGCATTGAAGAGGCTAAAACTCGCCAAAAAACGGGAAAATCTAGCGTTGCTAACATTACGCTAGATATTTCGAGGGAAGGCGCGGAACTTATCATTAAACTCACTGATGACGGTGCGGGTTTAAATTTGCCCGCGATTCGTCAGAAAGCAGAAGAGCGTGGCTTAATTCAAGCAGATACTGTGGTGAATGATCATGAACTAATGCAGCTGATTCTTAAACCTGGCTTCACAACGGCTAAAAAGCTGACTCAAAGCCAAGGACGAGGTGTCGGTATGGATATTGTCAATACGGATATTAAAAAGTTAAGTGGTAGTTTGCAGATTCAATCGAAAACAGGTGAAGGTACGACCTTTGAAATCCGTTTACCGTTGTCTTTAACCATTACTCAAGCACTGTTGGTGCAGATTGGAGAAGAAACGATGGCGGTACCCATCAATTATTTGGATGCTGTCATGCGTGCCCCTCGTTCTGAGGTTTTAGGTGATGCAGTGCGTTATTACAAATACATGGACCAGAAATATCGCGTCTTTCATCTGGGTGAACTATTAGGTTTTGGTCAGGTCGCATCAGTAGATAGTCCATTAATACCGACCCTATTAGTCCATGTTGGAGACCGTCGGGTGGCTTTATTGGTTGATGCGATTGAAGGCAGTAAAGAAATTGTCGTCAAACCGGTTGGTCCCCAAATTGATGCCATTCGTTGGATAGCCGGTGCAACTATTCTTGGCGATGGACGGGTGGTCCTGGTTTTAGATATGCCTATAACCGTTCGTGAAGAGAGCACACTACAATCTATTTCTTCCCAACGCGATGCAATCGTTCAGCCAGAAAAACCGGTTGTGAAGACTGTTATGGTGGTAGATGATTCGATTACGGTACGTAAGGTGACGACGAATTTACTAAAACGGCATGGTATGGAGGTGATAACGGCCAAAGATGGTCTTGATGCGGTGGCTCAATTGCGGGAAAATATCCCTGATTTAATACTACTTGATGTGGAAATGCCGCGTATGGATGGCTACGAATTAGGCACACTCGTGCGTAATAATCAGGATTGGAAAGATCTGCCCATCATTATGATTACTACACGCATGGGAGCGAAGCATCAGGAGAAAGCTGAAAAAATAGGGGTCAACCGTTTTTTGGGCAAACCTTATAAAGAGAGTGTTTTGCTTGAAAATATTAATGCTTTATTGGGAAATTAATTTAAAAAAAATGCTAAATAATCATGCGACTGTACGTTGCCTTTTAGCACCTCTTGGTGCTGGGCAGATACTAATACCAAGTGCTGTGGTTGCAGAGGTATCCCCTTATAGCGAACCGGATTCTGTCTCTGACAAACAACCTAATTGGATGTTAGGCATTATCAATTGGCGTCATCAACGTGTTCCATTACTGTCAATCGAAGAGGCTTTATCGCTACCCGTTGCGAGTTCTGTCAAAAAATATAGCACCGTGATTTTGTATGGTTTGGAATCTACCCAAACGATGCCATTTTACGCTTTTCTCTCTAGCGAGGTGCCACGCACCCTAACTGTGAGCGAGGAAACTTTAAGCAACCCAAGTGCTAATGTAGGCACTGGTGTGGTTTTCAAGGTAAAAGTAGATAAGACTGAAACGGCTTTGTTGCCTGATTTGAGTTATCTGGAAAATATGCTCAAAGAGTTTTTAGTGTTTTCGCAAGCTTCTAAATAAATTATGAAAAGTCTATTAGCACCTCTAAAAGCTTTAAGTTTTCTTGGGCGAGAGTCTGTGACGCTTCCCATTGCGCCGCGTCCCGCCGCACCCAATTATCGCGGTTTTCATATCAATGATTGGGAAAAATGTATTGGTTGTGGAACGTGTGCGACTATTTGTGATAATTACGCTATTCGCATGGTGGATATTAAGGATTTGTCCAGTGAACCGATAAAGGGTATTAAACCACGCCGCCCCGCAATTGATTATGGGCGTTGTTGTTGGTGTGCCTTGTGTGTCGATGTTTGTCCTACCGGTTCGCTGGCACTGTCACGGGAATATGTCCATATCGGCCTTGATTTGAATAGGTTTTTTATTCTCCCTGACGAAAAAGGGATGCACGGTTTGGGCTTTCCTAAAGGTTGGGCAAAATCGAGCGACTCCGATTTGCTCGATTTAAAACGTCAGTCTATGCCAGAATTAACGGCTAAAGAGCGGCAAGATTCATTTGTCGAAATTGTCCAAGGTTTTGATGATCAGACGGCATTGTTGGAGGCTTCTCGTTGCATTCAGTGCGGTATGTGCCATGATGCTTGTCCGACTCATATGCACGCACCCGAATATATCCGCGCTATCTGGGCAGGCGAACTGGAAGAGGCGGTGCAACAAATTTATCGGACTAATCCTTTAGCCAATGTGTGTGGGCGCGTTTGTACGCATCGCTGCGAAACGGCTTGTTCAATTGGGCGGCGGGGTGAAGCGATTAGTATTCGTTGGTTAAAACGCTATGCGATGGACAAGGTTTCCCATGAGCGCATTAAGCAAATTGCCTCAAAAGGGCGCAATACGACTGAAACTGGCAAAAAGGTTGCCATTGTCGGCTCAGGTCCCGCCGGTTTGACAGCTGCCTACGATTTAGCGCGTGAAGGTCATGCCGTGACGATTTTTGAGGCGCTTGAGAAACCGGGCGGCATGATGCGTTATGGTATCCCCGAATATCGTCTGCCTTATGATAAAATTGATGAAGATATTGATGTGATTCAGTCAATGGGTGTTGATATTCGTTGTAATGTCCATATCGGTCATGAGATGACAATGGCAGATTTGGAAAATGATTTTGATGCAACGCTGATCGCTATCGGCTTGCATGGGGGACGCTCGACGCGGGTGCAGGGCACCGATCATCCTCAGGTCTATTCTGCCATTGATTTGTTGCGGCGGCTCAGTTTAAATGAAAAAATTGAGGTGAAGACAAAAATTGTCGTCATAGGCGGTGGCAATGTGGCTTTTGATATTGCCCGTAGTCTCGCACGTTTGCAGCGCAAGCTGTTTGGTGAAGTCAAAGTTGTGATAACCGCCTTGGAAGATCGTGAAAATATGCTTGCTGATCCCGTTGAAGTTAAAGAGGCTAATGAAGAGGAACTTCAACTATTTAGTAGCCGAGGTCCGCGTCGTTGTGTGGTCAAAGAGGGGACTTTAATGGGTTTAGAAACCGTCCGTTGTATTTCCATCTTTGATGAACGAGGCCGTTTTCATCCTAAGTATGACGACAGCGATCTTATATTCCATGAGGCGGACATGGTAGTAGAAGCTATCGGTCAAGCTCCGCAGTTGGACTTTTTAGGCGATGAGTTGACGGAACGCTTGGAATGGGATAAGCGAGGCCGTCCTGTTATCAATCAGGGTGGGTGTACTTCAGAAGCTTGGCTCTGGGCAGCGGGGGATGTGGTAGAAGGTCCTGATGTGATTCATGCTATTGCGGCAGGGCATCGCGTGGCGGATAGTATTCATCAGTCTTTATCAATCAAGTAGGTAATCTATTATGCTGGCAGAAAAACAGATAGAAAAAGGAGAAGATTACAAAAGCCTCAAGGAAATGGTCACGATAGGTGAGATATTAAAAAAGGCGATTGCTTTTGAGCAGAGTGCTTTCAATTTTTATAACACACTCAAAGTCAGTAAACGTTTGCGACCCTTGGTGCAAGATTTGGCGAAGGAGGAACAATATCATCTGGATTTATTCCAAACATTGAGCAAGCACCCAGATTTGGAAAATCACATAGCCGATTTGCTCAAAGTTCCGCCTAGTGATCACCGCTTTTCTGATTATATAGTGTTACCAGATGATTTTAGGGATGATCAGGCGATCTTGCAATATGCGTTGGGACGGGAACAAGTTGCTATGCAGCAATACGATAGCCTAGCAAAAGAAACGCCACCTGGTCCTATTCATGATTTATTCCGTTTTCTCGCTAATGAGGAGTTGGAACATAAAAAAGAATTGGAAAAGTGGTATTATGAATTAGTTCATAGTAGTGGCGGTGTGTAATGCTAGCACTTCTCCCTACTTTTTCTTTCTTTTTTAGAATGTTTTTAAACCTTATGATAAATATACAAGCACAATTCGCTCAGTCTTGGAAAAACAAATTAAATGCTGAGTTTTACAAAGCGTATTTTCAAAATTTGGCGACTTTTCTTAATGAAGAAGTGAGGAACCATACGATTTATCCAACTGATTCTTTTATTTTTAATGCGTTTGAGAAATGTTCTTTTGAAGAGGTAAAAGTTGTCATCATTGGACAAGACCCTTATCATGGTGAGGGGCAAGCGAATGGACTTTGTTTTTCTGTGAATGAGGGTGTGAAAAGTCCGCCATCCTTGAAAAATATTTTTAAGGAAATTCAAACGGATTTGGGGAAAGAGATACCCTCTTCGGGCAATTTAGAACGGTGGGCGGAGCAAGGCGTGCTATTGCTGAATGCGATTTTGACCGTTAGAGCTGGTCAAGCGGCTTCGCACAGAAATAAGGGCTGGGAGCAATTTACCGATAGTGTGATTCATTTAATTTCTGAAGAGAAAGAGCATGTGGTCTTTTTGCTTTGGGGAAATTATGCTCATAAAAAGGGGCAAATTGTTGATGAAAATAAACATCTGATTTTGAAATCTGCCCATCCGTCGCCGTTTTCAGCCAAGCAATTTTTTGGCAATAAGCATTTTAGTCAAGCTAATCAATATCTTCAAGATTGGGGGCAAACGGAGATTGATTGGTAGCGAAACTAAACAACTACAGGGATTAATTATTAGCAGGGATAAGTCAAAACCGATTGAGGGGCTAAAGTGTTTTGACTTATCCCTGCTTATATCTAATCCCTGTCGTTAAAATTTCAAAAACAATTTTTTTGACAAACCTTTTGCAAGTGTTTTTTAAAGGCTTCGCGCAAATTGGAATGTTGTAAGGCATAATCAATGGTCGCTTCCAGATAACCCAGTTTACTGCCACAGTCATAACGTATGCCATTAAATTGAAATCCTAACACTTGTTCTTTCGCTAACAAGCGGGCAATGGCATCGGTGAGTTGAATTTCGTCGCCGGCACCTTTTTTAATTTTTTCAAGATGGCTGAAAATCGCTGGTGTGAGCAAATAGCGCCCCACAACGGCCAGTGTGGAAGGGGCTTTATCGGGTGTTGGTTTCTCCACAATATTCTTTATTTTCCACACATTTTCATAAAAAACTTCAGGTTTGATAATACCGTATTTCTCGGTTTCGGCGGCTTTAATTTCCTCAATGCCAATCACGCTACACTGCTGTTCTTTATAAATATTGACCATTTGTGATAAACAAGTTTGTTCAAATCCATCAATCAAGTCGTCTGCCAAAATGACGGCAAAGGGTTCATCACCTACAACGGGTTTGGCACATAGCACGGCATGACCGAGTCCTAATGCTTCAGGTTGGCGGATATAAATACACGAGACACCTTCGGGCACGATATGTTTTACCATTGCGAGCAAATCATATTTACCGCGCTCATCTAATTCGTCTTCCAGTTCTTGGTTTTTATCAAAATGGTCTTCTATAGCACGTTTACTGCTACTGGTGACAAAAATCAGTTGTTCGATACCGGCAGCGAGGGCTTCTTCAGCGGCATATTGAATTAAAGGTTTGTCCACAATGGGTAACATTTCTTTGGGACTGGCTTTGGTGGCGGGTAAAAATCGTGTCCCTAAGCCTGCAACGGGAAAAACAGCTTTGCGGATGGGTTTTTTGATGTGTTCCATAGAAATTATTTATTTAGGATGATGGGGTAGACGCGCACTCAACCAGTGGCTAATATCGACAATTTCTTCGGGGCTCACGTTGTGCTCCATATTATAACTATGCCATTCAATACGATAGCCAAGTTTTTCCAATTTGGTGCGGCTGCGTTCTCCGTGGCTGAATAAAATGACTTGATCAATTTGTCCGTGCGCCATAAAAATGGGGGTTTGACGATTGGCAGCGTGGATTTCCTTTTCCACTGTGTCGGCTAAGGGTAAGTAGCTAGAGAGTGCCATAATGCCGGCGAGTGTCTGCGGATATCGCAAGCCTGTTTGCAAGGCAATCACGCCGCCTTGGGAAAATCCTGCTAAAATAATGCGCTTGGCATCAATACCGCTTTCAATTTCTTGGGCTATGTAGTGACAAAGAATTTGTTCTGAGTTTTGTATGCCTTGGGCATCTTGCTGAGATGTTAAGTCCATACCATAAATATCGTACCAAGCGGGCATGATCATACCACTATTAATGGTAATGGGACGTTGTGGGGCATGGGGAAAAATAAAGCGGGTGTGGCGGGTGAGATTTTCTGGTAATGTTGGGACAATTGGCTCGAAATCATGTCCATTTGCACCTAATCCGTGCAACCAAATGATACTGGCGGTGGCTGAGCCAGGTGGCTCAATTATAACTGGATTTGTGTTCATTGGGTAGGAAAAATTATCGTCCCCAAGGGGATTCGAACCCCTGTTGTCGCCGTGAAAGGGCGGTGTCCTAGGCCGTCTAGACGATGGGGACAAAAATGGTGGAGCTAGGCGGGGTCGAACCGCCGACCTCTTGAATGCCATTCAAGCGCTCTCCCAACTGAGCTATAGCCCCTTAAAAAAGGTGGAGCGCATTATAGGGTGTTATTTGATGCGAGTCAAGCTTTTTTTTTCATTTTTTTCCAAAATAAATTTTGGACTCCTCAACTAGATATGTTAAAACAATTAATTTTTTTATTGATAATACTTTGTTTGAGCTTGAATGTCCAAGCTGGCGAATGGTCAGGCTATATCGCGGGCGAGTTGCGCTATTTTCCACAATCTCCCCTTTCCATTGATCAATATGAAAATGTTAATATCGCTTTATCGGCACAGGCTGAATACCATCACGAATGGGATGATGGCGACCAATCTTTCACCTTTGTCCCCTTTGTGCGCCTTGATCAGCATGATTCGGAGCGTAGCCATTTTGATATTCGTGAATTGACTTGGCTCAAGGCAGCAGAGAATTGGGAATTGAGGGTGGGTATTCGCAAACTTTTTTGGGGTGTCACTGAATCTCAGCATTTGGTGGATATTATTAATCAAACTGATTTGGTAGAGCATCCTGATACTGAGGAAAAATTGGGCCAGCCTATGATCAATTTGGCTTTGATTCGTGATTGGGGGACGGTGAATTTTTTTTTATTACCCGGTTTTCGTGAAAGGACTTTCCCGGGACGTAAAGGGCGCTTGTTTGGTGGTGGCATTCCGATTGATATGGATCAAAGTCGCTATGAATCTGGGGCAAAAGAAAAACATGTTGATTGGGCGATGCGCTGGGAACAGATGTTGGGTGATTGGGATATTGGTCTCTCTCACTTTTCTGGCACCAGTCGTGCGCCTCGTTTGCTCCCCGGGAGGGATGAGAGAGGTGGATTTGTTTTAATACCTTATTATGAACAAATTGAGCAAACGGGTCTTGATTTACAGCTCACCAGAGAGGATATGTTGTGGAAACTGGAAATGATTTCCCGCACTGATCAAGATGGACGCTTTACAGCATTGACGGGGGGGTTTGAATATACCTTTGTAGGTGTTTTTGATACGGACGCTGATCTTGGTGTGTTGACGGAATATTTGTTTGATGATCGCCATGATAATGCGATGACTCCTTTTGAAAATGATTTGATGCTCGGTATGCGTTTAGCCCTCAATGATGCCCAAAGCACGGAATTGTTAGCCGGGGCTGTTTTTGATCTCGATAGCAGTGCTCGTTCCTATCTTGTTGAAGCGAGCCGTCGTTTGGGTGATAGTTGGAAATTGAGTTTAGATGTTTATATTTATTCTGATATACCAATTGATGATCTGGCTTATGGTTTTCGCCATGAGGATTTTGTGCAGTTAGAGTTGGCATGGTATTTTTAATAAATATACCCTTTTATCTGTGAAAGTCTACCACTTATCCGATTAAAACCTGAAAATAGACATAAACCTAGTACATTATCAAGTTTCTATTGTCGGGTAGGGTGCGTCCTACGCACCGTGGCATCAGTGGTGCGTAGGACCCACCCTACAAAACAACATTGACAAGGTACTTGTCTATAATTTAGCGATTACTCAGTGCAATGC
This sequence comes from Thiotrichaceae bacterium, assembly GCA_026991885.1. GTDB lineage: Bacteria > Pseudomonadota > Gammaproteobacteria > Beggiatoales > Beggiatoaceae > Thiomargarita. Next base: position 61,599 of record JALXAQ010000098.1, read on the forward strand.
AATGCTTTGCACTCCTGATTAATTTATTTTTTTATAGGATAAAAAAAAATGAAACTGACTTTCACTTTATTACTATCTATCTTGACTGTGGGCATAAGCCACGCTGGTGTCTTTGACAGTGAAGATTTAAATCAAGCCTACACCTATTTGAACCAAGTGAGAGTTCGAGCCGGCATGAACGAATTGTCACAAAACCCGCAACTTGAAACCGCTGCCTTCAATCATGCTAATTATTTAGCCGATAATTTGCTCACAGGTCATTATGAATCCGAAGAACTGCCCGGATTTACTGGTGTTAGGTTAAAGGAGCGAACAACTTTCACCGGTTATCACAGTTTATTGCTATTAGAGAACATTTCTTACTATAATTACGGGGAAAGCAGTATCGACTCCATTAATGCTCTCATGGGTGGGATTTACCATCGTTTTAGTTTTCTGGATTTCATTAAAAATGAAGTGGGTATTGGTATTGCTCATGTGTCAGCGCCTAAAAAGCATAGTGCCTATGTCTACGAACTGGGCCATTCTGAGTATAATGCGCTTTGTCAAGGTTCACCCTTTTCTGGCAGTGGTTCCTTTTATTATAATGTCTGTGAGCCTAATATTAATCTTAAGGGAAGCGATTTTGAAAATGTTGCTATCACGGCGCAAGGCAATAATCCAAACATAGTGCTATGGCCAGCCGATGGCGATAATGACGTGCCCCCCGCTTTTTTTGAAGAAAGACCTGATCCGTTACCAGATTATTCCGTATCAGGTTATCCGATTTCTATCCAATTTAATCCGCTGAATTTTACCGATGCGGTCAATGTCACCGAATTTAAGCTTTATCGGGATAACCGTGAAATAAAAAAGACTCGGCTTTTAACTGAAAGCACTGATCCCAATGATAGATTTTCAGCGCTACAATATGCGCTATTTCCCTTGGAACGTTTGGAGTGGGACACGGCTTATCGGGTAGAAGTTAAATACTCGGAGACAAAGACGCTGAAATGGCATTTTAAAACTAAAAGTCTGGATGTGCCTTTATTCACCGTTCAAGCTAAGGGTGAAGTGATAGAAATTTCACCGAATACCTCAGCATTTGCGGTTTATGTCCCCCCCACTTCTGATTTTCCTGATTTAGGTCAAATCAATTATAGTTTTTATGCGGGTATGTCACTGGATATGACATTTGAAGATCCTAATACTCTGCGGATAAATAATTTATCGGGTAATGTTGGTCAAGAGGTCTCTTTTACTTTGGCAGGTGGACGAAATTTTGTTGTTAGAATCAATTCGGTTGACAGTTGTGAACTTGCAACTCTCTCTGCCGATATGAAACTACATATTCCAAACCTCGTTTATACCCCTTCTCCAAGAGAAAATCCGCTGGTATTCCAAGCAGATTTAGCACTGATGGGGGAAAACTTACTGTTTAAGGTTAGCGATTACAGCCTTAAGAATAAGGCGAAAAATTGTGAATCGGCTACTCTCTCTTCAGACTTGAAATTGCATATTCCAAGTCTGGTTTATAGACCTTCTCCGGATGAATTGCCTATAGTGTTATGGGCAGACTTTGAATTGTTTGGGGAGAGTTTACAGTTTCGTGTTACCAAGTATGGTTTTAAGTAATAATATGGAAAACAACACAATACATTTCGGTGAGTTATTGCTAGACATGACTTTAATGCCCCTAGTTGCCTTTATGGTGGGGCTGTTGTTAGTTTTGATGATGCGTCGCGTGAGGGCAAAAATTGAGCGGCGCGTTGGTCCGCCTTTTTTCCAGCCCTTGTATGACATTATCAAGCTGTATGCCAAAAAAACACAAATTTCGCATGGTTACATGCACGACATTGCCATTATGATGCTGTTGGGCGGCTATATTGCCTCGGAAATATTTTTGCCCGTACCCGGCATGGACGGTTTAGCTCACCAAGGCGATTTAATTGTCTTAATCTATTTATTAATGGTACCAATGCTTGGCATGGCTTTAGGTGTCGGTCAATGTGCTAACCCCAACGGCTCTATCGGTATTTCTCGTGCCCTCTCATCCATGCTGGCTTATGATGTACCCTTTATCATTGTCGTCGCGGGGGCTGCCATCAGTTATGGTTCGACTAATTTAGTCCAAATCATTGAAATTCAACAACAAGGCGGCACTTGGGGATTATTTAGTATGCCCTTATTAGCCATTGCTGGCATTATCTCCATGTACGCCATGCTCGGTAAAGAGCCTTTTGAGGTTTATGTAGCACCAGCGGAAATTGCGACAGGACCCATGGTTGAAATGGGCGGCAAATATATGGGCGCCTTGTTTGTGATGCAATGCTTTCAACTTTATACAGTTGGCGTTTTGTACACGACGCTATTTTTGGGCGGTGGCGAAAATTGGTTGACTTTTTTGCCTAAAGTGTTTGCGGTGGTATTGTTAGCCGTTTCTATTACAAATGTATTTGGTCGCTATCGCACTGATGATGTCATTCGCTGGATGTGGAAATGGCCAACGGGGATTGCCTTATTGGGCTTAGCGGTGGTGATGTTGGGCAATTAAAAAGAGAGACAAACGATAATATGCTAGAAACAAAGGGACTAAAAGATGTCCCCATTCAAATCAGTCAAAATGATGGCTTGGATTTAAATGATTACACTGAAACTTTGAGCGCCTTTATTCTATCTGCCGATACACCCATGACGATTGCTATTCAAGGTGATTGGGGAAGTGGCAAAAGCAGTCTGATGCACCTGCTCGAAGAAAAAATGAAGGCTGATTCCCAAAATCAAATCCATACTCTGTGGTTTAATACCTGGCAATTTTCGCAATTCAATTTAGAGAATCAGATAACTATTTCATTCTTATCTCGCTTTATTGATAATTTGGAAAAACTAAGTCCAAATGCAGAGACGCAAGAATCCAAGCTTAAAAAGACTTTGCATGAATTAGCCAATGTGACGGGGGAAGGGACAACAGAACCCTCTCAATATATTGAGGATTTACAGCTAGAATTAGTCAAACTGGTTAAGGAAAAATGTGAGGCATTAAACCTTAATCGTATTATTGTTTTTATTGATGATATTGATCACTTAATGCCTGAAAAAGCAATTGAACTTTTAGAATCCCTCAAACTGTTTTTGGAGATTGAAGGCTGTGTATATGTCTTGGCTTGTGATTACCAACTTATTGTGCAAGGCCAGAAAGAAAGTGAACTAAAAGGTCGTCTTTTTTTTGAGAAAATTATTCAAGTCGCCGTTAATATGCCGATGAGCCAGTACAAGGCTGAAAAATTTTGTCAAAAAATGCTTCATGAGCTTGATATAGTACACGAGGCAGGCGATCTGGCGTTGTATGTCAAACTCATCTCTTTATCAGTCGGTTTTACCCCTCGCAGGGTCAAAAAGTTGTTCAATCATTTGCAGTTATTGAAACTGCTTTTGATCAAAAAAGATGCTTTCAAAGCAAACGAAGTGGTTCAAGTCAATGAGAAAATGCGTATTTTGTTTGCGACGCTTTGCTTACAGAGTAGCTATACTCCTTTATATAACTACCTAGAAAACCGCCTCAAACAATACGGCAAAATAGTCAATTCCCAAACCGTGAAAATCTCTGAAAATGAGGTCAATAGTGCTAACGACTTGTTTAAGGGACTCGCAATCATCGATACACTAGGGGGAGAATGGAAATTTGCAAAACTTTGGCAAAGTGTCATGCCTGACGCTAACGAAGCCTTCTTTGATAGAGTGACCCGTTTTATGGATGTGTTTTTCGATGCCATTCAGTTAAAATCAGATACCTCTGAAAATGCCGATGAGCTACTCAATGCGAATGAAATATTGGTCTTGAAAAACATGATGTCGTTTTCTGTCGTCGTTTCAGTCGCTCTTCTGGCTAAGGAGTGATAATTGTTTAGAGTCCAATCGGGGCAACCATAAAGGATTGCCCCTACCCTCTGCGATTGATATTGTAGGGGCAATCCCTTGTGGTTGCCCTGTCATGGTATCGGGATTTCAGCTCGGAGGCATTAGTTGTACTCACGACAAACTGATTAACACTGCTCCCACGGTAAATTATGAAAACGCCATCCATCCAATGTGCTACGATGATGTTCCGCATCTAAAGGACCTTCAAATCCATCACTGATGTTGTAAACCTCGCTAAAGCCATTCTTGATTAAAACTTTTCCCGCTTCTAAGGAGCGGCGTCCACTGCGACAAATCAGTACGACCGGGACAGCCTCTATTTGGCAATCCTTACTCTCATGGTCGGATATAACACCACCTAGCATCAATTTTCGCACATCCGCTGCAAAATGTGGGTTGATCTCCCAGTCAGGTTCATCGATCCAAGGGACATGTATTGCCCCTTTGGGATGCCCTATAAATAAAAATTCCATTTCTGAACGTACATCAATCAACACCGCTTTGGGATTGTCTTGCAACTTTTGCCAGGCTTTTTGAGAATTAATGGAAATTATTCCGCAATCATTCATAATTTATTCCTATTTTATTACCTATACGACAGGTTTAACCTTGAGGCGGACACTACCAGCACCAACGACTTTAACGGGTGTACCAACAGAACAATCAGGTCCTTCTACGCGCCAACTACCATCATCAACTCGGATTCTACCCATGCCATTGACGATAGCTTCACTCACAGGAAAGGTACGTCCTACCAATTCGGCACCGCGCCGATTGAGATAAGGTTCATCGCTACTCAATGGATGCTTGCCCAGATAGGCACGACCAATCACCACACTCACAACTGAAACCATTGCCAAAATCAATATTTGATACTCAACAGTGAGCATAGGAAATAACAGCGTGAGAAAACCAATCGCCACCGCCGCAATAGCGGGCCATAAAAAGAAGGACCCAACAGTGCCAATCGATAAGAATTCTAATACTAACAATGCGATGGCAAACATCCACCAGTGCCAATAACTCAGTTGAAAAAAATCCATCAGTCATCCCCATGTTAAATTATTTACTTCCTTTGATAATATCTTTAAGACTGGCAATCGCACCTATGATACCAGAGGTTTCTAAAGGCATTAGCAAAAGATTAGTATTATCAGAGGTCGCGAGATTATTCACAGCGCCCATATACTTAATAGCGATCAAATAATTGACGGCTTGTATTTCGCCACTCTCTATCGCGTCTGATATCATATCTGTGGCTTTAGCTTCTGCTTGGGCAAAACGTTCTCTGGCTTCCGCATCACGAAAAGCGGCTATTTTACGTGCATCGGCCTCCAAAATAACCGCCTGTTTTTCACCTTCCGCTTGCAGAATTTCTGCCTGTCTGTACGACTGCGCTTCTAAAATGATCGCCCGTTTTTCACGCTCAGCTTTCATTTGCCGCGCCATCGCATCGACCAAATCTTGAGGTGGTGCGATGTCTTTAATTTCAACACGTAGCACTTTCACGCCCCAAGGATGAGACGCATCATCAATAACTTGGAGCAACTGTGCATTAATCTCGTCGCGTTTAGAAAGTGCCTCATCAAGTACCATTGAGCCAATGACATTACGGATATTGGTGATTGCTAAATTTTCAATACCGGTTTCAAGATTTCTGATTTGATAAGCGGCTTGGGCGGCATTAACGATTTGATAGAAAACCACTCCATCTACCTGTACCATTGCGTTGTCTTGTGTGATAACGTTTTGCGCTGGAATATCTATGATGGTTTCCATCATATTCAATTTTGTGCTAATCACATCAACAGCTGGGACAATAAGATGTAGCCCCGGATCAAGGGTTTTGGTGTACTTACCAAAGCGTTCAACCGTCCATTGTTCTCCTTGGGAAACCGATTTTACACCCAAAAAGACCAATATGATTGCCATAGCAAGAAAAATAAAAACAAATATTGCAAAATCATTTAAAAAGAGCATAGGGATTTTTTCTAGTCGCTGTATATAATATAAACTATATAAACTAATTTTTAGTTAGTTTGTCACATTTCACTCATTTGGTATTATGACAGAATATATATATGTCGTCAAAAAAACACGAACAAACTCAAGCGCTCAAAGAGAGACTGTGTGATCAATATCGTCCATCGCTATCCCATCTCATCTACAGTAGTGAACAATATAGTCATTTTTATTGTCTGAATCAGAATTTTACTTCGTTACTTCGTTTCAGAATTTTAGAATTAACAGAATAAACCATCGAACTAAAAAGGTTTTATTTTGAAAATTCTAAAATTACTTCGTTACTTTAATAGGCGATGAATTGTTCAATGCTACCATTAATATGATCGTGCATTCGTTGCCGAATGATGTCAGGTTTACCGCTTCCATCAATACATTATAAAGCCGTTAAATCAGCGGAGGAAAGCCCCGTCATTTTAGCAACTTTGCTTGGCTCGATACCTTCGGCTAACAAATTACGAGCGATTTCTTGTTTTTCAGCAAATCGCCCTTTTTTCTCGCCTTGAGCGTATGCAGCCTGACGCTTTTCCTGATCAGCTCGCTCACGCATTTCCCAGTATTCCATCACCTCAAGTTCTTGCTTTGTCCAATGAAAGCGGCTTGCTACATCATAAGCCGTCTGTAACGCTTGAGTATCAGCATGTTCAGGAATAACTTCTAAATCTTCAGCGTGTTTAATAAAGTAAATCCATTTATCTAAAATGGTTTTGAGTTCGGATGCCTTTTTCGTAAACTTGGGCAATTCAATAAAATTAAACTCAATCTCTCGCAATTCTTGTTCAAGCGTTTCACAGTTCAAAACCAAGTGACGACTCAAGTAATGTTCATTATTGAATTCTTTAAAATCAAACACGCCAATAAAAATGACTTGGTTTAACTTAGGATAATCCACCGCCTTTTCAATTTGTGACGAATACGCTTTGGCGACATAAAAAGTAAAACGTTGCCGTAAAAAGGGTTTACGTTCAACCTGCATTTCGACAAGAAAAGTGACGCCGCGTTTATCAACCGCTCGCACATCCAAGCTACTTTCTTTTAAATCGACAACATGCGGAATTTGATAAGGATTTAAAATCTCAAGCGTCTGAATTTCTTTGACACCTTTTAAATCTAACACCGCATTCAAAAAAGAAATGAGAATTTCTTTCTTTTTTTCGTTACCAAAAATCTTTTTGAAGGCAATATCGTTTTTAGGATTGACGAAATTCATTTTCAATGACTCCCCATCGTGTATGCTAAGAATAGTCCAAAAAATTTTCGATGTCAATAACCCGACAGTTCAATGTCGTCCAGCAGCCCCTCACCATTCCCAAGTCAGCAAGCGTTCATAGCCAACCGCCACAACGGTATAGCTATGCAAACGCAGCTTGTTCTCATAATGCGTCAATAA
>JALXAQ010000099.1 GCA_026991885.1 Thiotrichaceae bacterium
TTATAAACACAACACAAGAAGGCATTTGTGTTTTAGATGCTGAAGGTAAAACCACTTTTATTAATCAACGTTTGGCAGATATGTTGGGCTATAGCCTTGAAGAAATGCAGGGCAATTTTCTATTTGATTGGTTTGACGAAGACACTCGTTTTGAGGCAATTCAACATTTTGAACAGTGCAAAAAGGGTATTAAAGAACAATTTGATTTTCGATTTCGTCGCAAGGATGGCTCACAATTGTGGACACTGATCAGTGCCAACCCATTTTTTGATGACAACGGTGAATTCATGGGTGCGCTAGGGATGATTAGTGACATCACGGAGCGCAAACAAGCAGAGTTTGCCCGACAGAATTCTCTCGACTTGTTGCAAAAAGTGCTCTCTAGTCTCAATGAAGCGGTTCTGATTGTTAATCCTCGCACCTTGCAGATTGAGGACTGTAATCAAACAACTGAATTAATGTTTGGCTATAAGCGAGAAGAACTGATTAACCAAAAAACCAGTTTCTTGCATGTCAACGAAGAACTATACCAGCAATTTAGGCGCAACCTCAAGTTACAATTTGAAAACAAAGGATTTTTTGAAACTCAATTCAGGATGAAACGGAAAGATGGTGAGATTTTTGCCACGGAACATTTTACCAGAGCACTCCATAAAAAAAACGAGCCATTGTACAAAGAAGTTTGTGTTATCCGTGACATCAGTGAACGTCAACAAGCAGAGGAAACTCTCGGAAATATCGTTAATGGCGTTGCCTCAGCGGACATTGGGACAAGTTTTCTCAAGTCATTGGTTGAACATCTTGCTAAAACGTTACAAGTCAAGTATGCCTTTATCGGTCAACTGGATGCCCCTAATAAAATCAAAACACTTTTTTTTGTTAGCGATAACCAGTTGGTTGATAATGTGGAATATGATGTACGCCACTCGCCTTGTGAACAAGTCATTAATAATCAAGTGTTATGCACCTATCCCCAAGCGGTTCAACAAAGCTTTCCGCTTGATACTTTGTCTGTCAAAATGGGGGTTGAGAGTTATTCAGGTACACCACTTTTTAATGCCAAGGGCAATATAGCTGGTTTAATGTCGATTATGGATGATAAGCCGCTGATTCGTCAAAAACAAACCGAGTCAATGTTACAAATTTTTGCCGCACGCGCTTCGGCAGAATTGCGGCGGATACGGGCATTAGAGGCATTGTACGAAGAACGCACCTCATTAGCCCAGCGCGTTAAAGAGCGCACGACTGAATTAACGGCTGCCAATGCCGAACTCGCACGCGCGGCACGTCTCAAGGACGAATTTCTCGCTAACATGAGCCATGAATTACGCACGCCGCTTAATGGTATTTTGAGCTTGTCTGAAATACTACAAGAGGGCATTTACGGCTTTCTCAATCCACAACAAACCAAATCTATCTGCACCATTGAGGAAAGTGGTCGTCATTTGCTCTCTCTGATTAACGATATTCTTGATCTGGCAAAAATTGATGCGGGCAAACTGGAGTTAGAAATGACCCCCGTTTCGGTCGAAGGGATTGGTAACGCTAGTATGCGCCTCATTAAGGAGATGGCACTGAAAAAGCGTATCAAAACGTCGGTGAACTACGACAGTGCGTTGACAATTATTCAGGCGGATGAACGCTACTTGCTGCAAATTCTACTCAATTTATTGAGTAATGCAGTCAAATTTACCCCTGAAGGAGGCCAAATCAATTTAGAAGTCTCTGCTGAGCAGGGGGTGGTTAACTTTATTGTTTCGGATACGGGCATTGGTATCGCTGAAAAAGATATGGATCGTCTCTTTAAACCTTTTATGCAAGTGGATAGTGGGCTGAATCGCGCCTATGAGGGCACCGGATTGGGTTTATCCTTAGTTTATCGTTTGACAGAACTGCATGGCGGCAGCGTTTCGGTTAAAAGTGAAGTCGGCAAGGGTACCCGTTTTGTGGTTTCCTTGCCTCTGCGAGCCATTACCGAGGTGCCGAAAAACAGTCCCGAACCCCAAGCTGATAGCCCAAGCTCATCAGGACTGATTTTATTAGTCGATGACAATCTCACCAGCCTCGAAACGCTGTCTGACTATTTAAAAGCCAAGGGTTATCAAATCATTCTGGCATACGATGGAACACAAGCGATTGAAAGAACGATAGAAGAACATCCAGACTTGATCTTGATGGATATTCAAATGCCGTGTCTGGATGGACTGGAAGCGACTCGTCGGATTCGGGCGAAGGCGGAAGTTGGCGCGACACCGATTATTGCATTGACGGCGTTAGCGATGCCTGGTGATAGGGAGCGTTGTTTGGAGGCGGGCGTGAATGAGTATTTGAGTAAGCCAGTGAGTTTTAAACAGTTGATGGCGGCTATTGATGGGGTGTTGAATTAAAACCTTGAATCACGGATTTTACGGATGACTCTGATTACACGGATTAAAAACATAAAAACACTTATTATCACTTTCAGTTTTGACTTTGATTTTAAATCCGCGTAATCCGTGTTATCCGTAAAATCCGCGATTCAAGGTTTTAAGTTTTGAGGGCCTTAATTTTTTGGACTCCAAAATACCTTAAAATTCAGGGTGAGGTACTTAATACAATTAAAAAGGGACAATCAGTCTATTCAATGTAAAAATGAAAATCCAAACAAAATTTTCCACCCTGATCTTAATGGTGATATTAATAACAGGTATCGCAGCCATCACCATTAGTGCCCTCCTTTCAAAAAATCTGATTGAAACGGAGATTTATAATCATTTAGAAGATGTCGCCGTATCGAGGGCGCGTCATATTGAAACGCTTTTAGAGAGGCATAAAGAAATTGTGAAGATTCTGGCAACTGAAAGGACTTTTATAGACGTTGTCACAAACCAGAACAAGAACAGCGTTGATTCTGCCAATCAAAGAATCAAAGCTTTAATACAATCTGAAAAAATTTTTTCCAGAATAAGAGTGCTGGATAAAAAGGGTGAGATCGTGGTATCCAGTCATCGACACCTGGGTATTGATAAGCCTGGTAATGCAGAAATATTTACGCATGGCAAAGAGGGGGTTTATATCAGAGATATTCATATTTCCATGATGACGAACACCCTCGTTTTCAGTATATCAGCACCGATTGTCGTCAAGGGTGAATTTGCCGGCATTCTAATTATCAATATAGAAGCCCAGGAAGATTTATATGAAATCACCACTGATAGAACAGGCTTAGGAAAAACAGGAGAAATATATCTCATCAATAAAGAGGGTTATATGATAACGCCTTCACGCTTTGTTGATGACACACTTTTTTTTAAAGTGAATTCAAAAAAAGTGAAAGAATGGTTTTCAGATGGAAAGGAAATAGAGCGTTATGAAAATTATCGTGGTCAAATGGTGATTGGGGCTCATCGTACCATTAAAGGCATGGACTGGTGCTTGCTGGCAGAAAGAGATGCCAAAGAACATTTGCTACCCGTTGACGTACTGCTTACTATGCTGTTTTGGTTTCTTATCCTACTTTTAGGATTTGATATTATAGTCGCTCTTGTTCTCACCGAAACTGTCACTCGCCCAATTTTGAGATTACATAAAAAGGTTCAAGAAATAAAAGCAGGTAATTGGGATTATCAAGTCAATATTGAGCGAAAAGATGAAATTGGGGAATTTTCAAGAGCCTTTGATAGTATGGCGGCTCGCCTGAGAAAGTCCGAAGAGGAGTTGAGAGAGCATCGTGACGCGCTTTCTGCAAGCGTAGCCGAAAGAACCGTTGAATTGGCTCAACGTAATCAGGCATTACAAGAATCGCAGACAAGGCTTGACAACATCCTTGATAGTCTGGAGATCGGCATCGCGCTTATTAGCCCTCAAATGCAAATACTTCAATTAAACCGTAAAATGCGCGAGTGGATTTTAAAGCTTAATGCTGATGGGCAGGAACACCCGTTATGCGTCGATAAACAGCTAAAGGCACTTTGTAATGATTGCCCTAGCCACAAAACATTACAGGATGGTAAATTACATGAGTCTATCATAGACAAGTCTGTGGGTAATCAGATTCTTAACTACCGAGTCGTCTCAACGCCACTCCTTGACGCGAAAGGCAATGTTGTGGCTGCTATTGAAATGGTTGAGGATGTCACCAAACGCCGGCAGGTGGAAAAGAGAATACAAAAAAGTGAAGAGCGGTTTCGCAAAGTCTTTGAGGAGGCACCACTTGGTATGCTTATTACCACAGTGGAGAGTGATATTTTCACAGTCAATCAAACTTTTTGCCAGATGTTGGGCTATACACAACAAGAATTGATCAATATGACAGTTGCCGACATCAGCTATCCAGAGGATATGCCCAAGAGTCGAGAACAGATTGGGAAGATGCTCTCTCATGAACGCCCCTCTTTCCAAATGGAGAAACGATATGTTAAAAAGAACGGACACTTGTTCTGGGGAAATGTGACGGCTTCGTGTTTTTATAATGAGGACAACACGCCCAGTTATTGTTTGGCAATGATTGAAGATATTACCCAGCGCAAACAAGCGGAAGAAGAACTCCGTAAGCTATCTCTCGCCATTGAACAAAGCCCAAGTATCCTCGTTATCACAGACATTCATGGCAAGATTGAATATGTGAATCCCAAGTTCACCCAAATCACTGGTTATACCGCTTCCCAAGTGATTGGAAAAAATCCAGGTATTCTAAAATCATGCCAGCAGTCAACAGAATTTTATAAGGCGTTATGGGATACCGTTTTATCCGGCAAAGAGTGGCGAGGTGAGATTCAGAACAAGAAAAAAGATGGGACACTTTATTGGGAATCCGTCTCTATTTCTTCCATAAAAGATACGGAAAATAATATTACCCATTTCATCAAGGTGGCTGAAAATATTACTGAACGTAAGCGGGCAGATGAAGCCTTAAAACAAGCCAAAAAGGCTGCTGAGGCTGCTAATCGTGCCAAAAGCGAATTTATAGCCAACATGAGCCATGAAATACGCACCCCCTTGAATGCCGTCATCGGTTTTTCGGATTTATTGTCTTCAATGATTACCGATAAAAAACACAAAAGTTATCTCTCCTCAATTCAAACGGCGGGGAAAACGCTGCTAACTTTGATTAATGATATACTTGATCTCTCAAAAATTGAAGCGGGGCGGCTAGAGATTCAATCTGCGCCGATCAATCTGAGTCTCATTTTCACTGAATTAGAACAGATTTTTGCCGTTAATCTAAGCCAAAAAAAGCTAGAATTCATTGTAGAAATTGATAAAGACTTATCGCCAGCATTGGTACTGGATGAAATCCGGCTCAGGCAAGTGTTACTTAATCTGCTCGGTAATGCCATCAAGTTTACTGAACAGGGCAGCATCAAATTGAGTGTCCAGAAACACGCTCAATCGAGTGGCAAAGTCGACTTAATCTTTAAAGTGGCAGATACTGGCATCGGTATTCCTGAAGATCAGCGTGAGACCATTTTTGAAGCTTTTCAACAACAGGAGGGGCAAAGTACCCGAAAATATGGTGGCACGGGTTTGGGACTCGCTATTAGCAAACGATTGGTCGAAATGATGAATGGTCAGATTAGCGTCTATAGCCAAGAAAAACAAGGGAGCGTGTTTGAAATTATTTTAAGGGATGTCGAGGTTCAGACGCTTGCGCTACCTGCTAGGGATGAGGCTGTTGATTTAAAGCCGTTCTCCTTTGAACCTGCGCGAGTACTGGTTGTAGATGATATTGAATCCAACCGCGTTTTGCTCCGAGAATGCTTAGAGCAATTCAATCTGGAGGTGATTGAAGCCGAAGAGGGGCAGAGTGCTTTATTGTTTGCTGAAGAATATCAGCCTGCTCTCATTTTAATGGATATTATAATGCCTATTATGGATGGCTATGAGGCAACCTTGAAGTTGAAAACCAATCAGAGTACTCAACAGATACCCGTCATTGCTTTAACCGCCTCAGCTTTATTGACCGAACAATCAGAAATCAAGGCTTATGGGTTTGATGGTTATTTTGATGGTTATTTATTTAAGCCCGTCTCCATATCAGAATTATTGAATGAATTATCACGCTATTTAAAACACAAGGTGGCTGAGTCTTTCACCGAAACCGCTGATGATGAGAATTTGCCAGATATCTCAGAGATCCCTGTAGAAAAACTGAAACAATGCCAGTCAGAATGGGAAGAAATTCATGATGGCTTAGATTTGGAAGAAATAGAAAAATTTGCTCATAAAATCAATGGAATTGGTCAAGAATATCATATTTCACAGCTATGCTCTTATGGAGAACACTTGTATGAATTTGTCCAGACGTTCGATTTTGAAGAAATTGAAAAGCACTTAAATGAATTTCCGGGCATGATACGGTACGCCTTGCAGTCCTGATATAGTTTTTCAGAAAAATGTCGAGCTATAAAGACCTCAGATGTTGGGCGTTCCGCCGTATCCAAAACATCTGAGGGCAAAAATATCGTTGTATCGCGCTGGCGTAACGTAAAAAAGGAGACTCTAAGCGGCATCACCACTTCTTAGACGCAATATCCATGCTTGAGCATCTTCTCCCTTTAAGAGATTAGGTGCCGTTCCACGAATACTGCGCCACTTACGACGTATTTTGGGCGCTTCCGGTTTTGTTATTTTTTTATTTAAAATGGTTAATAATTCTTTCTGTTCATCAACACTCAAACAATCAACTTGTTTCAACAACGTTTTAATATGAGACATAATCACTCCTTATAATAA
>JALXAQ010000100.1 GCA_026991885.1 Thiotrichaceae bacterium
AATATATAATATGGCTCAAAAAAATTCCAAGCTCACTGATGAAAAAAGAGAGTTGTATAGAAAACTTTCTCATGAATCTCGCTTATCAAAGCTTGCTGCGGAACAAGGATTACTTGATTCTGTGCATGAAGTAAATACACCATTATTAGACCCCGATTTACTAATGCCACAATTAAAAAATAATGGTTTAACTACTATTAGTCTTTTTAGTGGGGGCGGTGGCTTAGATTTAGGCTTCGTTAGGGCCGGCTACGAACATATTGCGTCTTATGAACTTAGATAACAATTTCATCGAAAAATATCGACATGTAGATAAAAAACGTCTACATTTCAACATTGTGGACTAGGGAGAATCAGCCCTTTATCCCCTCGCTGATCCCTCCTAACGTCGGGACAAGGCTTAGGGTTACTTTTTAACAGCTTTTTAACCGGCATCACCACACCGCCACCCCAAGCGTTTTCCAAACTCTATGTCTGACTCACATTGAGTCCCAACGTTAAACGTGGCCAAGAGCACTTGAAAACGCGGTACATAAAATAAATACTCGAAAATGTCATTTGAGTCAAGCTAAATTTATATAACCTTTTTTATAGACATGTCTACAAATGTAGATATTTTTATCGACTATATTTTTTTTCTTGTTTGTAGGCTGGAGCAATTAAGAACTTCTTCCTTTCGTTCGTTCGTAAACAGCTAAAAACAAAATGGAGAAAGCAGCAGGCGTTACGCATAATTCAATACCTTGATTTATTTATTTTATTTTGTTCACGATATATGTGCCTTAGCACCCGACGCTCGCTAAAATGTGCGTGGGACGCACCCTACACTTGCTTTTTGTTGTAATGGCATTGGGGTTGCACTCGCTCCAGGGCAATTTGTCCAAAATAAATTTTGGACTCCAATATTAAACCGCTCCTAAAAATCTATTACTATTTACTACTATACTGTAAAATGTCATAGATCACGTTGGCCGAACAGTATTGCCTAACGATTCGCGTGCCGGGATCGCACCGGACAAAGTTCGAGAAAGAGGTGGCCCCCTCATCCCAACCAAAGGCCCCTGCGTTTGGCTGGATCGGACAGTTAATTCCGCCGCCCCAACATGTGCTACATGCACCACTGATTTTAATTTCCTGGACGCACGCCGCCAGAATGACCATACATGCTTCCCCCGATTCCTCACGGGTAGGGAGAAGGTGACATGGCCACCTTTGTTATTCGGAATGAGAACCTCATTTCGACAACCAGACGGAGCACGTTCAGAAAAACGACATAGCCGCCGCGCTATAGCTAACGCAGCTGCATGATGAACTGTCAACCCATATCGATGTGCAAACTTAACTCGACCAATTACTGAAGTATATGCAGGGTTGACTTTATAAATTCTAACTCCACACCTAAAGGCTCTGGATTCTAAAGATTCTTTAAATTTACTATAGATAAAAGAACTGAGCATTCTAGCGTGACGTTTAGAACTATTTTCCCTTAAGGCATTTTTCTTTTTTGAAAAATCTAAGTCCTCAATAACAATTGGTTTTAAAGTCTCTTCAGAATGTTTAACTATTTTTTTAACGACTTCGCCGATAATGGCTTCAGTTTGACCTTGCGACTTTCCATAAGTATTAAGTTTAAGTGTCTGTGTTACAATTGGATTGCCAAATCGATCCGTTTCAGTCATAGCAACATGATTAGCATTAAGGTCTATACCTATTGTACCAGCATGTTTAATGGTTTTTAGGTGGTTAATAGGCATTTTTGCCACAATCACAAATACACGCCAACCTTTTGCGTCCCTAAGAAAACGATAAGTTATAGCTTGGCCATAATATTTGTAACTAAAATCTTGACGAGTTTTGCGCTCACGGCGTTTCTTATTTTGAAGAAGTGCCGCTTCAATAACCTCTTGACCATACTCAAATTTGACCGACGGAATTTCAAGGTATTTACCATGAGTTGGTACTAAATTATCAGGCAAACGCAATCGCAAAGTGAATGTACCATCTTCTTGAAGTCTTGCCGAACAAAGTTGATTACCTGAAGTTTCATCTTTAGAACCCATTAAAACAAATTGATTATGACGTGCTTTCTCCCAATCTTCTTTCCATTGTTCAAAACTTTCGTAGTTATTAGCTTCTAAGTTAAATTGGGCCTTAAATAGTTTTTTAGAACCAAAGCAAATTCGTACTTGACCCGTTTTTTCATCTGACTTTAATTGTTCAAGCCGCTTTTCTATTTGCGCTAAACGCCGTTTTTTTTGATGTATTTGTCTCTGAAGCTTTTGTTGTTTTTCTGGTTCTACTTCTTTTTTGATTAGCTTCTCAATATTTTTATTGACATTTTTAAGACGTTCTTGATTATCAGCAATGTGACGTTTTAGATTAGATTTATACGAATCACACATACCACGTAATTGAAACCAAATAGAATTAAAATGCCGTGCAGATATACCAAACCTCGATAAAAAACTTGATTTAGTCTGATTAAGAATCGAACCTTTAAATTCGTCTTCTGCTTGAACTTTAGCAAAGAGTTTGTGCTTGACGTGTGAAAGCAAACTAGCACAATCATCCAATGCCTTTTGTTGTGCTTCAGGCAAATTTTTTAATCGGGTTTGATAAGTATGAACAGGTAGTTCATCAGTGTTTTTCTTTGTTAACTTGGGTTTCATAATGTTTGTCTGGTTAATGATTTACCTTATGATAAAATATGAGGTAGTATCCTAAAGGAATAATACTGATATGTCAACCAATTTTTTTGAACCTGGGACTGAACATCAGATGATATGGCATACTATCAGATAGTAATATATTTCTCAACACTGTTATTAACCCTACGCTTGCGAGCAGGTCTGATTTGATTATTTAGGGACAAGTCTATTTTGTAGTATAATATTGCACTCCGAACAAAGCATGGTACTAAACATCATCCTTTCCATAGTTCACTGATAATTGATAGGTGATAAGTGAGCAATAATGACAAAACGTACTGATTTAAAAAGTATTTTAATTATTGGCGCTGGCCCCATTGTGATTGGTCAAGCTTGTGAATTCGACTATTCTGGCGCACAAGCTTGTAAAGCTTTGCGAGAAGAGGGTTATCGCATCATACTGGTTAATTCCAATCCCGCCACCATTATGACCGATCCTGAAATGGCCGATGCGACTTATATTGAGCCGATTCAGTGGCAAACCGTGGCTCGCATTATTGAGCGTGAGCGTCCCGATGCCTTGTTGCCAACAATGGGGGGACAAACGGCTCTTAATTGTGCCTTGGATTTGGCGCGTGAGGGTATTTTAGATCAGTTTGGCGTAGAAATGATTGGTGCCAGCATTGCGGCCATTGAAAAAGCTGAAAATCGGGAAAAATTCCGTGACGCTATGCAAAATATTGGCTTGGAGATGCCTCGCTCATTTATTGCTCGTCACATGGATGAGGCTTTTGAGGCGCAAAATGAAATTGGCTTTCCTGTGGTAATTAGGCCCTCTTTTACCTTGGGCGGCAGTGGGGGGGGCATTGCCTATAATCGTGAAGAATTTATCCTTATTTGTGAACGCGGCTTAGAATTGTCGCCTATCAATGAGTTGCTGATTGAGGAGTCTGTGGTCGGTTGGAAAGAATTTGAAATGGAGGTGGTGCGGGATCGTCAAGATAATTGTATCATCGTTTGTTCAATAGAAAATTTCGATCCAATGGGTGTGCATACGGGTGATTCTATCACGGTGGCGCCGATTCAGACGCTGACTGATAAGGAATATCAAATCATGCGTAATGCGTCGATAGCGGTGTTGCGCGAAATCGGTGTTGATACGGGTGGCTCTAATGTGCAGTTTGCGATAAATCCCAAGGATGGGCGCATGATTATTATTGAGATGAATCCGCGCGTTTCGCGCTCCTCTGCCTTGGCTTCTAAGGCAACGGGTTTTCCAATCGCGAAAGTGGCCGCTAAATTGGCTGTGGGTTATACCTTAGATGAACTCGCTAATGAAATCACTGGCGGTGCAACGCCGGCATCGTTTGAGCCAACGATTGATTATGTGGTCACAAAAGTGCCCCGTTTTACGTTTGAAAAATTTCCACAAGCCTCGCCGTTGTTGACAACTCAAATGAAATCGGTCGGAGAGGTGATGGCGATTGGGCGCACTTTTCAGGAGTCGTTACAAAAAGCTTTGCGTGGCTTGGAAACGGGGGTGAGTGGGCTCGATGAGTGTCACGAAGAGTTGCTGCATCAATTACAAAAGCCTGGTCCTGAACGTTTATGGTATATTGCTGACGCTTTTCGCTTGGCTTGGAGTATCGAAAAGGTACACAAGTTAACAGCTATTGATCCATGGTTTTTAGTCCAAATTGCAAATTTAGTGGATGAAGAAACGAGTTTATGTCTTGGCTGCTTGGAGAATATGGACGCGGATAGGCTCCGTGCTTTAAAACGTAAAGGTTTTTCAGACCATCGCTTGGCCCAATTATTGGGCGTGAATGAAAAAAGTTTTAGAGATTTTCGCTACCATCATAAGGTGCGCCCCGTTTTTAAGCGTGTCGATTCTTGTGCGGCTGAATTTGCTGCTAGTACGGCTTATATGTATTCTACTTATGAGGAAGAATGCGAGGCTTGTCCAAGTGAGCGTGAGAAAATCATGATACTGGGCGGGGGACCAAATCGCATTGGTCAGGGGATTGAATTTGACTATTGTTGTGTGCAAGCCGCTCTTGCCTTGCGAAAGGATGGTTATGAAACTATTATGGTCAATTGTAATCCTGAGACGGTGTCTACTGATTATGATACGTCTGATCGTTTGTATTTTGAGGCGTTGACTTTAGAAGATGTCTTAGAAATTATTGAAGTAGAAAAACCTAAAGGGGTGATCGTTCAATATGGTGGACAAACGCCGTTAAAATTGGCGCGGGCGTTAGAGGCGGCGGGTGCGCCGATGATTGGGACGAGTCCTGATTCGATTGATTTAGCAGAAGATCGTGAACGTTTTCAACAGTTAATCCATAAACTGGGTTTACGACAGCCCCCTAATCGTACTGCCCGCACGGCTGATGAGGCTTTAATACTCGCTGAGGAGATTGGCTATCCGTTGGTTGTCCGCCCCTCTTATGTGTTAGGCGGACGGGCGATGGAAATCGTTTATAATAAGGAAGATTTAAAGAGTTATATGGATAAAGCCGTCGCGGTCTCGAATGAGTCACCCGTTTTATTGGATCGGTTTTTGGAAGATGCGATAGAGGTGGATGTGGATGCGGTGTGTGACGGTGAGCAGGTTTTGATTGGTGGTATCATGGAGCATATTGAGCAGGCGGGCGTACATTCTGGCGATTCTGCTTGTTCGTTGCCGCCTTATGGTTTGTCGGCTATGATGCAAGATCAATTGCGGGAGCAAATGAGTCGTATGGCAAAAGCTTTAAATGTGGTAGGATTGGTCAATGCCCAATTCGCTATTCAAAATCAAAGCATTTATGTTTTGGAAGTGAATCCACGCGCTTCACGTACTGTGCCCTTTGTTTCTAAAGCTACCAGCCTGTCTTTAGCCCAGATAGGGGCTCGTTGCATGGTTGGACGTAGTTTAGCGGCGCAAGGTATTACGCAAGAATGCGTTCCTAGTTATTATTCGGTTAAAGAAGCTGTCTTCCCCTTTGTTAAATTCTCCGGTGTTGATCCTTTACTGAGTCCCGAAATGAAGTCAACGGGTGAAGTGATGGGGGTTGGTCGTAGTTTTGGGGAAGCTTTTGCTAAATCACAATTGGCGGCGGGGAGTGATTTGCCACGCTCTGGTTTAGCTTTTTTGAGTGTACGCGATGCCGATAAAAACGCTGCCGTTGATGTGGCAAGGGAATTGGTAGCCTTGGGTTTTGAATTGTTGGCAACGCGGGGTACGGCAGAAGCTATTGATTCCGCTGATATTCCTTGTACGGTTGTCAACAAAGTCACTGAAAGTCGTCCCAATATTGTTGATAGGATTAAAAATGATGAAATTAGCTTTATTGTCAATACAACAGAAGGTAAACAGGCGATAGCAGATTCTTTTGCAATTCGTCGCACGGCTTTACAGTATAAAGTGACTTATACGACGACCATCGCGGGTGCGAGAGCGACTGTATTGGCACTCAAAGCATTAGATGCCACCGATGTTAATTGTTTACAGGATTTACATAAAGAATTACAGGGGATAATAAGCGCATGACAAAATCACCCATGACAACCCGGGGCGCAGAGAAGTTGCGCGAGGAATTGCATGAGTTAAAAACGGTAGCACGTCCTAAAGTGATCCAAGCCATTGCTGAGGCGCGTGCGCTTGGGGATTTAAAGGAAAATGCTGAATATCATGCAGCGCGTGAACAACAAAGTTTTATTGAAGGACGTATTGGTGAAATTGAAGGCAAGCTGTCGAATGCAGAAATCATTGATATTACAAAACTCAATGCTGGCGGTAAAGTCGTTTTCGGTGCGACGGTGGAGTTGATGAGTGTCGAGACTGAGGAGGAGGTGACTTATCAAATCGTTGGTGATGATGAGGCTGATATTAAAGCTAATCTTATTTCGATCAGTTCTCCCATTGCCCGCGCTCTGATAGGTAAAGAAGAGGGCGAAATCGCTGTTGTGCAAGCGCCTGGGGGTAAGAAGGAGTATGAAATTTTGGATGTGAAGTATATTTAGCCATTTTTTTCGACGCGGAGCGTCGAGGCAGGCATGATCTCCGCTTCGCTCCGTTACTTCGTTTCCCACGCAGAGCGTGGGAACGAGAAAAGGATTGCCCCTACAAACAGTGATTTTTCTCGTTTTCGACGCGGAGCGTCGAGGCAGGCATTCCCACGCAGAGCGTGGGAACGAGAAAAACCATAAAGGATTGCCCCTACAAACAGTGATTTTTCTCGTTCCCACGCTCTGCGTGGGAATGCCTGTAGCGACGCTCTGCGTCGCGTGTTGTCCGCTACACCAAGACTAAATTATCCCGATGAATCAATTCAGGCTCATCGACATAACCAAGAAGTGTTTCAATTTTGTGACTCGGCTGCCCTAATATTTTATGAGTTTCCGCCGCGTTGTAATTCACTAAGCCACGCGCGACTTCCTTTCCATCAGGGCTGATACAAGCCACCATATCTCCCCGTGCAAATTGTCCCTCGGCACGAGTCACGCCAATCGCTAAGAGGCTTTTGCCAGAATGCCGTAATACTGTCACCGCTCCTTCATCTAAATATAGGCGACCACGCATTTTGAGGTGTGATGCGAGCCATTGTTTGCGTGCCGCTAGGGGGGCTTGGGCGGGGCGCAATAAGGTGCCTATATTTTCTCCTTCTCTAATTCGTAAGAGTACGTCGGAAATTCGACCAGAGGCAATGATCGTTGTCGTGCCTGAGCGAGCCGCTAGGGTTGCTGCCTTAATTTTGGTCAACATGCCTCCCCGCCCCAGATGACCTCCCGTGTCACCTGCCATCGTTTCTAAACGGGGTTCGCCAGCATACGCTTCTTGAATCAATTTGGCCGTTGGTTCGATGCGTGGATCACGCTCATATAAGCCTTGTTGATCGGTGAGTATTATCAATAAGTCGGCTTCTATCAGATTAGCCACTAAGCCGGCTAAGGTGTCGTTATCACCAAAGCGAATTTCTTTGGTTGTTACCGTGTCGTTTTCATTGACAACGGGTACGACCTTTAAATGGATAAGGGTGCGTAAGGTGCTACGGGCATTGAGATAGCGTTGGCGATTGACTAAGTCGTCATGGGTTAACAAGATTTGTGCGGTGTGCAGACTATGTTCTTGAAAAAAAGATTCATAGGTTTGTATCATGCCCATTTGTCCGACGGCTGCGGCGGCTTGTAGTTGGTAGAGGGCTGCGGGGCGTTGTGTCCATTTTAGGCGTGTCATGCCCTCAGCAACGGCGCCAGAGGAGACTAATACTATTTCGATGTCGGTTAGGGCTGCCATTTGTGCAACCCAGTTTTTTATCGCGGTTTTGTCTAATCCGCGCCCGTCGTTGGTGAGTAAGGCGCTGCCTATTTTGATAACCCAGCGTTTTCCTAGTTTTTGGCGTTTGTTCATACAGGGGATTCTTCCAGATACTGCATAATGTTATAAGACAGTTCTCGACATCCTTGCCCTGATAAGGCTGATATTTGAAATACTCGCCCCTGCCAGTCCAATTCTTCAATAATGGCTTGTTGCGCTTGTTCATCGGGCGGCAATAAATCCACTTTATTTAATACTAGCCAACGCTCTTGCGTCGCTAATTCAGTGCTATAGTTTTCAATTTCTTTAATAATAGAGAGGACATCTTTTACAGGTTCACTGTCTAAGGGTGCAACATCGACGATATGTAATAATAGACGGGTACGTGATAAATGCTTTAAAAAATGCACGCCCAAGCCAACACCTTCCGCTGCGCCTTCAATCAATCCGGGAATATCGGCAATGACAAAACTGCGATCTATTTCAATAGAGACAACGCCTAAATGGGGACGTAAGGTGGTAAATGGATAGTCTGCCACTTTAGGGCGTGCTGCGGAGACGGCTCGAATAAAACTAGATTTGCCGGCATTGGGTAAACCTAATAAGCCGACATCGGCTAGTATTTGTAATTCTAAGCGTAGCTTACGTTCTTCGCCGGGCGTACCTTGGGTGATGCGGCGTGGGGCGCGGTTGGTGCTGCTTTTAAAATGGACGTTGCCTAAGCCATGTTCTCCTCCTTTTGCGATTAATAAGGTTTGTCCCGGTTTGACTAAATCACCTAAGCATTCTTCTGTATCTTCATCAAAAACCAGTGTACCCGCTGGCACTTTAATATATAAATCTTGACCTTTTTTGCCGGTGCATTCACTGCCTTTGCCGTGTTCACCGTGTTTGGCACGAAATTGGTGCTTAAATCGAAAATCTATTAAGGTATTTAAGTCAGCGTCTGCCCGCAAATATATGCTGCCGCCATCACCGCCATCACCGCCGTTGGGTCCGCCGTATTGGATAAATTTTTCACGCCGAAAGCTTAGGCATCCATCTCCGCCTTTGCCAGCGACGACGGAAATGGTGGCTTCGTCAACAAATTTCATCTTTAACTCCAATGCTACTATAAAATATGCCCAAAGCTAAAGCTTTGGACTCCAAAATATTTTTTATGTTATCCCTATCGTTAAGGTTTTATTTCAACATTTAAACCGCCCTTCCTCTATCGTCTGATTTTAAATAACCTTAACTTAATGGCATTGAAATCCGTTGACTCCCCTAATCATCTTTTTTCCTTGTTCCCACGCGGAGCAAAAATGCCATATCGTGTCGGGCAACCACAAGGGATTGCCCCTACAAAGGATCGCATGTAGGGGCAACCATAAAGGATTGCCCTGATACGATATGTTGCCATGTTTAGTACAACGGATTCGGGGAGTCAACGGATAGTTCACGGCTCCTTTTCAAATAACCATACAATATATAGCAATATTAAACAAATCGAGCCACCGCTACGCGGTGTAAAAAAAACCTCTCATCGGGCTAGTTCATCAGTTCTTTTAGGAAAAACAAAAAACCCAAAAACCCAAAACCCCAAAACCCCAAAAACCAAAAAACCAAGGGTAAAAGGGCCAAAACCCAAGGGTTAGGGGAGCCTGGCGAGCCGAAAACCCCCGCCCCCGTAGCGCCCAGCCGGCCGCCACCAGAGACGGTTCGCCGACCGAAGCCTCCAAGCGACGTAGAACCAGGAGCCGCCGCGCAGGACGAAATGGCTTGCACTATTCACACACCGCTGTTCTTGTCCGTCATAGCGGTTTGTGTTTGGGGAGCATGTCCACTCCCACACATTCCCAGCAGTGTCATATATACCAAATGGATTAGGCTCGAAAGAGCCAACAGGTGCAGTATATTCCCAACGGTCTTTTCCTTCTTTAGTGTTGCCATAATTAGCATACTCATGAGACGCTGTATTGCCCCACCAATATTTAGTGGTAGTCCCTGCCCGAGCGGCGTACTCCCACTCCGCTTCAGTAGGCAAGCGATACTTTTTACCAGTTTGTTGAGTGAGCCATTGAGCATAAGCATTAGCATCATGCCAAGACACATAAATCACCGGACGATTGCCACGCCCCCAGCCGGAATCGGAGGGCTTTGTTCTACCTGTGGCTTGAGCAAATTTGTCATATTCAGCAAACGTCACCTCATACATCCCCATAGCAAAGCGACTCACTGACACCCTATGCACCGGTTTTTCTGATGAACCACCGCCACCTTGAATATCACCCATCCGAAATGTGCCCGCAGGAATCCACACCATTTTCGGCCCTAGACTTCCATCCTTTAAACGATCTTGGAAAAATCCACTGGTGGATTCTTGCGGCAAAGCAGCAGTCTCAGCCGTTTTTTCCATTTGCTCCAATTGCCGGACGAGCTTTTGATTTTGCTCTTGCAATGCTTTAATTGTCTGCCTCAGTTTACATTCCGTGACAGAAGTACCGCAATCTTCAAACGCATATAATAGCGGTGACGAAAATAGTGCCAACAGTGTGGCTGCTAGAATGAATTGTCGTTTGTTTTTCATACGTTACCTCTATGTGTTTATTTTTGGTTTGGAGTACAAAGCTTTAGCTTTGTCAGTTAGAAATTTCAACGAGTTGGTGATTTAGCCTAATAATGAGTACAACTGATAAGGCGGAATAAACGGATTTAAAAAACCAACATTATAACTCTGAAATTCCAAGTCAAAACCAGACCTGGCAGGTTAAACCCAAACCTGCCAGGTCAAACCCATTAAAAGCCGTAGCAGTGTTGTGATTTTGACCTGGCAGGTTTTGTTTTTAACCTGCCAGGTCTGGTTTTGATGATTTTATTTTTTTGTTTTGATGATTTTCCTTGTTCCCACGCGGAGCAAAAATGCCATATCGTGTCGGGCAACCACAAGGGATTGCCCCTACAAAGGATCGCATGTAGGGGCAATCCTTTATGGTTGCCCTGATACGATATGTTGCCATGTTTAGTACAACGGATTCGGGTTTTGCTCTGCAAAGGAACGAGAAAAGTCTTTAACAGCACGACGAATAAGCGTCGCCTTCTTAATGTATTGTTTAAACTTTTTTTTTATAGTATATATACATTGTTTAAACATTTGCAAGCGGCTTCAAAAATATCGGAGATTTTTAATTCAAACATGATAAAATCGGTTTATTTTTCAGGATTCAGGAGAACACGACAATGCTTGAAACTATGATCCTCATTTTTAGCCTTATCGCACTCATTCCCGCTCACGCCTCTCCCAATGCTTTTCGAGACCATTTACAAGATGGCAGTCTGGGACCAGAAATGGTATGGATACCCGCAGGCTCTTTTAAAATGGGTGAGTTTCAAGGAGAGCCTGATGAGAAACCGGTGCAAATTGTCACAATCAAGGGGTTTGCGATGGGACGTTATGAGGTGACGTTTGCAGAATTTGACAAATTTGTTAAAGCGACGGATAGAAGAAAGCCATCAGATTCTGGCTGGGGGCGTGGTAATCGTCCAGTCATTAATATCTCTTGGGAAGAGGCGAGGGCTTATACTGAATGGTTAAGTCAGCAAACCGGTCAACAATATCGCTTGCCCACGGAAGCTGAGTGGGAATATGCGGCGCGGGCGGGAACGGAGACCAAATATTGGTGGGGCAATGATATTGGTACTAATCAAGCGAATTGTTATCGTGGCTGTGGTGATCATTTTAAATACACGGCACCCGTTGGCTCTTTCGCGCCGAATGCTTTCGGTTTATATGATACTGTCGGCAATGTTTCGGAATGGACTTACTCAGAATACGAAAATAAATATAAGGGCAAAGAAAAACGAGGTATCAGCAAGAGACGTGCAGAAACTACCCGTATGTCCCTGCGTGGCGGTGATTGGTCCAATGGACCGAGCGAAGTACGTTCCGCTTACCGCAGCATGGGGACAGCGTTTGATCATTACAGTAGCGTGGGGTTGCGGGTTTTAAGACGGTGAGTGTTTTCTCGTTCCCACGCTCTGCGTGGGAATGCCTGCCTGGACGCTCCGCGTCCTGCTGCAACAAACGAGGATGACAACATGGGATAGTCGGATCGATTACGCTTTTTTTTTGCAGGACGCGGAGCGTCCAAGCAGGCATTCCCACGCAGAGCGTGGGAACGAGAAATGAGCGCAGAGCGTGGGAACGAGAAATGAGCGCAGAGCGTGGGAACGAGAAAAATTTTGTCTCGTTCCCGAAGCTCCGCGCACTCTCTAAAACACAAGGGCAACCATAAAGGATTGCCCCTACAGAATCCGACGGTTTGTAGGGGCAATCCCTTGTGGTTGCCCTTTGGCGCGTTTACTAAATCTGGGCGACTCCTAATGCTTAAACATTCCCCGCAATTTTCTTAGTAATCACCCACTGTTGTGCAATCGACAAGGTATTATTAACCACCCAATACAAGACCAAACCTGATGGGAAAAAGGCAAAAAATACTGTAAACACAATGGGCAATACCATCATCATTTTTTGTTGTATCGGATCAATCGGTGCAGGATTCAGGTGATGTTGCACCATCATCGTTGCGCCCATGAGAAGGGGTAGCACAAAGTAAGGATCCGCTCTCGATAAGTCATCTAGCCAAAAAATAAACGAGGCTTGGCGTAATTCGACGCTTTCCAAGAGTACCCAATAAAGTGCAATAAATACAGGTATTTGAACAACAATCGGTAAACAGCCGCCCAATGGATTGATTTTTTCCTTCTTATACATATCCATCATCGCCTGATTTAGGCGAGCCTTGTCATCGCTATAACGCTCCTTGAGTGCCACCAAACGTGGTTGCAGGCGGCGCATATTGGCCATAGATTTGTAACTGGTTGCCGATAATTGGAAAAATGCCAGCTTGATAAGCAATGTTATAATGATAATCGCCCAGCCCCAGTTGCCAACCCATTTATGAATGAGTTCTAATCCCCAAAATACAGGTTGCGCTATAAACCATAGCCAGCCATAGTCCACCGTTAAATCAAGTCCTGGTGAGAGTTCTGCTAATTTTTTTTGGATTTTAGGTCCGGCATATAATGTCATTTGAAATGTATGTTGCTCCTGAGGCGCAACGCTTTGCATTGGTCCATACAAGCCTAAGACATAACGATTACCCGTCGGCAACATGTTAGTGTAGTAATTGTAGATTTGTTCACGCTCTGGTATCCATGCACCGACAAAATAATGTTGAAGCATGGCAGCCCAACCATTAGCCCAACCCGGACGATGTTCGTCATTGAAACTACCGTCTTGTATATCAGCAAAGGTAATTTTTTCATAACGCTGCTCAGGACTGGAAATCGCGCCGCCCATATAGGTGTAAGTAAAACGGCTTTTTCCTACATCAGACTTGGTGCGTTGAAATTGTCCGTATAATCTGCCTTGCCAGGGTTCTGCACTGTTATTTTCAACAATATGCTTTACATCAAAGCTATAGCTGCCACGTTGAAAAGTGTAAATTTTGCTTACCTTAATGCCTTTATCATTTTGCCAGTAGAGTTTGACTTCTAAAGTATCGTCAATGAGGCGATAATTTTGTTGGTCGCTTTGATACACGCTTAGATGTGTCGGACCAACCCCGTCGGGCAGAAAACCCGATTGTGCTACGAATAAATTGGGCAATTTATCACCCATCAAACGGAAAGGCTCATCCGGCTTGTCCACTTCAACGGGATACTTAAGCAAATCAACCTGTCGCACATCGCCGCCGGTGGTATCAATTTCAAGCCTGAACACGTCCGTTTCAACTTGGATACGCAAATCGCTCGCTAATACTTTGACAGGTTCTGCCACTGGCGGCGTACTTGGCAAGTCGTTTTGAGTTTTAGGTAATTCAGAATCAGGCGGTGTGGACGGCGTTTCTATTGTTGTTTCTGTTCTAGGTGTACTTGCCACGCTAGGCGGTTTGGGTCCATAGTCTTTTTGCCAAGCTTGATACATCATCAACAAAATGAAGGTTAAGGCTACGATCAGAATGAGTCTCAAATTATCCATGTTTATCTATCTATTTATTTTTTCGTTCAGGGACAGGATCAAACCCGCCGGGATGCCAAGGGTGACAACGAAATATTCGTTTGATACTTAAAACGAGACCTCGAAAAGCCCCGTGTGTTTTAATGGCAATCAGTGCATATTCAGAGCAAGTTGGGTAAAATCGACAATGCGAGCCTAGCCAAGGACTGATGAGCAACTGATAGCCGCGTATTATTATAATTAGGATTTTTTGCATCGACGTGAGAGTTGTTGCCAATGCCTTGCTAATGAAAGTAGTAAGGTATGATTATTGACTTGAGCGACCCCATTTTTTGCCAATACCACGCAGTCCAAACCAGCTAAATACGACTGATGATGCCGAAAACTCTCACGAGTTAAGCGTTTGAGGCGATTTCTATCCACGGCTCGCTTAAGCCGTTTTTTGGAGATCGCCAAACCTAAGCGAGCAAAATCCCGCCCATTGAGTCTTGCTAAGATCGTCAGATAACGATCAGTCGATTTAATGGGCTGCTCAAAAACGTATGTGTAGTCTTGAGCCATCAACAAACGTTGTTGGCGCGTGAATGGGTAGGGGCCGTTCATTTTTTATGCACTGAGACTTTGACGTCCTTTGGCACGTCGTGCGTTGAGGATTGCCCGTCCGCTTTTAGTTTTCATACGGGCACGAAAACCGTGACGGCGTTTGCGTACAATGTTACTTGGTTGGAAAGTTCTTTTCATAGTAATCCATTTTAATTAATTTTAGTTAGGAGTCGGCCAGATTTATCTTGGAAAAAAAACAATATTGCGCCGCAAAGCGACTTGTCAAGCCATTTAAAAACGATAAATTTTTTTTATAATGTTTATTATATCATCTCACTCGCATATAATGTCACTTTGAAATAACGACTATCATCAGGATATTGTATTTATGTACTTTGAAATCTCCAGAAAAGATTTATTAAGCCCCTTAAAAATGATCACAGGGGTTGTTGAACAACGGCAAACCTTGCCGATTCTTGCTAATACCTTAGTCAGTGTCAAAGACAACAAGCTACATCTAACCGCCACTGATGCTGAAGTCGAAATGGCCTGTCGTTTGCCTTTGGATTCCACCTTGGGAACAGATAATGATGGAGAGACGACTTTGCCCGCACGTAAATTTTTTGATATTTGTAAATCGCTACCCGATGCGGCTGTCATTCAAGTCAATACGGAGGAAAATCAAGCCACTCTCAAAGCGGGCAACAGTAAATTCAAATTACAGACTTTGCCAGCCGAAGATTTTCCAAGCAGTCCTCAACTTTCTGAGCCGGCTGAATTTAATATCTCTCAAAAGCGTCTTAAAAATTCGCTTGCTAAAACATCGTTTTGCATAGCCACTAACGATGTGCGATATTATTTGACCGGTTTATTGCTAGAAATTGGTGAGGGTAAAATTTCCTTAGTTGGTACAGATGGTCATAGAATGGCTGTGACACAACATGACTTTGATAGCACACAAACAGCTAAAGTGATTATCCCACGCAAGGGGGTGCTAGAGCTGTCAAAGCTACTCGCAGATAACGATTCTGATGTCAAAGTGTCAGTTGATGACAATCATATCCGATTTGAGTTCAATGAGTCATTGTCAATGAGTTCAAAACTCATTGATGGCAATTTCCCTGATTGGAACACAGTACTACCCATAAATCCCGACAAAATAGTTGTTGCCAACACCGAGCAAATGAAAGAGGGACTTTCCCGCGCCTCAATACTATCAAATGAAAAGTATAAAGGTGTTAGACTGATGTTGACACAGAATCTTTTGACGCTGAGTGGCAAAAATTCCTATCAGGAAGAGGCTACCGATGTTGTAGATATTGAATACGACGGTGATGAACTGGAGATCGGTTTTAATGGCATTTATCTTCTCGATGCGATCAATGTGATTTCCACAAAATCGGTGCAACTTGCTTTTGGCGATTCTAACAGTTCATGCTTAATTACTGAAGAGGATAACGAAGATAGTAAATTTATCGTTATGCCTATGCGTCTTTAGCACGATGAGGGTGGGCAACAGCTTGCCCACCCTAGATTAGCTTATTTATTAATAAAAATAATTAATAATAAAAAACAATTATGCACAAGAAAAATAATAGATTTTTTTTTAAAAGAGCGATAAGCTTGCAAAAACCTTACTTTATATTATTTATTTAACATTTTAGCACGCATTTAAAGCCTTAAAGCACGAAATGCCCTTATTTTGGAAATATAATTTATCCCGCGTGTGAGCTTAATTAAGTGACTTCTAATATACTATAAGCTGAACATCAAATTGACTTTCGCTTAGTTTGGGGCAAATATTTTTAATATTTTTTTATAAAAAATATAACTAGTTGAATAGTTAGCTTATATTTATATTTGTATGTACAAATTGAGAATAGAATATCATTTAATTCATAAAGCCTAAAAATTAGAAAAAATAATAAAAGTGATGTGATAGATTTTACAAAAAAATTGATGCGATTATCCTGGTTCACACCCCGAGCCGTTGTTTTATTTTTCATCTTTTGTTAGACTCTTTGTCGCTTGATAATTGCCACTCTATATTGTCACGACAATTATTATGTAAATCATTTATTTTTAATAATTTTTTGATTAAATCCAAGTTGGGCTTATCCTAGTCTAGTGGTCAACAAAATGACTTTCAGAAAAATGTCGAGGTAAAATACCTTGTCTCGGCCAAAATATTTATCTTCAATTGAATTTTTAACCTTATTTATTTTTTTAAGGAGAAAAAAAGATTATGAATCGGAAATTATGGGCATTTCTAGCAGGAGCTTCCATGCTTTTGCTACAAACTGCCAGTCTGGCATCTGTGGAATCAGCTCCTGATGAAATCTCGGAAGAGACCAAAATATGTGTCAAGTGCCATAAGAAGAGATCCCCTGGTATTGTTAAGCAATGGGAGAGTAGTCGCCATCACGGTGAAAATGTCGGTTGTTATGAATGTCATAAAGCCGATGCGGGTGATCCAGATGCTTTCTTCCATGAACAGAAGAAAGTCGGCAACAAGCCCATTTCCATCATTGTTTCACCTAAAGACTGTGCTAACTGTCATGAGAAAGAAGTAAAGGAATTTACCAA
Organism: Thiotrichaceae bacterium; assembly: GCA_026991885.1. Lineage (GTDB taxonomy): Bacteria > Pseudomonadota > Gammaproteobacteria > Beggiatoales > Beggiatoaceae > Thiomargarita. The sequence goes on from JALXAQ010000100.1 coordinate 17,081, forward strand.
TTCTCACCATTCTCAAGCGGCGCGTATTTTGGGCTCCATGGATAACCTGCTCGCTGAAGTGGTTGAAGGTAACAGGGGCATGATAACAGAAGCCCATCCTGAAGGCGTTTCTGCGGCAGTCGTCAATGGCTGTTGGCAATGTCACGGTACAGAAGTCAAAGTCTTGGATGAGGGGAGATTGGATCCAGCCACCTGGCCGAATACAGGGATTGGACGTCTTAACCCTGATGGTTCCAGAGGAAGCTGTACAGCCTGTCACTCCCGTCATAAGTTCTCTGTCGCAGTTGCTCGCAATCCTGAAAACTGCGGTAAATGCCACATGGGTCCTGATCATCCACAATATGAAATTTATATAGAATCCAAGCACGGCATTGCCTTCAGGGCAAAGATTGATGAGATGAACTTGGATGCTCAACCTTGGGTTGTCGGTAAAGATTATAGTGCCGCCCCTACCTGTGCCACCTGTCACATGAGCGCCACCAAAAATCAAGAAGTCAGCCACGACGTAGGCTTGCGTATTTCTTGGACTAACCGTCCTGCGGTCTCAATTCGCCCCGAACTCACCGATGCTAAAATGGGTTTGCCAGGTGCAGAAGTTAAATGGGATGAACGCCGTGATAATATGAAAGACGTGTGTTATAACTGCCACAGTTCAGAATTCGTTGATAACTTCTATGTTCAGTATGATGAACTGATTAATCTATATAACACGAAGTTTGGCAAACCGGGGCTGGCATTGATGAAGGTTGCCAAGCCGCTGCTAAAACCGGTTAAGTTTTCCAACAAAGTTGAGTTTACTTGGTTTGAGATATGGCATCATCAAGGTCGCCGTGCTCGCCATGGTGCATCCATGATGGGGCCAGATTATACCCATTGGCATGGTACTTATGAGGTGGGCAAGCACTTTTATAGCGAATTCATCCCTGAATTGGAAGAATTGGTTGAGGCTAATATTGAATCCACTGATCCTGTCAAAAGCAAAGCCGCTCATGCTCTCAAGGAAAAACTTGAGGAGGTGCTAAACACCGATGATCATAAGTGGTATATCAATAAAATGGATGCTGATGAAGCTGACAGACGTAAGAAAGAGCAGGAAGCATTCCTAAAGAGATACGGTAAGCATGAAGCCGTAGAGAAAAAATAAATAAGGATTTGGACTTTTGTTAGTCATTAAAGCCCTCAGCCAGTATTTGGTGAGGGCTTTTTTTTGGGCAACTAACTACAGGGATTTCTTTTTAGCAGGGATAAGTCAAAACACTAACTACAGGGATTTCTTTTTAGCAGGGATAAGTCAAAACCGATACTTTGAGCCGCCAATTTTTATTCTGCGAACAGAAGATTTTGACTTATCCCTGCTAATATATAATCCCTGTAGTTAAGATTTTGACTTATCCCTGCTAATATATATTTTTTTAAAAAAGGAAAAATGATGAGCACTCCACATAATAAAAATAAAATGAGTAGAAATACCATAGGCGTCCAAGATAAATCTTGGACCCCCTCACGACTTATTTTTTAGGCACCCCAAAAAAGTAAAATTCCGCATCCAGATAATCTGCAACATCAGCCACTTCATCCTCCCACCACTGCTTATTAAGATTAGTCGCACAGCGTTGCACATGGGTTAGTAAGCCAGCATAAGTTCTGATTCTGCGATGGCGCCTGGTGTAAAGCTTAGTACCATGGCACCTCAGACAGTTTTGATTATGCAATTGTTTGCCCCTTTCTACAGACGTCATTTCTTCTTCGACATCATCTCCGATTTCCTCAATATCGGAACTTGCCGCTGTTATCTCTTGAGTTTTAGGCGCCTCAGCCTGAGCCAGGCTGACAGACACTAACAACAAACTACAGAAAAACCATGCTGTCATCTTCATAAAATTATCTCCAATCTATGATGTACTGAGTTTACTCGACAAATGTGCAACACGCACGGGCGCAGGCGGATGCGACTCATAAAACGCTGAATACAAAGGATCTTGAGTCAAAGAACTCGCATTTTCCTTATAAAGTTTGACCAAGGCTTGTATCAGCGTCAAAGGGCTCGCTTGCACAGCCGCAAAATCATCAGCTTCAAACTCATGTTTGCGGGAAAACCACGCACTAATCGGCTGCACAAAAAAAGTGAATACTGGCAAAACTAATACAAATAACAGCAACGCGATATAAGTAGATGGCGTGTTAACCCCTAAACCATTGTAAAACCAATCTTGTTGCATCAGCCAACCTAACAAGGCGAGCCCACCTAAAGTCATCGTCGCCAACAAAACGATACGTTTTTGGATATGTTTATGTTTAAAGTGACCGATTTCATGCGCCAATACCGCAATCACTTCATCAGTATTAAGCTTATCCAATAAAGTATCAAAAAACACAATTCGCTTATTACTGCCAAGACCTGTAAAATAAGCATTACCATGTCCGCTGCGTTTAGAGCCATCCATAACAAAAATGCCTTTGCTGGCAAAACCATTGCGGTGCAATAAATCTTCAATAGCTTGTTTTAACTCACCCTCTTCTATGGGCTTAAATTTATTAAACAAGGGAGCAATAAAAACGGGAAAAGCCCACATCATTAATAAACTAAAACCCATCCAGACAGCCCACACATAAAGCCACCATAAGTCTCCGGCAAATGCCATCAACCATAACACAAGGGCAATAAAGGGGATGCCAATAATTAAGCTGAGTAGCAATGACTTGAACATATCGGTGATAAACAAGCTCGGCGTAGTGCGATTAAAACCAAATTGTGCCTCAATGCGAAAAGTGCTATAAATACTACTGGGTAAATCTATCAATGCAGATAATAACCCAAAACTGATCAGCACAGCAACACCCGTCCATAATTCTGACCATTCTAGGGTGCGCCAAGCTTGATCAAGCATATTAAGAAAACCACCGAGAGTCCATAATAATAATATGACGGCCTCAAAAATAAGCATTTTTTGCCCAAAGCTAGTTTTTGTTAAAGTGTAAGCAGCAGATTTTTGATGCTCATCTAGCGAAATGGATTCAGCAAAAGCACTCGGGACAACATGTTGATGTTTACGTATAAATGCCTTTTGGCGCACGGACAACCAGATTTGTAGCCCCGTTCCTAAGACTAAAAAAAATAAAAAAAATAGGGTTAATTCATTCATAACAAACGTATTCTCATTTAAAGGACAATATTTATGCCACAAAATTCAAGCCATTTAATTTGGATCGATCTAGAAATGACAGGGCTCGAGCCTGCTCATGACACAATCATAGAAATTGCGACACTTGTGACAGATGTCAAGCTCAAACTTGTCGAAGAAGGACCCGTTTTGCCAATCCATCAAAGCGAAGAAGTATTAGCAAAGATGGATGAATGGAATACCAATCAACATGGAAAATCGGGCTTAATTGAACGAGTGCGGCAAAGTCAAATCACGCTTGCAAGTGCTGAACGTCTCACCTTAGCCTTTATTCAGCAACATCTCCCCCCCGAAACATCGCCTATGTGTGGCAACTCGATTTGCCAAGATCGGCGATTTTTGTACAAATATATGCCAAAACTAGAAAAATATTTCCACTATCGTCATATAGATGTCAGTACCCTAAAAGAACTAGCAAAGCGTTGGCGCCCTGATTTGCCAGAGTTTGAAAAAAAATCCAAACACCTAGCGATGAGTGATATTTATGATTCTATTGATGAACTGAAATACTATCATCAACATTTTTTGCGGCTGACTTAAAACGAGGAAAAGAGTTGAAATAGGAGGAAAAAAATGTTATATATACTTGCTTGTCCAGAAAAGTTTTATCCAGCATCTAAACCTCAGAGGTTTTTAAAACCTCTGAGGTTTGGGCCAAAACTTATCTGGATGACTATATTATCCCTCCTCATTTTAAGCCATTATCTGAGCCAATGAGCTTTGAATTAACAGGCGCACAACAAAAGTAAAAGCCCTAACAAAGCCATGCACCCGTCCGTAACGTTTACCTTTTCACATAATGAAGTTTTCAAAATATGATGATAGAAGAGCAAAACCCTGAATCAAAAAAGCAAACCTACGTACAACGTGTCAATCAACTATATGCCAAAATGAGAAATTGGTTACAAGACGAGCCGCTGATTTTAGAAAATGCCAACATGGATGTGATAGAAGCATTGGGGCATTATAAAGCTTCTAGGTTATCCATTAAAACCGAAAAGGGAGAAACAATAGCCGACTTATTTTCCAAAGGCACTTCGGTGCTACTTGGAGAAGGTTTAATTGAGATGGAAGGTACAGTGGGTACCGAATCTATTATTTATATGCTAAAGGGTGGCTTAATCATTACAGATAGATATGGTAAAGATCGTCCAATGTATAAGGGTATAAATCAAAATGGTTGGTACTGGATAGAAGACAGTTATAGAAATAAAGCGCATTTGATGAACAAGGCTCTTTTCTTTGATTTGCTCACTTTGGTAAGCGATTATGAGTTTTAGTCCATTATTCAATCCTTTGCCACCCTTATGGGTTTCTTTTCAAATGTCAGAAAATGCCTTTAAAGTTGCCAAAAGAGCTATTCGGCAACCCAACGCTCAAAATACTGATTGTCAACTGGAGTTACTAAAGTATCAACGTCATTTACTGAACCACACCAAATTTCCAATACCGGGTAATGCTGAACAACTAATTCAACAAAGTGAAAAAGACAGTAAAGATTTATTTATCTTGGGTTTATGGGCAACCTTTGAACGATTTGTCAGAGACTATTTGCAACAAAAAGGTACAGCACTTCAACAATCTATGCAACCACCTACACTTGCCGATTCTTTTTATCAACATCTTTATAAGGAAGTCGAATATTGGAAACCGGCGGACATCTTAGATTTTTTAAAAGACAGTTTATTTACCACCGTTGGCGGTAAAAACCTCATTGGTGTGGCCAAACAAATTTTAGAATATCGAGATTGGGTAGCACATGGTAAAAATCCTCATAAATTACCATCAGCGATCTATCTCAAACCTAAAATAGTCTATGAAACGCTGGACGAAATTATTAATACTTTGTTAAAGCATTATCCATAAAACGAGCGTAGGGGCAATGCCATTAAATACAAATAATTTATTTTCTGAAAAAATAAGCCCGATTTCTTAAAGAAATAGGATTTTTAGATTGTAAGCTAACTATGAATAAAAAAACTCTCCCCCTATATCGCGCCAATCAAGTACGCGAACTTGATCGGATTGCCATTCAAGAAATGGGCATACCGGGCACCTGCTTAATGGAACGCGCTGGCAGTGCCGCCTTTACTATATTAAAAAAACACTGGCCTCAAGCACACCGCATCACCGTCTTATGTGGTACCGGCAACAATGGCGGCGATGGTTACGTCTTAGCACGGCTCGCATATATAGCCGGATACCAAGTCACCGTCTTACAAATCGGAGACATCACCAAAATAAAAGGTGACGCACGTCTCGCATTTGAAGCCATGGAAAAAGTTGGACTATCGGCGCAAGCATTTACAAAACTCAATCCCGTTGACGTACTCGTCGATGCCCTCTTTGGTACCGGACTTGATCGTGAAGTCTTAGGAAAATGGCGAGAAGTGATTGAAACCCTTAACCGTCGCACATGTCCACTGCTCGCCTTAGACATACCATCAGGACTACAGGCCAATACCGGGACAATACTCGGCGTCGCAGTACGCGCCCAAGTCACAATCACCTTTATCGGCAGAAAACAAGGCTTATTGACAGGCGCCGGACCAGAATATTGCGGCAAAATATATTTTGACGACTTACAAGTACCCTCAAGCATTTACAAACAAATCAACACAAAAGTGAGCCAACTGGATTACGAGCAGCTAAAAACGGCATTACCCAAACGCTCACGGATTGCCCATAAAGGCCAATTTGGACATGTGCTCGTGATAGGAGGAGACAGTGGCATGACAGGCGCGGTGCGTCTAGCGGCAGAAGGCGCGGCACGAGTAGGCGCCGGCTTAATCAGTGTCGCCACTCGCACCAGCCATGCCGCACTCATCAACCTCACGCGCCCAGAAATTATGAGTCATGGCGTAGAAACGGTCGAACAACTAGAAGCCTTATTAAATAAAATTGACGTGATTGCGATAGGACCCGGATTGGGTCAAACTCACTGGGGGCAAAGCCTGTTATCCGCCCTCCAAAACGTACAAAAGCCGATTGTGGTCGATGCAGATGCCCTAAATTTATTAGCCCAAACCCCCATTCGTTTTCACAACAGCATATTAACGCCGCATCCCGCCGAAGCCGCTCGCTTATTAGGCTCATCAACCGCCGACATCCAAGCGGATCGATTTGCAGCCGCACAAGCCTTGCAAGAACGCTTTTCCGGCATATGTGTACTCAAAGGAGCAGGAACGCTAATCGCCGCACCCAATGGACAAATAAATATTTGCACACTTGGCAATCCCGGCATGGCATCAGGCGGCATGGGAGACATACTCACAGGCACCATTGCAGGACTACTCGCACAAGGACATTCTAGCAATGAAGCGGCCACGCTCGGCGTATGTTTACACGCAAAAGCGGGCGATCATGCCGCACGAGAAGGCGAACGCGGCTTATTGCCTAGCGACTTATTGCCTTGGTTACGTCATTACGCTAATCCTGAACTTCATTAAAAAAAAATGGCACAACTTATCCCCACAGCCGCCGCGATGGAAGAATTCGGCGCCCAATTAGCACAAGCCTGTGATAGTCGCACAATTTTCCACTTATACGGCGACTTAGGCGTCGGCAAAACCACATTAGTACGCGGATTTTTACGCGCCTTGGGACACAAAGGCATCGTAAAAAGCCCCACCTATACATTGGTTGAACCTTACCAAATCAACGGACAAATGATTTACCATTTTGACTACTATCGTTTAGGCGATCCTGAAGAATTAGAATATCTAGGCATACGTGACTACTTAGAAGAGAATAGCATTTGCCTGATTGAATGGCCTGAAAAAGGAGAACCCTTAACCCCCGCCGCAGATGTGCAAATTAACATTACCCACCATGCTTCAGCTAGACTAATAGAAATGCAGGGATATAGTGCGATTGGACAAGCAACCATAAAAGGAGTCCAAGATTTATCTTGGACATTTTGCTCCGCAAAACTGCCATATCGTGTCGGGCAACCACAAGGGATTGCCTTCCTCGGCAAAAGTTTTCGCGGCGCGAAAACTTTTGCCGAGGAAACATAAAATAACGGTTCTTCTCGTTCCCACGCTCTGCGTGGGAAACGAAGTAACGGAGCGAAGCGGAGATCATGCCTGCCTCGACGCTCTGCGTCGATCTTCGCGCCACGTCAAACAGGGAAAACGACATTTTTTCGTTGGGCATTAGATGAGATGGCTCACAAAAAGATTTTGAATGAACAAAATGTCCATCTCTCACATTTGACGACTAATATCCGTAGCAATCCATTGTCTGTCATTTTTGATTGTTGCCCTAAATGGGTGGTTTTTGAACCATGCTGTGATGGATTTGGTACACTTTGCCCATGCCACTTGTCTGTCATTTTTGAACTATGCGGTTTTTTGAGGTGAGGTGATTTTTGGTGGGGCTTGATTAATGACTGCTAAACTTTGCCAATCCAGAATTTAACGCCTCTATTAATTCTTTGTCACGCCAAGGCTTGTGTAAACAAATGTGAAGATTGGCATGTTTTTTTGCACGCTCAATAGCATCGTCATCGGCTTGCCCAGTCATCATCATTTTCACCATTTTGGGATAGCGCTTATGAATCTCAATGAGAAATTCATCGCCTTTTTTCCCTGGCATTAACCAGTCAGAAATAATCAGCCGAATTTCTTCCTCTTCTAATTCTTCAATCAGTTCCATCGCTTCTTCAGCACTCTCGGCCATTTCGTAGCTATAGGTTTCACCAAAGGCTTCTTTCAAGCTCCACTTCAAACCGTCTAAAATCGTTCTTTCGTCATCAACACATAAAATGATGGGTTTAGACATTGGAAATTTCCTCCGCTCAAGTTGAACTCATGGGAAGAAAGATTGTAAATGTGGTTTGAGCCGGTTGACTTTCGACGCTAATCTGACCCTCATGCTTTTCAATAATCTTTTTAACAATATCTAAGCCCAAGCCGCTCCCTTCACCGGGGGGTTTGGTGGTGAAAAAAGGCTCAAAGATTCTATCTTTAATCTCCTCAGCAATGCCCTCGCCACTATCGGTTATGCTGACAACCGCTTGATTATCTTGCTGACTGATCTCAATTGTTAAAGTGCCTTTATACTGCATGGCTTGCAAGGCGTTATGAATCAAATTCATCCAAACCTGATTAATTTCATCAGCATGGCACAGAATAAGTGGTAATGCGCCATAGTTTTTTATCACATTAATGCCGTGTTTGAGTTGATTGTGATAAATGATTAACACGGTTTCAATGCTGTCTGCGATATCAACTTTGACTTTTTCCTCAATCTTATTAAAACGGGAAAACCTTTTCAGGGCAAACACGATTTTAGAGGCACGTTGGCTGGCATTCTCAATCGTTTCTATGCTTCTTTGAAAATCAGACATTTTAGAAGGAATATCTAAAATTTTTTGATGATCAGTATTTTGTAACAATGAGAGTTCAACATTATTATAAATACCCATATCCACCAAGCGATCCGCAACGAGGTCAGCTTTTTTAATATCGTCCTTTTCTAATTGGCGAATGAGTTCGCGTTTCAATTTTCGTTCTTCTTTAGTAGACAAACTGGGACCTTTGGCTAATGTTCTTTGCACTAATGCCAAAACGGCCTGTTGTTGTTTTTCAGGCAGGAAACTTAAAAAGTCAGGTAACTGTGCCAGATATTGACTTTTGAAGTGATTGATAGCCCCCATAGCTGAAGAAATGGCCGCCAGTGGGTTATTGATTTCATGAGCAACTCCGGCAATCAGTTGTCCTAGACTGGCCATTTTTTCGGATTGAATCAGTTCTTGTTGGGTGGTTTGGAGATGTTGTAATGTTTTCTGTAATTCATCGTTTTGTGCCCCCAATTGTTGTTGTAAATGATGCACTTTCAAATGGGTTTCTACCCGCGCAAACACTTCCTCTGGCTGAAAAGGTTTAGCAATATAATCCACGCCCCCCAAAGAAAAGGCTTTAACTTTGTCAAACACTTCTGTCAAAGCACTGATGAAAATAATGGGGATATTGCGTGTTCTGTCATCGGCTTTTAACTTTTCACAGACTTGATAGCCGTCCATATCAGGCATTTTTATGTCCAATAAAATCAAATCCGGCAAAGTTAGCTGAATAGACTTTAATGCCAATTTCCCACTAATGGCTGGACGTATTTTATATCCCTGTTTGGCTAGCATTTGGCTTAATATCTGTAAATTGGCAAGCGTATCATCTACAAGCAAAATGTTGCCTTTTGATGGGGGCATTTTCATCTCCTTCTAAGTTTGGGCTTGCTCAATTAAATCTGACAAACGATCATATTGAAAATTGTGTGCCAGTTGAGCCAGCGCGTTGGCAAGCGGCTCGTTTTGTTGGCGGATTTGTTCAATGAGATTTGACATTAAATCTATATCCAGCTCAATCGCCGCTTGCTGCATTTGTGTTAATAATTCACGGGGTAACGCCCTTAATCCGTCGGGGGTAATATTCTCCTCTTCAGGCGCCGTGTCCGTCACTTCTATATAGTTTACCCCAATATGCTTGTGCATTATGTCAAAAAATTCAGCCGTCCGAAAGGGCTTACGCAAAAAATCATCACAACCCGCCGAGAGGACGACAGCGCGTTCCTCTTCAAAAACACTGGCCGTTAGGGCAATAATGGCGATGTTTTTACCTTTCGTGGTGGCTTTGATTTGCCGAGTGGCTTCATAGCCGTCCATCACTGGCATTCGCATATCCATCCAAATTAAGTGCGGTTGCCAATGTTCCCATATTTCAATCGCCTCTTTACCGTTGCTGGCTTCTTGAAGTTCAAAGCCCAAGGGTGCCAACAGTTTGATGAGCAGTTGACGGTTGCTGTGTATATCATCCACTATCAAAATGCGGTAGCGGGGTTGGTCGGGTTTTAGGGCAATCACTTGGCACTCTGGCTGTTGAGTTTGAATCGCTTTAACCACATTCACGACAATCTCAAATTTAAAAATCGTTCCTTTCCCTATTTCACTACTGACGATTATCTCACCTCCCATCAGTTGGACAAACTTGCGACTAATGGGTAAGCCTAGCCCCGTCCCTTCTTGTGCCTGTTTTCCGATAGCTGTCTGGACAAAGGCTTCAAAGAGGCTGTCTAAATCGTTGGGGGCAATGCCAGGGCCAGTGTCTTCAATTTCAAAGAGCAAGCGACAACTATTTTCGCTTTGTTCGAGCGTATCTACACGCAAGGATACGCCCCCCTCTTGTGTAAATTTTAGGGCATTATTGAGCAAATTTATCAGCACCTGGCGTAATTTGATCTCATCCGTCCGCACATTTTGGGGAACGCCAGGGGCGCGTTCAAGGCGTAATTGTAAATGTTTCTCATCCGCTTTCAATTGGAACATGTCGTGTACATCATCAAGCAGGCAGTGGAGATCAAAATTTTGCTCATTGAGTGTTGTCCGCCCCGCCTCAATTTTGGATAAATCCAGCACCTGGTTGATAAGCGTCAACAAATGTTCTCCGCTACGGCGGATGATGCCAATATTTTCTTGGTGTTCTTGGGGCAAGGTTTGGCTCATCAGTTGGGCAAAGCCAAGAATGGCATTGAGAGGTGAGCGGAGTTCATGGCTCATATTGGCCAGAAAGGTGCTTTTTGCTTGGTTAGCCACCTCTGCTTTGTTTTTGGCAATTTCCAGTTGATGATGAGATTTCGCCAATTCTTCTGTTCGATCAAGTTGTGATTCAGCGTGCTTGCGTTCATTGATGATAGCCAATAAAACTAAAGTGGTTAGAGCAACAATCGCGACAAAAGACTGTAATAGCAAAAGAGATTCATTCTGTGATTCACGGACAAAGGAACCAAAACCATTAACCGTTCCCCAAATCGCAATCACTGAGATTGCCACAATCAACAAGGTGCTAATATTTTCTTCAAAGCGAAACGCTGACCACATTAAGAAGGGAATAAGTATATATTCCACAGGATAGCTGCTGCCAAAAGCAATCCAACTGATGAAAATCACCAGACACACTAATAATGCCAACTCGAAAATATTTGGGAGCGATAATTGCTTGACTGGCTTCGATGCCCATACCATCAATAGCGGGGTGAATATAATAATACCGACCATGTTCGATATCCACCAAGTTGACCACATATTGGTGTAGATTGCCCAAGGTGCGTTGCCACTTAGACAGACACTGGTTGAGCCAATGGTGGCACTGGCTATTGGTCCGAGCAATGCGGCTGCAAAAAATTTTAAAAGGTCTTGAGTTCGTTCCAAGAATTGATGAGAGCCAGCAATTTGATGTAATACAAAAGCCGCCAATAACGGTTCTAAGGTATTTCCGATTGATATGGAGAAAATGGGCAAGAGATTAAGGATTGTTAAATCATAATAGACAAATTCTATGAACAAATTACCCAGCAAAATACCAGGCCATACACGCACGCCCAGCAGTAGAAGTGCCGCTAAAGCGATACCAGAAGATGGCCAAATGGATGCAACAACGTCTATGGCACCAAACAACATTGCTATTTCTGCCAGACCAAAATAAGCAAGCGCGATAATGGTTATTGCCAATAAATAAGATTTTCTAGACATTTTTTTTATTCCAGGGTAAAAAAAGTCTTAATGCAATATTTTCGCCAAATCGCTACTTGGGCCAAAACGCCGCAGAAATTGGAGTTCAAGATTTATCTTGGATGACTGGATTTATTTTTAGCAGGGATAAGTCAAAACAGAAGGCGAGCCCCAATTAGACTGTAGTATCGGTTTTGACTTATCCCTGTTGTAGTTAAGGGTTCAAGCCGTTTCCAAAGCTTTATATTTCTCACGCAAATGATTGCGTATCCAAATCGCCGTCAAATTTAAAATCACAATCACCGCCACTAACAAAAAAGCAGTCGCATACACCAACGGGCGTGCCGCTTCGACATTCGGACTTTGAAAGCCCACATCATAAATATGAAAGCCTAAGTGCATGAATTGACGTTCTAAATGTAGAAACGGTGCTTGAGTATCTAATGCTAAAGAAGGGGCTAATTTAACAACCCCTACCAACATTAAGGGGGCGACTTCTCCCGCAGCGCGGGCTATGGCTAAAATTAAACCCGTCATCATCCCAGGACTCGCCATGGGTAGCACTGTGCGCCACAAAGTTTCAGCTTTGGTTGCGCCCAAGGCTAAACTGCCTTCACGAATGGAACTGGGAATACGTGATAATCCTTCCTCAGTAGAAACTATCACCACGGGTACGGTAAGAAGTGCCAAAGTTAAAGAGGCCCATAAAATACCCGGCGAACCAAATGTGGGGGCGGGTAAGGCTTCTGGAAAAAACAATTGATCAATACTCCCACCGAGAAAATAAACAAAAAATCCTAAACCAAATACGCCATAAACAATTGAGGGGACACCCGCTAAGTTATTGACAGCAATACGAATAGTACGAGTGACCCATCCTTGTTTGGCATATTCATGCAAATAGATGGCGGCAACCACACCAAACGGTGTCACGATAATTGACATAATAATGACCATGATCACAGTACCAAAAATGGCGGGAAAAATACCGCCCTCGGTATTAGCTTCACGCGGGTCCTCGCTGACGAATTCCCAAGCTTTCATCACATAAAAGCTGAGCTTGTCCGATAACGACATGGCATTCGGGCGATGAATATGCACGACTTTGGCAAGTGGAATATCCACCACGCGCCCATCCATCACTTTGGCACTGAAGCTGTCCCGACTGATGTCTTGATAGAGTTGTGCCAATTTTTGGTTGAGTCCTTCAAACTGTACCTCAAGAGCGGCTTTTTTTTCGGCAATTTCCGCTTGTTTGATCGGTGTCAGCGCATTATCCAATTCTAAACGCCGTTGATATAAGCGTAGCCGTTCTAAGCCATAATTGATTTTACCAATTTCGTATTTTTCAATGCTGCGAATTTTATCATAAATAGCGAGAGCGCGATCTAATCGTTTCTGCAAATCCTCCCACGCCGCGCCTTCACTGACAATTTTTCCATTTTCTTTGACAGCAGTGAGGTATCCATAAAAATTACCCCATTCTCGGCGCTCAACAACCATTAATTCTTTAGGATAACGTTGGTTTTGTAAACCAGAAGCTTGCACCCAGCGAAAATCGAGACCTAATAAATCACGATTGCCGGTTTTGATCAGATAGCGAGTTACCCAGTCACCTTCAACCGTTAAACCTGACTCTCGCAACCGCGAAGCGGGCACCGTTTCTTCGTCATTGATTTCGCCAATGAGAGGGATAGTTGTACCATCCTGTTCGACATATTCAGCTTCCATGACGGGGGCTGGCCAAAAATGCCCCAAGCCTCGCACCGCAATCAATATTAATAAGCCAGCAACAATAACGAGACTGGCAGTGACTGATGCCGCTGTCAGCCATATCCAAGGATCACCACTTTTCCACCAATTTTTCATATCAATTATCAGTTATTAGTTATTAAAACCCTTGAATCACGGATTTGACGGATGACACGGATGGCACGGATTAAAAACATAAAAACACTCATTAATCTGAACTTTTGACTTTGACTTTAAATCCGCGTAATCCGTGTCATCCGTCAAATCCGCGATTCAAGGCTTTTCTTTTTCGACTACCAATTTCACCCCTTTAGGCAAAGTTTCCCGAAACTCAAGCAAAAGCCCTTTAGTGCGACTCAAAGTCTCAGCATCTAAAGCATAAAATGTCACCACACTGCCCGCCGCCGTGATCTTCTTCTTACCAAGGTGTAATTTCCCAATTAAAATCCAATTTTTTGGAATAGAGATTGGAAACCAATCATATATCATAACCAGCTTGACATCATGCTCTTTTGCCAATCTATCCATCCATGCCGCATCATCATTTTTTCTTCTCAACTCAAGTGCTTGTTTAGAACCTATGCCCACAAAATCTAAAACATATTCATCATTTCGATAAGACACCCAACCCAAATCATTAACCGCGACGGGTGCTTGATAATATTCGCTCACAAAACGATGCATCTGGTATTGTTGTTCATAAATATTATTAGAAGCGAGAGGCGTTGTGAATAACAAATAAACATTACTGATATTAATAGTCCCTAAAAATAAGCATAAGAATAATGCGATTTTGTAAAAAGATTCTTTTTTCACAATTCGAGATAAATTATCTCTATAAAGATAGATCAATGTTACCCAAACCGTGATCCAAATATAAGTATCATACCTGCCATACCAATCAAACCGTCCAACCAGCAAATGAATGCTTAATGCAAAAGCAGCCCATGCTGCCAAAATTCGCTCCTTACTAGAGGAAAACCATACCCAGCTAAGCATGAACAAACCCACGTACAATAAGGCAGCATCCACCATTTTCAGATTATGAAATAAATTGCGTAAAATGCTACTTCCACTACTCCTAACGACACTTGATTTGATAATGACAGAACTGGGAAAAAACCCAAAGTCTAATGAATAAAGGAAAAGTGAAAAGCTTGCTAGGCTTGCACTCAAAATCAGCGCAGTCAAGGAAAATGCTCGATAATGACCTCGAAAAAGGAGATAAATCAGAGCCGGCAATCCGAGAGCAAGGTTTTCGTAACGAACAAGGGGACCACAAATAATAGCGACTAAAAGCCACCAGGGTACCGTTTTCGTTTGAAATTCAGTCAGGAGACCAAAAACAAGCAGGATTGCCAAAAAAACTTGTAGAGAATGCTCCATGCCGGTAAAAACTAAACCCATTAGATTACTGGCCGGAATCAATAGAATGACAAGCAGACAAATCACTAAAGATTGTTTAGTATCCGAAGGAGAAAAGGCGAAAAGAAGAATTTTACTCAATAAAAACAGCGTTGCAGTCGCTGCCAAAAAATTGATGATAAGGGGCATATAATCACCAATTGATAGCAAGGTAAACGGCGCGAGCAAAAAAGGCCAAATAATGCTCGACGAAGAGGCCGAAAATTCATTGAGGTTTACCCCATAATGCCCCTTGACAATATTTTCAGCGACGGCTAAATGGATATAAGCATCATCAAAAGTATAAACCAACTTACCGTTATTAAGAAAATAAATCAATAATAACTCAAATCCACAACCAATAGAAAAAATGATGATTGGAAGCCATAAGACTAGCCGTTTTGTTCCTAATAACAATAAAATTCTTTTCAATGACATATCCTCGTTCCCACGCTCTGCGTGGGAATGCCTTGCTGGACGCTCTGCGTCCCGCACCGCAGAGCGGTGCAAACATGCATTCCCACGCAGAGCGTGGGAACGAGATGCTGCAGAGCGTGGGAACGAGATGCTGAAATTCTTTTCATATTTTAGTAGGACATCACAACGAACTATACTTACGCCGCAACCGATGACGAACAACTTCCGCCACGGTATTCAAGAAAAAAGTAAACATAAAAAGCACTAAACCCGATAAAAACAAAATACGATAATGCGTACTCGCCACCTCAGACTCCGGCATTTCCACCGCAATATTCGCCGACAAAGTGCGTAATCCTTGAAAAATATTAAAATCCATAATTGGCGTATTGCCCGTCGCCATCAGCACAATCATAGTTTCACCAACGGCTCGCCCCATACCTATCATAATGGCTGAAAATATCCCGGGGCTAGCCGTCAATAACACCACCCGTACCATCGTTTGCCAATAAGTCGCCCCTAACGCCAATGAGCCCATCGTTAAATGCTTTGGCACACTAAACACTGCATCTTCTGCCATTGAAAAAATAGTAGGAATCACCGCAAGCCCCATCGCTATACCCACAACTATCGCATTACGCTGATCAAAAGCAATGCCTAACTCCGTTGTCAACCAATGAGGCATATCACCCCCAAATAACCAAACTTCTAATGGGCGGCTGAGTGCGAAAGAAACCCATGCAATCAATAAAATCACCGGAATTAGCAAAGCCGCTTGCCAACCTTCTGAAATACGACGCGCCCTGGGCAAATAACGCCAAGCGTAGGCAAATAGCAAAACTCCAATCGGCATCAAAAATAACAGTGTAAACACCCCTGGCAGATTATCTTCCATCAGCGGTGCTAACCATAATCCAGCGAGAAAACCCAAAATCACTGTCGGCAAAGCCGCCATAATTTCAATCGTTGGCTTAACCAATGAACGCATACGGGGTGCCATAAAATACGCGGTATAAATCGCGCCCAAGATAGACAAGGGCACAGCAATCAGCATGGCATAAAAAGCCGCCTTTAAGGTACCGAATGCCAAGGGTATTAAACTAAATTTAGGCTCAAAATCACTACTGGCTGAAGAGGATTGCCAAACATACTCAGGCTTTTCATAACTTTCATACCAAACTTTGCCCCACAAAGCTGACATTGATACCTCAGGATGCTCATTATGGAGTCCCCACACTTGCATATTGCCACTTTTATCTTCGGCTAACAACGTATCAGCACGCGGCGAAACCGCAATATGACGCTGTTCTCCGATAGATTCCACTATCAATGTGCGATGCGCTGTTGAATGATACACGCCCACTTGCCCTGCACTATCCACTGCGACAAAACCTTTACGACGCTCTTCTGACGCAATCCCAATAATCGGTGCTTTTTGTTCATGGAAATCACGAATTTTGGTCAGCACATTATTATTATTTTCATCTCGAACCAAAAACCATTGCGATATCCGCCCTTCTGAATCACCAATGAGCAGCGAAAGATCACCCGTGAGAAATTCCACCGACGTTATTTTTTGATGAACATCTACCACTCGGAGACGTTGAAGCATTTGGGGTTCGCTTGTGACATCAATCTGCGAAATATGCCCGTCACTGTCAGCCACATAAACCACACGTTGCTCTTTATCTAACAACAAATGGCTCACCACTGTTTGTGGTAAAGACAACCCCCCCTCTATGCGTTCAAAAGTGGCTGGCTCTTCATCATCCTCCCATAAAGACTCTTCCTTTACCGCCTCTACCACCACTAAGTGATTATCCGCAGTAACGGCAACGAGCGTGTGAGACTCTTCACCTAATTGCACATCAAGATGAACTAAAGCACGCTCTTGCTCATCAACCACAAAAGGCGTTTCGCCCAAAGGATATTCAATACGCGGCGTAATAACACGGACATCATTCGGATAACTGACATCATAAACATGTTTAATGACCAAAGCCCGCCCATCACTGAAACCATAAGCCACCACATCCGTTGCAGAATCGGCAACGGCAAAACTTGTGATAGTCACATCTGCTGGTATGGCAAGCGCGTGCTCGGAGACAATACTGCCATCTTTGAGATTAAAAAAGACAGCCTGTCCGAGTGTCGTAAAACGGACACCTATTTCACTTTTTTCTTCAACGGCAAGATGTAAAGTCTCTCCCGCAGCCCCTGCTATGCTAAAGTGTTGAATTTCCTTCATACTTGCCGGCATAAACAGCGGAAATACAATATACAACAAATAAAAGAAAATAAGGACAATGGCAAAGATGACACTGATACCGCCTAGCGTCATAGTATATTGGGCGATTTTATCTTTGAACATGCGCCACCGTTTCAGGGCGGCATCATTCAATGCGAATAAAACAGAATCTTGAGATGTGGTATTCATGTTTTTATTGTAAGGCTTGATTATGACAGAAATTTGACAACAAACCTTCACCACGAAAAACACAAGCACTGGTACAAGTCTCCTGTATTGTGATTTGACACAAACCGGGCAATTTCGGTTTTAAACGCAACCAAATCCAACGCGCCATATTTTCACTGGTTGGATTTTCCAACCCTTCAATCTCGTTAAGATAATGATGATCTAATTGATCATACAATGGCGCAAAAGCTTTTTTAATATCAGCAAAATCTATCACCCAACCAGTCTGCGCCCCGATTTCGCCACACACATGAATAGTGACTTGAAACGAGTGACCATGTAAACGATTACACTTATGATCCGCCGGCACATTAGGTAAACGATGCGCCGCTTCGATGCTGAATTTTTTGTAAATTTCCATGAATCTTTGCCTGTCCAAGATAAATTTTGTTATCGTAGATAACTTCCCATTAATGCACAATATTTTAATAAAATCAATCATTTTGGATTGACTTAATGGCCTTGCTCCTACGCGAGCGTAGCTTGCTCGCTTTCCTGTCATTTTTGTTCCGTTTGCAAAAAAATCACTTTATGTGAAATATTAAGTTGATCGGCTTTGTTGGACAGTTTTTTGTCAAAAGTCGCAAAAGCGATTAAATCATAGCATGAAGCCATGTGCAAGGCATCAGCGAAATCCATTCCGGCTTCATACCAATCAAGCGCGATGACTACATGTTCAGCATCTTGCATGACAACATTTGGCAATCCTAAAATGTGCCTCACCCTTTTCAGCACCAATTCCCGCGATAAGTCGTAACCACTCTTTGAACCCAACACCCAAACCAATTCTAGCAATACCGTTTTTAAGATAAAACAGTGGTGTTTGGCTAAAAAATCTGTGGCTTGAGCCGTTTGTTGTGGATCATCTTTAACCGCATAACGCACTAAGATATTCGCATCAACACCAATCATTTATGTTTCCCCGCTTCAATGTCTATCGCTTTTTCCATCTTTTCCAAAGTCAACGGTGCTCCTTGGTAAATTGAAGGCGTATCAGGCGGTTCCAATTGAGAAACAGGAAAGGGTGACACCGGTTTAATCACAATCTCGCTACCCGTATCCCAAATAAAAAACTTTGTTCCCTCAACCCATTGATAAACTGAACGAATCGCTTCGGGTAAGACTAATTGCCCTTGATTTCCAAGCATGACAGTTTCCATTATATTCCTCCTATGTCTTTTTTAATTTTTTAACTTGGACGACTCATACTTGTAGTATTGTTAAGCCGGTTTTCAGTGAAAAATAATAAAATTTCCGGCATGAGGAAATTTACATCGTCTTGATTTATTTTATAGTATAGCAGGGGAGGAATTTTGGAGTCCAAGATTTATCTTGGACGATTGGACTCCAAGTTATTTAAACGCTTCGCAAGCTTTGCGAAAGCGTTGCTCTAAACGCGCCGTTTGATCGCTAGGTGCAGCACCACTTAAATACCAACTCTGTTCTATCTCTTCCGCCTCAACTTGCGGTTCTCGTGATTCTTCTAGTTCAGCACCGCCCATAGCGGCTGATAAACGAGCCACTTGATGAGCCAATCGTGCTTTAGCCGCCTCTGGGGGAGAGTCGATACCCGCCAAAATTTCCAGGCGAATGCACAGATTTTCCTTGTTTTTCAAAGCATCCTCGCTGACTTTTGGCGCACCCGTGCAGGCTTGTTGAAAACGCCGCTCTATCGCCGCTTCTAAATCAGCATTTTCTAAGGGAGGAATTTCAGCCCAAGCCGCTTGTACGGTGGAAAGCCCATCAAGTGTCTCCGCTTGTTCTAGTTCAACACACAAAGCCGCTTTTTGTTTCAAGCGATCAAGTTGCTCGCGTCGCTCAGCACCTAATTGGGCATAATACTGCTTTTCAACTTGTTCACAAGCCTTTGCAAAGCGATCATCTACCGCTTCAGACGTTTTAGCTTTCCGACGCAAGGTATTGCGATCAAGATTTTTCCAATCGGCCTTAATATTATTCCATTCTTCCTGGCATTTTTTCATTTGACCGATGGCGGTTTTTATGGCATCCTGCTCTAAACATGCCTCAACCTGTTCGCACAAGGCAATTTTTGAATCCAAATAGGCTTGGAATTGCTTTTTATGCGCCTCTTGTTGCTGTTTACGTTGATCAAATACCACATCACAAGCACTACGAAAGCTAGTCCAAAATTCACGTTCAACCCGACGCTCACCAGGGACAGTCACTTGCCATTGAGCTTGCAGTTTTTTGACTTCCTCAATGGCCTCATTGGTCTTAACTTCAATGCGTTTTTTGACCTCCTTGTCATCCGCTGGTTGGGCTTTTATGAACGCCTGAAGCTGATTTGCCACGCTTTCAACTTGGAGCATCAAGTGTATGCGAGAATGACAATTGCGTTGACGTTCGTCCTTCAATTGGAGTTCCAAAACTTGCATGGCGGCTTGAAAACGTTGTTGTACACCCTTTTTATGTTTTCTGTCAGTCGGACCAATCTCTCTCCACTTCTTATCCATTTCACGGACAAAACGATAAACTTCTTTCCAATCTGCCACTTCCCAATCAGTTTCTTGTGCAAATTGTTCTAAACTGTCACAAATGGCTTGTTTTTCTAACAAATGCTTTTCCCGTTCTTGGGATTTGAGATTAAAGTAAACACGGCAAGGTTCATAAGCCGTCTGACGGGCATTGTTAAAACGTTCCCAAAGTACCTGTGAATTTCCTTGCCCCCCTAAATCCTTCCAAGTGTTCTGCGCTTGGCGAATGAGTTTTGCGGCATTTTCGGGATCTTTTTCAGCGTGTTCCAACAAGTTTTCCATTTCTAGGCATAAATATTCCCGATAGCGTATATAAGCAGATTGGCGTGCTTGATTAAAGCGGTCCCAAAGGGAACGTGAATAGCCGCTCGCCCCGAGTCGTTTCCAAGCAGTCTGCGCTTTTTCAAGAAGCGGAACAAGATTGGCAGGATCATCAGATTCAAGCAAGCTTTCCATTTGCTCGCATAACTTTTCTCGTTCAAGTTTATTCCCCCAATTTTGCCAACTCCGTAATTCGTTAATTTTGGCATTGCAGTTCTGAAAACGCCTTTCCAATTTTTTGTCTGTTTTTGAGTCGTCGAGGCTCTCAAACAACTCACGGGCTTGTTGTTCTAATGGAATGAGCGTTTTTAACTCGCCACGTTCCAAAACATCTTCTATTTCTTTCAACAACTTGTTGAGTTCTTGTCGGGTTTTCGTACCCTGTACATTTTGTTTTTGCAAGCGCTTTTCGAGTGCATCCCAAGTTTTGGAAAAGCGCTTATTTAAGTCGTTAAAGAAAGGCAATTCTTGAGCCTGTGCTGACACCTCATTCCAACGGGCTTTCCATTTTTTCAACTGATCTGCTTTAAGCTTGTCCGTCTTATCAAGCAATGTTTCAGCTTTGAGACATAAGTCTTCCAGTGTACTAGCGGTTTTGTCATAGTCTTGCAACTGGTTTTGTCGCTTTTGCACGGCTTGGAATAGGCGATCAAAACGGGCTTGCCATTGCTCTTCTGCGAATTCATCAAGTGCTTGAATTTCGGCCCACCGAATTTGCAGCACGCTGATTCTCTGGTTAAAGGCTTTGATATCCTCCCCCCCCAGACGTTGATACTTTTTCAACTCTATCAACAAGGCTTCCATTTTTTCGCATAAGCTTTGTTTAGCGGCACGTAGGGGCGCTCTGGCTTGTTCACGTTTTTCAGCCGCGATTTTGGCTTGTTGATACTTGTCAAAAATGGCCAGAACGGCTTGCTGTACGTTGTCAAAGCGTGTTTGGCGTTCGGTGTCGGCTTCTGCGGCGATCTTTTGCCAACGTTCTTGCAAACGTTTGAACTCTGTATTTGCGACTTTTAATTTAGAGTCGTCGATTTCTCGAAATGATGTCTCCAATCGTTGTTCTAAAGACTCTAAACTGGCGCAAATCTCATCACACTCTGCCCGCACTTGTCCTGGACGTTCAATTTCATCGATTTTTTCTCGCGCTCTCCGACTGACCCGTTTGTCATTGTTGCGGGCGGCTTTAACTACCCGCTCTAAGGTTGATTTTTGGGTCACCTTTTCGATAGCAGTCAAGCGAATTTGACCGTTGGAATCATTAATGGCAATATCGCCTAACAGCCCTTCACGTTCAACTTTTTCAATGGCGGCCATTCGCAGTTCAACTTCTGGGCCATTTTCCGCCAGATATGCAAATTGTTCTGCTGCATCGTTGGTTTCCTTAATCCAATTCAAACGGGTTTCTAAGGCGGGACAATCGTCTTTTTGACAGCAAAGCAATTGTTTAAGCTGTCGTTCGGCAATTTCTCGCACAGTGCTGTCGGTGTCATGTTGTGCAATCTGGTAGAGTAAATTTAAGTCATTGATTTTTCTAACGGCGGCTTGTCGCACTTCTGCGGCTTCATCGTTTTGTGCTATCTCGCCTAAAATCGCGGGATCGTCTAAGTTGTTTTTGACCTCTGATTGACGAATGTTAGGTTTGCGATGTTGCCATTTAGGCTTTATTAATTTGCTAAGAATCATGATTTCTCAGTTGATTGGTTAAAAAAAATTATCTTGGACGTCCAAGATAAATCTTGGACTCCTGACCAAAGAGGTAAGGAGATGACATTATTTTATAGAAAGATAAGCATTTTTTTCATTTTTTTCATTTTTTTCATTTTAATTATCCCTCCCCTTGAAGCTGTGGACATTAATACCGCCTCGGCTGCCGATCTTGCGCGTGAATTGTCAGGCATAGGCAAGATCAAAGCACAGCGCATTGTCGAATACCGTGATAAAATGGGGGGGTTTGTCTCGCTTGAGCAGTTGACAGAAGTTAAGGGCATTGGACCCAAAACGCTGGCACGCAATAGGGATAAGATTGAAATCTCAGCTATTTCTTCGCCCAAGCCATCAAACAGTCGCGCCATTGAGGCGAATTTGTCCCCAAAATTCAAAAAACCACCCCGCTATTCGCATAATAGATTATGGGATGCTTTGATAATTATTCCATTGTTTGTTGCTTGTCTCTTTATTTTTGTCACTGCTTGGTTGAAAAGCAAGAGAAAAGATAAGCAAGTGCAGAGAAAGCATTTGTTGACGACCACTTTTGTTTGTTCTGGATGTGGTAAAGTCAGTCAATTTAAAAATGTTCGCTATGAGGGGCATTTTGGCAATCAGTACGTTGATGGTGATTTGCCCCCCGGTTGGGTTTGTCTCCCAAATTGCTTAGGTAAACTGTGCGATTATTGTTTTGATTGTTCGCCTTCTGCTGCCTTATAGGCTGCCTTCAATTGTTGCTGAACATTAGCGGGAACGGGCTCATAATGGCTAAATTCCATGGTAAAAAAGCCATGTCCACCTGTGGCTGATTTGAGTTCTGTTTGATAGTTGTTTAACTCGCTCAGTGGCACGTCGGCTTTGACGCACACCCTATTAGGTGGACGCATCTCACTGCCCTGAATTCGCCCGCGTTTGCTCGCTATCTCGCCGGTAATCGTACCCATGCTCTCATCTGGGATGGTGATTTCTGCTTTGACAATCGGTTCGAGTACCACAGGTTTAGCTTTGCTAATGGCATCTAAAAAGGCTTTTTTGCCCGCCGCGATAAAGGCGATTTCTTTGGAATCTACCGCATGATGTTTGCCATCATAGATGGTCACTTTGATATCTTGCATGGGGTAGCCAGCGAGAGCACCTGCGTCTAAAACTTGTTGGATGCCCTTTTTCACGGCTGGCTCATAGACGGAGGGAATAACACCACCCACGATAGCCCAAACATATTCAAAACCGGCACCACGCTCTAAGGGTTCAACACGCAAAAAGACTTCGCCAAATTGTCCGGCGCCGCCGCTTTGTTTTTTATGGCGGTGATGGCCTTTTGCATTGGTAGTAATGGTTTCTCTGTAAGGTATTTTGGGGGGGTGGGTATCGACTTCAACATTGTATTGCTTGTGCATTTTTTCTAGCACAATTCGTAAGTGAAATTCACCCAGTCCACGCAAAACGGTCTGATTCTGTGAGGGATCGTGTTCAAGTTGTAAACAAGGATCTTCATCTTCCAATTTTTGCAATGTGAGGTTGATTTTTTGTTCATCGCCTTGCCGCTTAGCCTCGACCGCTAAGCCATACATGGGGGCTGGAAAATCTAAGGGTTCTATATGAATATGGTCTTCATCATGGGAGTCATGTAGCACGGCATCAAAATGAATATCATCAACTTTTGCCACCGCGCAAATGTCGCCCGGGATGCCTTGGTCAACTTCAATTTGTTGTTTGCCTTGAAGTTTTAGTAAATGGCTGACTTTGAAAGGTTTGCGAGCATTACCAATATATAATGGGCTATCTTTGCTGATCGTGCCTTGATGGATACGAAATACGCCCAATTTACCGACAAAGGGATCGGCGGTGACTTTAAAGACGTGTGCTATCACATGTTTATTGGGATCGGGTTCAGCACTAAAGGGGATTGCTTTGGTGCCTTCTCCTTTAAGGAAGGGGCGTGGGTTGCCTTCTAGGGGGCTCGGCATCAGTCGTGTGAAGATTTTTAGTAATTCTGGAATACCGGTGCCGTTGCGAGCTGATACAAAACAAATGGGCACGAGATGCCCTTCACGTAAAGCCTTTTCAAATGGATCATGGAGTTGTTCGGGACTGAGTTCTTCTCCTTGCTCCAAATAAATTTCCATCAATTTTTCGTCAACTTCAACCACTTGATCAATGATTTGGGTGTGCGCGTCGGCGACTGCGCCAAAATCGGAGTCCCCAGTGGGATTGAAAAAGCAATCGACGACTTTGGTACCAGCGGGCAAGTTAATTGGCAGACATTCATTGCCAAAGCTGGCTTTAATTTCTGCAACGAGTCCAGACAAGTCGAGTTCGGGCGTGTCGATTTTGTTGATAATAATCATCCGACACTCTTTTTGTTCAGCCGCCCGCTCTAGCATACGACGTGCGAGCATTTCAATACCTGCCGAGGCATTGATCACCACTGCGACGGTTTCGACGGCTTCAAAGGCACTTAGAGCATGTCCCATCAAGTCAGGATAGCCGGGAGTATCAAGAATATTAATATGTTTGTCGTCTTGATCAAGACTGACAATGGCGGTACTGAGTGAATGTTGGTGTTCTTTTTCGAGTGGATCAAAGTCACAGATAGTATTGCCGTTTTCGACTTTGCCGGGGGTGTTAATGGCACCGGCTTGATGTAACAGGGCTTCGGTGAGTGTGGTTTTGCCGGCATCGTTTTGACCGACTAGGGCGATATTGCGAATATTTTCAGTGGTATAGTGTGGCATATTTAGTCCTCCAAAAGCGTAGCACCTGTCAATACAAATAGGGGCGCCCGAAAGGGATCATTTAGCGTTTCTGGTACTAAGCGTAGATCCGCTGTGTATTTGGCGATAAATTTTGACCGCAATGAGACATGTACGATGGGCAAATGTAAAATGCCGGTAGATGGATCAAAGCTTGGATATTGGTGATCACTGCTGATAAGATTTTGGAGCACAGTCGCGGTTTGCAGGCGGCGCCCTGTGACGACCAAATCAAACTTTGTGTCATCGGGAACACGGTACATAGTTGCGCCGATGACATTCCCAATCAGGGGAATCTCAAGAAAAGCGTCAAATTGAGTCAATTTATAAACCGGCTCAGCGACGGCACTATAAAATACTAAAGCGATGGCTTGATGAGCAACGGTGGTAGGATGAACGTCATCCCAGTAGAAATAGTGAGAGGGCGTGTCACAAATAGTGAAAGCTTTCGTATCAAGGCAAGCCTCAGTTACATTGGTCAGCTTTGCACTTGTCGGCGCTATGGTTTCAGGACTGGTAATCATTTCAAGGGTGGCTGGTATATCGACTTGTATGACGGATTGGAGATTGTTAGCCAGTGCCTGATTGAAGGCAAGCGTCAATGCCGTCAACGCCTCGCTATTACCGCTTGCCAAGCCTCTGGGCGTTTTGCCAAGATCGGGCATGTGAGGCACCAATATATGCTGGGCACCGTGTTGACGTAATTTGGTCACAGCCGTGACAAGATTGGTAATGGCGGTGGCGATGGCTTGTTCAGGATTAGTCACGCCGCTCAGAAAATCATTGGCGCCTGCCCAAATAACATATAGGCCATTCGGATCGGCGGCTTTTTCAAGATATGTGTCTATTTGTTGTTGCAGTCCCGGTAAATCATCGCCCCAAACGTTGCTTGTCCCTGTTGTGGCACCTGCCCATGCAAAATTGGTTTGTGGGTTATAGCTTAAATCTAAAAAATCCTCGGCAAGGATTTCTACCCACACTTCGCCATTACTCGATCGACCCTCAAAATAAGGGGCGGGTGGTAGTCCAATGGCTTCAAAAAGCCGCCCAGTATCCGACAGGCTATCCCCAAAAACGTAAATCTCGCTGTAGGGAAAACTCCAGGCTTGGATTGGGAGGTAGCATAAAATTAGTATGTATTTAAATTTTAAAAGTAAAAGAATTTTTTTTTTCATCAGATGCGATACCTATAGTATTCGGTAATGCAAAGCTAGCCACACCGTCGGTTGCTCCGTCCATTCGACGCGATGACGTTGATGGGCGGGAATGTGGACATAATCGCCGGGGTGTAGCACTTGGAGGGTATTTTCTGTCTCAAATAATAACCCGGCACTGCCACTTAATAGAATAACCCATTCATCTTGTTCTTGCTCATACCATTCACCGGGCGGCGTGGCTTGTCCCGTTGATACAATTCTTTCTAGCTTAAAGTGCGACGTGTTGAGTAGTTTTTCAAAAACTTCATTTTTACTATGGGTATTTAAGGGCCTAAAAATGTTATTAATTTTCAAGATTTCTCCCGTTGGTCGAAATGACAAAAAATCAATGACAATGAGTGTCCTGTACTGAGTCTTGATTGGTAACTCTCAACAATTCATCAAGCGAAGTCTCTCCCGCTAACACCCGTCTCATGCCGTCTTGTTGAATATCCTCATTTTGTTCATGTGCGTAATTTTCCAAGGCGTGTTGTCCTGCACCGTCATGTATCATGGTGCGGAGCGTATTATCTATATTGATCAATTCATAAATACCCGTGCGCCCGCTATAGCCGATGGAATTGCATTGTTGACAGCCTTGATAAGTATATAACTGACTTCCCCCTTTTGTATAGGGTTGTTTACAATCAGGGCACAACAAGCGCACCAAGCGTTGCGCCATGACGCCTATTAAACTGGATGACAATAAAAAGGGTTCAACGCCCATATCTCGGAGACGTGTCACAGCACCAATGGCGGTGTTTGTGTGCAAAGTCGATAATACCAGGTGTCCGGTGAGACTGGCTTGTATCGCAATTTGTGCCGTTTCTACATCGCGGATTTCGCCAACCATGACCACATCTGGGTCTTGTCGCAAAATGGCACGTAGTCCCCGCGCAAATGTCATATCTACTTTAGTATTAACTTGGGTTTGACCGATGCCATCTAGGTAGTATTCAATGGGATCTTCTACCGTCATAATATTACGGCTGCGATCATTGAGATAATTGAGCATGGCATAGAGGCTGGTGGTTTTACCTGAGCCGGTGGGTCCTGTGACAAGCAGTACGCCATGCGGTTTTTGTAAGATGTCTTGTAAATGGCTTAAAGTCTTAGCCGACATGCCAAGCTGTTTTAAGTCTAAACGCCCCGCTTGTTTGTCAAGTAAACGTAAAACGACCCTTTCACCATGCCCAGAGGGAATGGTGGACACACGCACATCAACAGCGCGTCCGGCAATACGCAGAGAGATACGTCCATCTTGTGGCAAACGTTTTTCGGCAATATCCAATTTTGCCATGACTTTAATGCGTGAAACCAGTAGGGGTGCTAAGACGCGCCGAGGTTGTAGCACTTCGCGTAATACGCCATCAACGCGAAAGCGCACAACGAGCCGACTTTCAAAGGGCTCAATGTGAATATCTGAGGCATTTTCTTTAATCGCTTCGGAGAGTAGGGCATTGATCAGTCGAATGATAGGGGCATCATCTGCCTTTTCTAATAAATCTTCTGGCTCTGAGAGTTGTTGTGCAACTTGAAATAAGTCTAATTCTTCCCCCAAACCTTCCATCATTTGCATGGATTGATTGGATTCATAATGGCTGATAAGCAGTGCGTCGAATTTTTCGGTAGAGATGGCCTTTAATTTCAATGGAATACCTAAAAAACGACGGATTTCGCTTAAAGTGTGGCGCGTCATTTGTGGGCGGTGGTAAATGGTGGCACCGTCGAATATCGCGCCGTGACGTTTGGCGAAGGTAAAGGGGAGAGTAATGGGGTGGTGGTTGGGTGTCATAATGTTATTAATTTAAAAATCCTATTTCTTCAAGAAATAGGATTTTTTGGTCGCCACTATAGGGTTCAATCATTTCCTCGTTCCCACGCTCTGCGTGGGAATGCATATTGGGACGCGGAGCGTCCCGCACCGCAGAGCGGTGCTAACATACACTCCCACGCAGAGCGTGGGAGCGAGAAAAGTCAAGCCTTATGATCTAAGACAGTTTTCCTCGTTCCCACGCTCTGCGTGGGAATGCATATTGGGACGCGGAGCGTCCCGCACCGCAGAGCGGTGCTAATAATCCGAAAGACAAACTGTTCCCTTTCAAACGAATTTAACTGCTCAACCGCCCTTAACAAGTCGTCAAAGGATATTTGTGCTTGAACTTGAACCATCGACATTTTCTCAATACTGTTGTTATTGCACTACATTTTCAACATCAAACGCACTTTCACCCTATCATCGCTGTCCAAACGCTCAATACTTATCGTGCGAACGATCACTTGATGTTGGTTATATAATTGTCCTAGCCACTGCATTAATTCCGTAAAATTCACCTCATCAAAATTCACCCGTACTTCGGAATCCCCTTTTGGTTCAATACGTTGACGGGCTTGTGCCAGCGTACTTTGATCAATCAAACTCAATAACGAGGCTTTGTGGGCGGGGGGGGATTGCTGGCGTAATTGTTGTACTTCAAACGCAGCCGTTTGCATCCAATGTAAGGTGGCTTTTTGAGCGGCGACGATATTTTCTAATTGAGTACGAGCAGTGACAAAAGGTGTCCATAGCATGAAATAGCCTAAAATGCCCCCCAACGCGACTGCTCCTATCATTAAGGTACGACGCTCACGGGGGGATAATTGCTTAAACCATTGTTTCATCAGAAAGTTTTATAAAACGGCGCCTGTTTGGGGGATGTGGTAGTTTCTGTCTCTTCCAACGCTTCAATTTTATTTTGAAGCAGCCTTTCCATGGTTTCAACTATCTTGGCAAAGGCTATGCCTAATTGATCCAACAACTTTTCTAACAAAGTCGGATCAAGCTGAGATTTGACCAATTGGGTTAACTCATGATTGGGTGCCCACTGTTTTAGTAGGGCATAATGTTTCAGCGCGTTCTGACGATCACCTATCAAAAAGTGATATAAAGCCATAACACAGGTAAAGGCAGTAAATTCAGAGATATGGAAGACAAGCCGCTGTGAATAAAGCAAATTCAAATCAAACTTACGATTGAAAATCTCAGGAATTTTTTCTAAGCTTCTATTTCTCAGACAACGGAAGGCATAGTTAGTCTTTGCAAAGAGGTAATCAGGAAATTTCCGATAAATCACCTCAAGGAGTGCATCCGATTTTTCCACTTGCCCCGTCCGTTCGTAGGCAAGACGCAGGTAATTATAACAAACGGGCAGATTTGGATATTTATCAATCATATCGAGTAGGGGCGAAACGGCTTGCAGGGGCTGAGTTTGCGCCAAATGATACAACTCTTTCACCCGTTCTTGAACCGGTTCGGGCAATTGCTTAAGACTTTCAGGCGGCAATGGCTCATAAGTGATTTGATAATCCAAAGGGATTAATGCTTGTTTTGTGGCATTTTTTGTTCTATTTAAAAAATTCATAACATTATCGCAAATTTTACAGGTTTTTTGTCGGATGACGTCCAAGATAAATCTTGGACTCCTTTAAAAGATGTGTTAATCCTTATCCTAAAGCATCAAAAAAAAATTTTTCTCATTAACAACATAAAATTTATGTGTTTAGATAAGGACTTAGACAATCAATTCGTTTTCCATCTTATCAAAAAACTTCCTCGAAGTGTTAGTTGTAAAATATACGAAAACTGTTGTAAATATGAAAAAGTGTTGTTGTTTTGTCCCCAAAATACCTCAGAGGTCTTATTTACAACAAGTCAAAACCAAAGTCAAAACCAGACCTGCCAGGTTAAAACCAAACCTGGCAGGTCAAAGGCACAACTAGACCTGAATTTGACTTTGACCTGGCAGGTTTGGTTTTTAACCTGCCAGGTCTGGTTTTGAAGTTGACTAAATTATTTTATGCACGTTCCTAAGCAAGCGCACCCTGTAATCTGTCCATCGCTTTTTTCAGATTTTCCATACTGGTTGCAAAGGAAATACGCACATAACCGGGACTACCAAAAGCCGAGCCAGGTACCAAAGCCACCCCAGCTTTTTCAATCAAAAATTCGCTCAATTCGACATCTGTTTTCAAACCTGACCGATTAATGACATTTTGAAAACTAGGGAAAATATAAAATGTCCCCTGACAAGGTTGACACTCTACGCCCTTAATTTTAAGCAAGGATGCTAAGACAAAATCATGCCGTTCTTTAAAAGTTTTGACCATCTCCTGAATAAAAGATTGATCGCCTTCTAGGGCAGCAAGGGCGGCGTATTGAGAAATCGAAGTCGGATTCGAGGTACTTTGCGACTGAATGGTTTTCATTTTTTGTATCAGTTTTTCTGGTCCGCCCGCATATCCGATACGCCACCCTGTCATCGCGTAGGCTTTTGATACGCCATTGAGTACAAGGGTGCGCTCATATAAATCAGGGCACATATTGAGAATATTCTTAAAAGGCGCACCTTCCCACAAAATATGCTCATACATATCATCAGTCGCCACAATGACTTTAGGATAATTCCTGAGAACCGCGCCTAATTGGGCTAATTCCTCTGGGGTATAATGTACCCCGGTAGGATTCGATGGACTATTTATCACAAACAATCGGGTTTTTTCCGTCATTGCGCTTTCCAATTGCTTAGGCGTGATTTTAAAGCCTTGTTGAAGGTTGGCACTGATAATCACCGGTTCACCGCCCGCTAATTTGACCATATCAGGATAAGAAACCCAATAGGGTGCGGGAATAATGACTTCATCACCAGGATTAAGCAAGGCTTGTGCCATATTGTAAAAGCTTTGCTTGCCGCCACAGGATACCAGCACTTGTTTCATGCCGTATTCAAGTTGATTGTCACGGGCAAATTTATTGATAATAGCTTGTTTCAGTGCGGGAATGCCGTCAACAGGCGTATATCTTGTGTGGCCTTGATTAATAGCCTCCACGGCGGCGGCTTTAATATGATCGGGTGTATCAAAATCAGGCTCTCCTGCACCTAAGCCGATAATGTCATGTCCAGCGGCTCGCATTTCGGCGGCGCGGGCTGTGACGGCTAAGGTGGGGGATGGTTTAATGGCTTGAACACGTTGGGCAATTTGTAAAGTCATTGTTGATTTCCTTGTCTTTCATTTATTTTCGGCACAATTCTTGTATAAAATAATGGCATTGGTGAGGTACTAGGTAGCAGTGGCAAAATTTAATGATGTTGCCACAGGTTCATTATTAGATTTTTCTTGTTTTTGTAGATCTTTCAAAAGATCTTGAAACGCCTCTTGACTCATAATACCCCGTTTATCAAGAATGTTATATATTGTGCGGTAATTCATTAGTGCAAGGTTTTTCCGATGAGGTAAAATGGGTAAGGTAAATATTGTATCTGTTTCTGGATGGGTAAAAATATAATAACGGTTATCTACCTCAAGCATTTCAAAGCCTAGCTTTTCTATTAACACACGCTTAATGAGTTGGTAAGAAATTTGAGAGAATCGCTCAGACATAATGCTTTATAACTCCTTTGAATTGCAATAATAAATCATTTTTGTAGTCACGCCATTTGCGTATGGCATCAGAATCTACAATATTTTCTTTATTAAAATGTACAAAAAAACTTTTTGTCTTAATCAAATTAAGAGATAGTCCATGTTGTTCAAAATAGAATTGTAAATAAAGCCAATACGCTTTATCCTTTTGGGCATCAAAAAGTATCAGAATAACGGGCATAGTTTGATTGAACCAAAGTTCAATGTCTTGTTTATCAATTGGAAAAGAAAATTCACCCGATTTTAAGTGATATTTTTCAATATTATCTGTCGCTTTCAGTTGAATATACACAACATCGTTTTCGATTTCTCCATTATTATTATAGGTATAAAGTTCAGCATCATAACCATAGTCTGCGTCAAACTTTTCAAGACTAAAACCCGCTTTGAGCGCGAAAAATTCAACATAATTGAAACTTAAATCGGCAATAACATGTTCCCGTGTTCGACGTTTTTTCTTATATCGTACCATTGTTCAGTCTCTCTCGTTTTGAGTTTTTTTGGTCGAGTGGCACTATGAAATTTATCAGAGATAAAAATCCATGTCAAAACATTTCCAACTACAATCCAATTTTAAACCAAAAGGCGATCAGCCCCAAGCCATTAAACAATTATTAGCAGGGCTCAGACGAGGCGATCAGCATCAAACGTTATTAGGGGTAACAGGCTCAGGCAAAACGTTTACAATAGCGAATGTCATCCAAGCCGTGCAACGCCCAACTTTAATCCTCGCCCCCAATAAAACCTTAGCGGCACAATTGTACAGCGAAATGCGCGGATTTTTTCCACACAACGCGGTGGAATATTTTGTCTCTTATTATGATTATTATCAACCTGAAGCCTATATGCCGGCATCTGATACTTATATTAAAAAAGATGCCTCTATCAATGCACAAATTGAGCAAATGCGCCTCTCCGCGACAAAAGCCATATTGGAACGCCCTGATGCCATTATTGTCGCATCCGTGTCAGCGATTTATGGCTTAGGCGATCCTAATTGGTATATGCAAATGGTATTGCACCTAGTGCGCGGCGAGCAAATTGAACAACGCTTTATTTTGCGTCGCTTGGCAGACTTGCAATATAGCCGCAATGATATGATATTAGAGCGGAGTACTTATCGAGTACGCGGCGAAGTGATCGACAATAAACGGGTGGCACGGCATGAACGAATATTTAATAGAACATGGGATAAAAAGCCGTTATTTGCACGCCGATGTCAAGACAATGGAACGAATCGACATTATCCGAGATTTGCGTTTAGGCGTATTTGATGTTTTGGTAGGCATTAACTTGCTGCGTGAAGGATTAGACATGCCCGAAGTCTCACTCGTCGCCATCGATTGGACGAGCAGCGCGTCATATTTATGGACAAGCCATTTTAGATAACAATTTCATCGACAAATATGACTGACAGACAGTCCCAACTTAAAAGTGGCCAAGAGCACTCATCTGACAACGTGTCGTAAATTTTATTCAAAAAGGAAATTTAAGTCAAGTCAAATTTATCTCAGTACAGTACCGGCAAATTTATTTAAATCATTGATTTATTTGTAAATTAAAGAGTTATCCCGCTGGTCGCTCCTCTGGAGCGCTACGCATCATTCCAATCAAAAAAAATGACAATAAAAAATTGTCCTGTACTCATAAATAAAATTTGTATAACCTTTTTTATAGACATGTCTATAAATGTAGATATTTTTATGGACTATACGCAGACACGGTGACAGAGGCGATACAATATGCCATTGATGAAACCCAACGGCGGCGTACTAAACAAATGGCTTATAATAAAAAACATGGCATCACACCCCAAAGTGTCAAAAAAGCGATCACCGAGATTTTAGAAAAAACAAAACCTGCCATTGCAGAAATGGCGGCAGAATATGCAGCCTTATCGCCTGATAAAATTGATCATAAAATTAAACAACTAGAAAAAAAGATGTATGCACACGCGGAAAATTTGGAATTTGAAGAAGCGGCTAAACTTCGTGATGAGATTCAACGACTTTCTCAAAATCGCTTGGAAATGTAAAGTGTGCAACATCTTTGATACAATTATGACACCAAAAAAAGGCACTACTGACTCAGTGTGGCTTTTTTGACAATTTTTAACTTAACAAAAAAAAGAGGATTTATTTCATGCAAAAAATATTTGGCGAATTTGAAACTGAACAAGCCAAAAGCCAAGAATTCTTAATTATGGGATTTTCGCCAGATTTAAGCCAACAGCAATGGCGAAACAATGGCTTATCAGCGGATTTTTTAGCTGACTACTTGAGCACTTTTTTTCCCCTCAGTGATACTGAGCCCACTACTTTAAAAAGGAAAAAGGAACTCAAAGCAGCCATCAGCCACATTGCTAACGAATTGTTGGAAAATGCCATGAAGTTTAACGACAAAAATTCTGATTACCCAATAATTCTGCAAGTGCAGTTATATCATGATCACTTGACTTTATACATCATCAATAGCATCAGTCCAGAAAGTCTGAAAAACTTTCAATCTTTTTTACCCGAGTTTCTTAACACTGAGCCACAAGAGTTTTATATTCGTCAGATAAAACGTGCTGAAAAAGATGAGAGCATGATGACATCAAGATTAGGTTTGCTGACGATCATTGATGATTATAATGCCAAACTGGGTTGGAAATTTGAGACCGTCCAACAAATAGCTAACATAGAAAATGTTAATTCGATACATGAAATATCGAAACCAAGTATTTTAAATAAACTGGCTTTATTCTTGCTACCGCATAAGATATTAGCTAAATTCCATAAGCTTGAAGTGATTGTTGTGACTACAATGGTCCAATTAACTATTTAGAAAATAGGAGTTGGCCAGATTTATCTTGGATGGTCCAAACTAAAGGATAAAATGGGAAATCATGGAAATTATAACTGAAGAATATAGCATCAAATACGATGTTGAAACGGCGACTATTTATTGGCAAGGCATTTTACGACTCACTCCCAAGGAGTATAAACCTATCTCGCACTTGTTGAATCAAGTTGTGGCACAACCAACACCTCGTATTACGCTTCATTTACGAGAACTCAATATGATCAATAGCTTTGGTATTAGCGTTATAGGACAGTTTGTGAGAGCGGTAGCCAATAAAAAAACTATCCAATTGATCATACAAGGCAATGAGGATATTGTTTGGCAAACAAAATCGCTGAAAAACTTCCAACGCTTGATGCCCCAATTGCAATTAGAATGGGAATAGCCCGAAATAGGAGTCCAAGATTTATCTTGGACATCTACCCAAAAAATAAAAGAGGATTTGATATGGTACAAGTTTTTGGCGCATTTCATAACGACTCGCTCAAAAGCAGAGAATTCTTAAAGTTAGGATTTTCACCGGGTTCGAGCCCCCTCCAACAACGTTGGCGAAACAATGGCTTATCAGCGGATTTTTTAGCTGACTACTTGACCACTTTTTTTTCAAATGAGGATATAGAATCCAACGCTTTGAAAAAAAAAAAGCGAAAATAAAAGAATCCGTCAGCTATATTGCCAACGAATTGTTGGAAAATGCGATGAAATTTAATGACGAAGCTTCTAATTACCAAGTAACTCTTCAATTTCAATTGTCTAGTGAGCACTTAATCTTACGTGTTACCAACAGCATTCCTCAAAAAAATGTCAATAATTTTCAAGTTTTTATCAATGAATTATTGACGAGTGAACCACAAGAATTATATCTTCGTCAGATGAAACGTGCTGAAGAAGATGAGAACATGACAACATCAGGATTAGGTTTGCTCACGATGATTGATGGTTATAATGCTAAATTAGGTTGGAAATTTGAAACGAGCGAAGAAAATAAAAAAGTTATTATTGTGACAACAATGGCACAATTGAGCCTTTAATTCTTGGAGAACGAATAGATGGAAATTACAACGACAGAATATAGCGTCAAATACGAACCAGAAGAGGACACGATTTATTTGCAAGGAACTCTGCGACTCAATGGTAAGGAGTATCAACCCATCATGCAATTATTAGAACAAGTGACAGCACTTGAACCCGTTCTGATTAAGCTTAACTTACGACAGCTAAAGGCACTTAATAGTTCAGGTATCTCCATGTTAGGAAGATTTGTGTTTGCTATGAATAAGAAACAAAAAATCCAATTAATCTTAGAAGGCTCTCAAGAGATTGCTTGGCAAGAAAAATGGGGCAAGAATTTTCAACTGTTGATGCCTAGCTTAACCTTAGAATGGGAATAGTATTTTGGAGTCCAAGAGAAATATTGGACATCCAAAACAAAACGACTCAAAGGGGGTCAAAGTGTTAAATGCAAAACCCATTACTATACTTATTGTCGATGACAATAAAAATAACCTATTCAGTTTGCATAGTCTCATTGAAAAATACTTTAAAAATGTTCAAGTGATTGAGGCTAACAACGGTATAGTCGCTTTAAGTATTCTACTGAGACAGAATGTGGATTTGATTTTCCTTGATATACAAATGCCACAGATGGATGGTTTTGAAACAGCTAAAATTATCAAAACGCGACAAAAAACACGGCATATTCCGATAGTTTTTCTAACAGCCGCTTACAAGTCAGCAGACTTCCAAAAAAAAGGTTATGATGTGGGTGCTGTTGATTACTTAACTAAACCCATTGATACCGAACAACTCATTGCGAAAATTAGGACCTATTTGCGCTTAATTGAACAAACGGCTCAACAGTTGCTGAATGCACAAAATGAACAAAATGTTCAAGAACGCATTGCTGATATTGTTTCAGAAGCCAAGCATTCACTTAAAGAAGATATTGTATTCAAGCGGCAGCAGATAGAATATCTAAAGCGTGAACTCAATACCTCACTCAAGCTGATTATTAATTATAATCAAATTCTTGAAACACAAGCCAGTGGCTTAGGGTATAACGAGTTACTATCCGAGATTGAAAAAATTGGCTTAGAGAGTAAACAAATGCTCGATTTGGTCAAAAAAGTGTTGGATAGCAAATTGAAAGAAAGTGGAGAGTCATTAATAATATGAAAATTAAAATAAAATTACTGATAGCTTTTTTGTCAGTTGTTACCCTCATCATTGTGGCTGCTATTTTCAGCAAAACTGAGACTAATAGTCTGTACACCGTACTACTCAGCCTTGCTATCCTACTCAATTTGATAATAGCTTCCATCGCTATTTCTTACAATCGTGAGATTCTGAGAGAGCTTGGTGGCGAACCGGCAACGATAGCACAAATCACTCAAGAAGTCGCAGCCGGCAATTTTGACATAGAATTCGACAAAGAGAGCCCAACTGGTATTTATGCGGCTGTTCAAATGATGGTTGAAAACCAGAAAAGCATGAACGATGAAATCTATAAACAGATGGAAGAAATCGGACAACAAGACTGGTTGAAAACGGGACAAGGACTCTTAAATGACCAGATGAGCGGCGGCTTAGATAGCGTGACACTGAGCAAGAATATCATCTCTTTCTTGACCACTTATGTCGAGGCACAGATAGGTGTCTTTTATCTACGCCAGAGTGACAATTTGAAAGTCATCGCCAGTTATGGAGCGAATAAAAATATTCCTCAACAATTTGAGATGGGTGAAGGCTTAGTCGGACAAGCCGCACTGGAAAACAAGACATTTTTCCACACCCAAAAGCCGGAAGAATCTACCATAATTATTCAATCCTGTATGACAATGGTAATCCCTCAGCATGTACTCATCATTCCCTTTTCCTATGAGAATGCAGTAAAAGGTGTGATTGAAATTGGTTATTCCCATGAAATGCCAACAAGCCTTCAACAAAATTTTCTGGAACAGGCGATGCAAAGTATTGGGGTAGCGGTGAATGCTGCCGAATCACGCACCCAAATGCAAGAAGTCTTAGAGCAAAGCAGGAGACAGACTGAAGAATTACAAACTCAACAGGAAGAATTACATCAACTCAATGAAGAACTGGAAGAGCGCAACCACGAATTAGAGCAGCAAGGCAACGAAATTCGTGAAAAGAATCTCGTGCTGCTCAACCAGCAAAACGAGATGAAAGATGCACAAGTCGCTCTGGAAACGAAAGCCAATGAATTGGAACTGGCCAATCAATACAAATCGGAATTTCTCGCCAATGTCTCGCATGAATTACGCACCCCCTTAAATAGTATGCTGATGCTCGCGCAAATATTAGCGGATGACAGCAGCTTGAATGACAAAGAAATCAAACAAGCACAAACGATCCACAGTGCCGGTTCAGACTTACTCCAACTAATCAATGAAATCCTCGATTTATCTAAGATCGAAGCGGGCAAAATGGAAATCCAAGTTGAAGACGTGTCACTGATAGGCTTGGTGGACAAGATTGAAGATAAATTGCGCCATCTCGCTGACGAGAAAGGGCTGGCTTTCCACATCACGCTTGACAAAAACTTGTCCCCCCTATTGCGTACTGACGGGCAACGCCTCCAACAAATTATCAACAATTTATTATCCAATGCTTTTAAATTTACCAGCGAAGGTGAAGTCAAGCTAACAATCCAACGTCCCTCAAGCGTCCCACTCATGGATTTAGAGGCAGCCCATACGGTTGCCATCAGCGTTGCTGATACCGGTGTCGGTATTCCTCTTGATAAACAACAACAGATATTTGAACCCTTCCGGCAAGCGGAAGGTAGCACCAGCCGGCACTAC
Source organism: Thiotrichaceae bacterium (assembly GCA_026991885.1). GTDB lineage: Bacteria > Pseudomonadota > Gammaproteobacteria > Beggiatoales > Beggiatoaceae > Thiomargarita. The sequence goes on from JALXAQ010000100.1 coordinate 55,412, forward strand.
GGTGGAACAGGACTTGGACTTTCTATTTCCCGCCGTTTAGCCCAACTACTCGGCGGAGATTTGCATTTGCACAGTGAAGAGGGTAAAGGGAGTACTTTCACCGTTTATCTACCTGACAACCTTGAAATGAGGGAAGTTCAGCCCCCCCCCAATGTCACGACCGATGCAGCGATGCTTGATGATAGAGCCAATTTGAAACCAGAAGATCAATTCGTCTTGATTGTTGAAGATGATCCGATTTTCACGCAACTGCTCACGGCATTGGCACGGGAAAATCAATTTAAATGTCTTATTGCCGATAATGGTGAAACGGGCTTGCAATTAGCAGAGCAATATAAACCCAATGCCATTCTCCTTGATGTTATTTTACCCAAAATGGATGGCTGGACGGTCATGGAAAGGCTGAAAGACAATCCCGATACCCGACATATCCCCGTGCATTTTATCTCAGGTACTGAAAACACAAGAGATGCAAAAAAAATGGGTGCGCTTGGTTTTTGGCCAAAAAACACCGGCATAGAAGGGCTGACTGAAGCTTTTAACGAGATAAAAGGCTTTCTGGCTAAGCGTCTGAAAGAGGTGTTGCTCATCGTCGAGCAACAAGAGCAAAAACAACAAATGGTGGATTTAATCGAAGATATAGAAATCCAAGTCACAGTAGCCAGCACAGTAGCAGAGGGCTTAAAACACCTGGAAAATGGCTCGTTTGATTGTATTATTATTGATGTGGATGTCGAACAACAAGCCGGTCTTAAATTGCTTGAGCCATTGTACAACAATGATCACCTCACCAAGGTACCGGTGATTGCTTACGCTACTCGCCACTTGACCAGCTCTGAGGAAATGTTATTGCTGCAATATGCTGATAAGCTCACACTCAAGACGGTTAGCTCACCAGAACGTTTGTTAGACGAATCCACCCTATTTCTCCACCAAGATGAAAGCCGCTTATCTGAAGAAAAACAACAAATGCTACAGAAGGTGCATGATAAAGGTACCATCTTAAAGAATAAAAAGGTACTGCTTGTGGATGATGATATTCGCAATACCTTTGCCCTGACCACTGTTTTAGAGGAAAACAACCTGGAAGTTGTTGTTGGCATCAATGGTATAGAAGCCCTCACCTTATTGGACGAAGAACCCGATATTGATATTGTTTTGATGGACATTATGATGCCAGAAATGGATGGTTATGAAACCATGCAAAAAATCCGAGAACAACCCCAGTATCAAAATTTGCCCATTATTGCTTTGACGGCGAAAGCCATGGCAGGCGATAGAGCGAAGTGTCTTAAAGCGGGCGCAAATGATTATCTTTCTAAACCCATTGTCAGTGAAAAGTTGCTCTCACTGATGCGAGTGTGGCTTTATCAGTAGTCAGTTTTTTTTTAACACGCGACGCAGAGCGTCGTTCCCAACACGCGACGCAGAGCGTCGCAGCAGGCATTCCCACGCAGAGCGTGGGAACGAGACCGCTTCCCCAGCTTCCATTTTCTCGTTCCCACGCTCTGCGTGGGAATGCCTGCCTCGACGCTCCGCGTCGAATTTAGCTAACACAAAAATCACCATGAAAAACACAGTTTCAGAATTACGCCAAAGCTTTTTAGACTATTTTAAATCCAAAGGACACACCATTGTCCCGAGCAGTCCCTTAGTCCCCCCCAATGATCCGACTTTATTATTTACCAACGCCGGCATGGTGCAATTTAAAGAGACCTTTTTAGGACTAGAACAGCGCCATTATACTCAAGCCGTCTCATCTCAACGCTGTGTACGGGCGGGGGGCAAGCATAATGACTTAGAAAATGTCGGCTATACTGCCCGTCATCATACCTTTTTTGAAATGCTCGGCAATTTCAGCTTTGGAGATTATTTTAAACGTGAAGCAATTGGATTTGCTTGGGAATTTTTAACCCAAGTACTCAAATTACCCCCCGAAAAACTTTGGATAACCGTTTATGAGCAAGATGATGAAGCGGCAGATATTTGGTTAAAAGAACTTAAAATCGATCCCACCCGTTTTTCTCGTTGCGGCGAAAAAGACAATTTTTGGTCAATGGGAGAAACCGGACCTTGTGGTCCTTGCTCAGAAATCTTTTATGATCATGGCCCTAGCATCGCTGGCGGACCACCGGGCACGCCTGATGAAGATGGAGATCGTTATGTTGAAATCTGGAATCTCGTCTTTATGCAATATAACCGCGACGCTCAAGGACAATTAACCCCATTGCCCAAGCCATCTGTCGATACCGGCATGGGCTTAGAGCGACTCGCTGCCGTCATGCAAGGCGTACACAATAACTATGATATTGACTTATTTCAAACACTTATCAAAGCCGTGGCCGACTTAGCCCAAGGTGGCGACTTAAATTCCCAGCGCGTCATTGCAGACCATATTCGCGCTTGTGCCTTTTTAATACTTGATGGCGTTGTCCCTTCCAACGAAGGGCGAGGTTATGTATTACGGCGCATTATTCGTCGTGCCGTTCGACACGGGCATAAATTAGGCATACGCGAACCATTTTTTTATCGCCTAGTCAAAGTACTGGGCACGGCTTATCCAGAATTAACTAAAAACCAAGGAATAATTGAGCGCATTCTCAAACAAGAAGAAGATCGCTTTGAAGAAACCTTAGATCGCGGTATGCGCTTATTGGAGCAAGCCATTGCTGATTTACAAAACGACCTCATTCCCGGTGAAATCGTCTTTAAATTATATGACACCTATGGATTTCCCACCGATTTGACGGCGGACATTGCGCGGGAGCGTCACTTGACGCTAGACATGGACGGATTTGAAAAAGCAATGGCTCAGCAACGTGATCGCAGTGGTGCTACCAGTCAATTTAAAATGGATATGAGCCAACAAGCTCAAAGCACTGACTGTCAAACTGAATTTACCGGATATGAAAAAGTGCAAGAGGACAGCGTGGTGATCGCCTTATTTTATGAAGGCAAACCGGTAAACAGCTTGACGGCGGGACAATCCGGGCGGGTTATTTTGGAACATACCCCATTTTATGCCGAATCGGGCGGACAAGTCGGAGATAAGGGACTCTTAATTCACGGCGATACCGTTTTTGAAGTCGAAGACACTCAAAAAATGGGACAAGCGCATATCCATTTAGGCAAACTGGCAACCGGCAGCCTTCAGATTGGCGAACAAATGCAGGCGAAAATTGACACGCAGGCACGTCAAGCCACTGCCCGTAATCACTCCGCCACCCATTTGATGCATGCTGCTTTACGACAAATTTTGGGAGAGCACGTCAAACAAAAAGGCTCCCTCGTGGCACCAGAACGCTTACGCTTTGATTTTTCTCACTTTGAACCGATTAGCACCGAACAATTAAGCCAAATTGAGCGCCTGGTTAATCAACAAATTTTGCACAATACGCCAGTGCAAACGCGCCTGATGGCATTAGAAGAAGCTATGAATAGCGGCGCGATGGCATTATTTGGCGAAAAATATGATGAACAAGTGCGAGTACTCTCTATCGGCGACTTTTCGACAGAATTATGTGGCGGCACCCACGTTCATCATGCGGGCGATATTGGCTTATTCAAAATCGTCGCAGAAACGGGTGTTGCGGCGGGCGTGCGACGGATTGAAGCGATTACAGGCAATCGTGCCCTTGATTGGGTAGCCCAGGCTGAAAAGACTTTAAATCAGATCAGTGGCTTACTCAAAACCCGCCGTGATGCTTTAGAAGATCGCCTTGTTCAACTGCTTGAACAAAATCGGCAAAATGAAAAGGAAATAGCCCGTTTACAAGCCAAACTGGCCAGCAGCAAAAGCAAGGATTTAGCCGGCCTAGCGAAAGAAATAAATGGTATCAAAGTGTTAGCGGCCAATTTAGAGAATGTGGACATGAAACAGCTCCGCACAACGCTTGATGATTTGAAAGAAAAACTTGGCACAGCAGCGGTTGTATTGGCGACGGTTGTTAAAGGGGATAAAATTTTACTCGTCGCAGGCGTGAACGCGACCAATAAAATCAAGGCGGGCGAATTGGTCAGTCATGTGGCTAAACAAGTTGGTGGCAAAGGCGGCGGACGTCCTGACATGGCACAAGGTGGCGGGAATGATCCTTCTCATTTGGCAGCGGCTTTGCAGAGTGTGACGGAGTGGGTGAAAAATAGGTCATAATACAAGCCATTTTTCTCGTTTCGTTGCAGGACCGACGCGGAGCGTCGATCCACCACACTCAGACCAATATTCACAAATAATAAAATGCAAACTTCTGTTATTAAACGTATTATTGGCCTATTAGTCATATCCTTTAGTCTCACCCTGTTACCGCCTATGCTGGTATCATTATGGTATCAAGACGGAGGATTAAATGCTTTCATCATAGCATTTACCTTCATGTTTGGCATAGGCGTAATATTCTGGCTGCCCTCCAGGCACCATAAAAAAGAATTACATTTACACGATGGTTTTTTGATTACCGTTGTGTTTTGGACTGTTCTCAGTATGGTAGGCGCCCTACCATTTTTATTCCTCTCTCATTTAAGTCTCGCTCAAGCAGTCTTTGAGGCAGTCTCTGGCTTTACGACTACGGGTGTAACCGTATTTTATCACCTAGACTCCTTACCTCAATCACTTTTATATTATCGCCAACAACTCCAATGGTTGGGCGGTTTAGGTATTATTGTATTAGCGGTCGCAGTGTTGCCTATGCTAGGTATTGGTGGTATGCAATTATATCGGGCGGAAACCCCAGGACCTATGCGCGATGAAAAATTGACTCCACGGCTTGAACATACCGCTAAAGCCTTGTTATACATATACATTACCTTAACCATCGCCTGTGCGCTCGCTTACTGGATGGCGGGCATGAGTCTGTTTGATGCGATAGGGCACAGCTATTCAACCGTTGCAACGGGCGGATTTTCTACTCACGATGCCAGTTTAGGCTATTACAACAGCCCCATGATAGAGATCATTGCAATGGTATTTATTATCTTAGGTAGCCTTAACTTTACTGTGCATTATGTTGTGTGGCATCATAAATTCGACATTCGCCAATATTGGCGTGATACTCAAGGCCGTGTATTTATTTATATCGTATTAGTACTGATAGGTATTACCGTTGCCGTCTTAATGTGGCAAGATATTTATACCCATTTTTGGACAGCATTACGCTATGCCAGTTTTGAAGTCATTTCAATCATCAGCAGTACGGGCTATGCCACTGCTGATTTTAGCAACTGGCCCTTATTTTTACCCGTATTGATTTTGGGCAGTGGATTTATTGGCGGATGCGTCGGCTCAACGGCGGGTGGATTTCGAGTGATTCGATTGATCTTATTATACAAGCAAGCGATTCGAGAAATCATGCGCTTGATTCATCCCAATGCTGTCATTGCGGTTAAGATTGACAACAAAAAAGTGGCAGACAATGTGACACAAGCGGTTTGGGGATTTGCCTTTTTATATATAGCCAGTTATATTTTTTTATCAATGCTCTTTATGGCAACGGGTGTCGATATTATTACAGCGTTTTCTGGTGTTGCGGCCACTTTGAATATGACGGGTCCGGGTTTAGGCAAAGTTGCAGTGACTTACGCTGGCATCAGTGATGCTGGATTATGGATACTCAGTTTTGCAATGTTATTGGGCAGATTAGAAATTTTTACTTTGCTGGTCTTGTTAAGTCCGGCCTTTTGGAGAAGATAGTACAACGGTATTTCAATTGACAGCTAATTTTTTAACAGGGATTAGTCAAAACATTAACTACAGGGATTCTTTTTTAACAGGGATAAGTCAAAACAGAAGGCTCACTGAGCAAGTGTAGGGTGCGTCCCACGCACCTTTTGGGGCATCAGCATCATAGGTGCGTAGGACGCACCCTACACTTTTTTAATCAATAAACCTTATTTATGAATACTCAAAACAATCAAACTTGGAAAAAATTCCTAATCTTCCCTGCCATCGCTATTGGCATAGTCATTTTCGTTTTCTTAGTCAAAAATCGGGAAAGCCCCCAAAAAATTCCTCCCGCTGAACCGGTTTAGTTTTTGGACTTATTGCTTCGACGTTATTGGTGTTATTGGTGGTGCCGGCTTTGTACACGATTTTAGAGGATTTGGGGTTTACTGAACCTAAAATAGGGCGACTCAAGGGGGACATATGTCATTAAAAAAAACGATACCAGATATTAACAAGCTAGACAAGGTTGTCGCTGAGGCGAGGCACAATCAGACGCTCAGGGAGCAGGGCTATCGGGAACAAGCACTAAAGCTCTATCCCTGGGTATGTGGGCGTTGTGGACGCGAATTTTCCAGCACAAATCTGCGTGAACTCACGGTCCATCACAAGGACCACAATCACGACAATAATCCGCCCGACGGCAGTAACTGGGAGCTGCTGTGTCTTTATTGTCATGACAATGAGCATTCGCGCTATATTGAAGAGGCTGAATATGGTAATAGGGTGACAACGGAGGGCGATCAAGAGGTACCTTCTACCTACCAGCCGTTTGGCTCACTTGCGAGTTTGTTAAAAAAGTAGCAGAATAAAGGGAAGGGACGTCCAAACTAAAGTTTGGACGCCTCAATTCAAAACGACACATCAATCCGCCATAAGGATTCTCCCTGTTTATCAAAAGCTTGCCATAAATCGGCATAAGATTGTCCCGTGACGGGATGTTTAAGCGCTGGCGCAATTTCAGACAGTGGCAACAAGACAAAAGCATATTTCAAAATCTCATTGCGGGGCACATTCATTTCTTTCAATATCAGATCATCATACAATAAAATGTCCAAATCCAAGGTGCGGGCACTAAAACGCTTTTCAGTACGTTTGCGACCATTGTTTTTTTCAATCTCCCGCAAAATGTTGACAACGCTATGCACATCCACGCCAGTCTCAAATATTGCCACCAAGTTATAAAAATTATCTCCCTCAAATCCAACCGCTTCACTTTCATAGACTGGAGACAAAGTGAGTGTGCCAAAACGCTGGCGCATGTCAGCCAATCCTGCACGAATATGGCGGTTCGGCTCAATATTACTGCCTATGCTAACGTACACTTGTGCCATTTTCAGCTTTTCGCTCCGCGTTCAATAATGACGCCCACATCCTGTGCCCCACGCACCGCGCCGCGCTTATTCACTTGTAAACGGAGCCAAGGTACTGAAAATTCAGTTAAAACGATATTGGCGACACGTTCAGCGAGCGTCTCTACCAGTTGAAATTCACTCTGACTGACAAAATCAATCAAGCGTTTTGCCACGGCTTTATAATTCAGAGTATCCTCAATATTATCGCTTGAGGCGGCTTTGCGAATATCTGCTGCCATGTCCAAGTCAAGTACAACGGTTTGCTTGATTTCGCGTTCCCAATCGAAAACGCCGATGATTGTCTCTATTTTCAATTCTCTTAAATAAATAATATCCATATTTTTTTTCAATGTTAATTTCTAGGTATCCCCGTTGCTCTGAATAGGAGTCCAAAGCTTTAGCTTTGGACGATTTTGTGTTATAACTGATTTAAACGCGCCGCAATCCGCATCCGTAAGGCATTGAGCTTAATAAACCCTTCGGCATCTTTTTGATTATACGCCCCTTCATCATCTTCAAAAGTAGCGATGCTCGTATCAAATAAACTATTGCTCTCAGAAAGCCGCCCAGTGACAATGACATTACCCTTATAAAGTTTTAAACGGACTTTACCGTTCACATTGACTTGTGAAGCATCAATCATTTTTTGTAGCAATTCACGCTCAGGGCTCCACCAATAACCGTTATAAATTAAATTCGCATAACGGGGCATGAGATCATCTTTGAGGTGAGCCACTTCGCGATCTAATGTGATGGATTCTATGGCGCGATGGGCTTTGAGCATCACAGAGCCCCCAGGGGTTTCATAACAACCGCGTGATTTCATGCCGACATAACGGTTTTCGACTAAATCGAGCCGTCCAATCCCGTTTTCTCCCCCCACCTTATTTAAATAGCTTAACACTTGGGCGGGCGTCATGGCTTGTCCGTCGATGGCAACAATATCGCCTTTGACAAATTCTAATTCCAGCGTCGTTGCATTATCGGGTGCCTTTTCGGGGGAGACTGTCCAACGCCACATATCTTCTTCTGGCGCAGCCCAAGGCGCTTCGAGAATACCGCCTTCATAAGAAATATGCAGCAAATTAGCATCCATTGAATAGGGAGACTGTTTACCCCGTTTCATTTCGATGGGAATACCATGTTGCTCGGCATAAGCTAAAAGCTTTTCGCGTGAATTTAAGTCCCATTCACGCCAAGGGGCTATCACTTTAATGTCCGGTTTGAGAGCATAAGCCCCTAATTCAAAACGGACTTGATCATTACCTTTCCCCGTCGCCCCGTGAGAAATGGCATCTGCACCTGTCTCATTGGCAATTTCGACCAAACGTTTGGCAATCAATGGACGGGCAATCGAGGTGCCGAGCAAATATTCGCCTTCATAAATGGTATTAGCACGAAACATGGGGAACACATAATCGCGCACAAATTCTTCGCGCAAGTCTTCGATATAAATTTCTTTGGTACCAGCGGCTTGCGCCTTCATGCGGGCAGGTTCAACCTCTTCCCCTTGACCAATATCGGCGGTAAAAGTCACCACTTCGCAGTGGTATTCATCTTGTAACCATTTGAGAATAATAGAAGTATCTAAGCCACCCGAATAAGCCAACACAACTTTTTTAGTCATTTTTTTTCCGTTTTAAGTTATCAGTTATGTAATAGGAGTCCAAGATTTATCTTGGAACAGCCCAAACTAAAGTTTGGACTCCTGAGTACTAGATTAATTTAGAAATTAAACGTTCTGCCCCTATAAAAAATTACATTGCTTTAGCGTATTGTTGCACTTTTTCCTGTACCCACTGATTGATAAGTGTACCGAGCGGTCGTCCTTCTTTACGTTGAATTTTAAGCAAAATCGTATCCAACGTATTAGGCAGAGTTACCACATATTCGTGCTTGGGGTGAGTTGAAATATTGGTTTCTCTCTCCGGTTGTATCCCCCATTTATCACGAAATTCTTGGAAAAAGTCGCTATCGACATGTAAATAGGTCTCATTATTTTCTTTTAAATCAACACCTTCAAGATATTGAAGTGTTTCCCATATTCTACCTTCTTCTTCAGGTGGAAAAAATTCAAGTTGTTCATTGTCATAAGCTTGTGTTCGGATGAAGGCCCATTCTGCCACTTCCTCACGAGAAAGTTTTTCATTTATTAATTGTTGGAAAATTTCTTTTACCTCGTTTGCAGACACTTGCATAATCATCACCATTTTCCAATGTAGTTTCCCAATTCATCAAATTGATAATGTATTTTTAACCTATCAGAACGTTGTGGCCTCACTTGTCCCGAATAATCTAACGTTTCATGCCATGTTCTTTTTTGTCCATTTACGGGATTCCATTCTCTTACTGTACGGCGTCCTGCCATTATACCCGTTTTTTTGGCTGGTATTATCTTGCCGTAGTAACGAATTTTACCATTTTTTAAAAATTTTACAGCAGCCTGGCCGTATTTTTCAAGTTGTTGTAAATGTTTTTTTAGCAACAAACCATCTCTCCCTTTTTTAGATGCCCAGACCGAAGGTCAACTCCTGAGTACTAGATTAATTTTGTCTTTGTCAAAATATTTAGAATTTCATGCCAAGCTCTTGTAGCATTTTCCATGAAATGATGTCAAAATCATCATTATAGTTGATTAATTCACGAAACGATACAAGGGACATTGAGGTATAAAACTCTTGTTATTGATAACTAATAACTGAGAACTGAGAACTGATAAAATGAAACTGGGAATCGACCAATTTATTGATAATCGCTCTCTTAGAATGCAGCTCAAAGATCGTCGTGTTGCCTTACTAGGGCATCCCGCCTCTTTAACGAGCGAATGTCGCCACACTCTCGATGCCTTAATGGAATGTATCCCTGTGGTGGCCGCGTTTGGACCACAGCACGGAATGCGAGGGGATAAGCAAGACAATATGATCGAAACAGACGATTACACCGATCCACAACATGGCATACCCGTCTTTAGCTTATACGGTCAAGTGAGATACCCGACAAAAGAGATGATGGATACCTTCGATGTGCTGATCGTCGATATTCAGGACATTGGAACTCGAATCTATACTTATGTGACCACGCTTTTTTATATCCTAGAAGCCTGTAGTGAACAGGCCAAAAGTGTCTGGATTCTTGATCGTCCAAATCCAGTCGGACGGCCAATTGAAGGCACTCTTCTTGAAAAAGGCTGGGAAAGTTTTGTGGGAGCGGCACCGCTACTCATGAGACATGGCCTCACATTCGGAGAACTTGCCAAATGGTTTGTCGATTTAAAAAAACTGGATTTTGATTTGAAAGTGGTCCCCATGGCGGGTTACAAACCTGATGCTGCCCCCGGATTTGGCTGGCCTCTCTTTGATTTTTCGTGGATCAACCCAAGTCCAAATGCTTCCAGTCTCAACATGGCGCGTTGCTTTCCCGGCACTGTCCTCTTTGAAGGTACCCACCTATCTGAGGGGCGGGGTACAACCACATCGCTTGAACTCATTGGCGCACCCGATATTGATTTCGATTTGGTACACAAACGAATGATGGCTTTACAACCAGAATGGTTACAAGGCTGTTTTCTGAGACTATGCTATTTTGAGCCAACCTTTCATAAGCACGTTGGAAAAATGTGTTCTGGCCTACAAATTCACACTGATAATGCTGGCTACCGACACGCACAATTCAAACCTTATCGACTGGCTGCCCTTTTGCTGAAGGCTGTCCGCTTAGAATATCCTGATTATGAACTCTGGCACCAATTTCATTACGAGTATGAGACTGAAAGATTGGCGATTGATCTTTTGAGTGGTGGGACTTTCCTGCGGGAGTGGGTGGACGATCCGAGTGTGGGTCCTGCGGATTTTGACGAGCATTTGAAAAAGGATGAGCAAGCATGGGCTCAAATTAGGGCGCCGTATTTGCTGTATTAAAAACGACGCAGAGCGTCGCAGCAGGCATTCCCACGCAGAGCGTGGGAACGAGAAATAGATAGCTGCCACCGAAATACCAAAGTCCATTTACGATGTTTTGTAGGGTGCGTCCTACGCACCTTTTCTCGTTCCCACGCTCTGCGTGGGAATGCCTGCATCGACGCTCCGCGTCGAGTTATTTAAACATCTCATGCGTAATATTTTCAAACCAACTATGGGCATAAATCACTTCATTCTTTCGGTTTTCAGGCGACGCATCCAAAGGAGAGACACCACCCGAACCTTTAATGGGTACAATTTTGCCATCTACTAAATGATAGATAGCTGCCACCGAAATCCCAAAATCTTCTCCCACAACACTATAACAAGTATTGAGATAAGAAGGCACCGCCATTTCCCTCTCTTGCAGATCCGCCACTATCGCCTCTGCACAGACTTTGGCTTGAGAATTCGCCGCATAAGCGGATTTAGGCATCTTAGTCGTGATACAGGCATCGCCAATAACATGGATGTCTTTTTGTAAGCTAGATTCAAAGGTTTTCTGATTAACAGGACACCAACCACTCTCATTCGTCAAACCCGTTTCAACGGCAATTTTAGCAGCACGATGTGGTGGAATAACATTAATAACATCACCAGTGTGCTCGTCTTCAAACTCACCCGCGTAAACCGTCATCTCATCTGCATCAACGCTGACGATGCTACCACCCTCTTCTGACGGAACCCATTCGATCATACTTTTATCCGTGCCATATCCATACAGTTTTTCCCAACCTTGAGTAAACAAGGCTTGTTTGGAAAAGGCTTGGTTCGCATCCAAAATCAACACCTTTGATTTTGGCTTGTGATGTTTCAAATAATGGGCAATTTGACTGGCACGTTCATAAGGACCGGGGGGGCAACGAAAGGGCTTGGGCGGCACACAAATGATGACCGTACCACCATCTTTCATAGCCTCTAATTGTTTGCGTAAAATAACCGTTTGCGGGCCTGCTTTCCAGGCATGGGGGATTTTCTCAATAACACTCTCATCATAGCCATCAATGGCATCCCACTTAAAGTCAACACCCGGCGATACAATTAAACGGTCATAAGCCAAGCGACGGCCATCTTCGAGACGAACTTTTTTAGTGTCCGGATCAATAGCAAGGGCACGGCTATAAGCCATCTTGATACCATATTTGCTCAAGCCATCATAGCCGAACTTAATGGATTCGATAGTCCGTTCTCCACTCAACACCTCGTTGCTCATAAAGCAAGTATAGTAGTGTTTATTCTGCTCAATTATCGTCACCTCAATCGTCGGATCTGCCATCCGAAGATATTTTGCTGCGATGGCACCGCCAGAACCTCCACCAATCACCAAAACCTGTTTTTTAGCGGCTGCTGCGAGAAATGGAAAACCAACCATGCTAGCGGCTGCTGTACCTGCTGTTATGGTTAAAAAATGTCTACGGGTGATAGTTGACATTTAGCATACCCTCCTTTATTGCTGACTACCATAAAAGTGAACAAGATCATCAAGGCTCTCTTCGCCCTGAAACTTAACCATGTATTCCATACGTTTTTTCATCTTGGTTGGGGAAGGGCGATCCGTGGTCATAAATTCTGACAAGCTAATTTTCAGATAAGGCATCCATTGCCCTGCCAAAATACCAGAATCATGTTCATCTTTCCGACCCTCATATCGGTGGCAACTTTCACAGTATTCATTGTGAAGATGTGCTCCCTTTCTCACTTTTTTTGCATCAAACTGTTGTGGGTAACGCACAAATTCTTGTTGAGAAAAGAAATCAGCCATGATTTCAATTTGTTCATCAGTGTAACCCCTTGCTATACGCCCCATGATTGTCATAGGACGCTGATTACTTTTCCCTTCTCGCATCGCTTTAATAAAAGCGTATTTCGACATGCCAGCGATGCTAGGTGTCGCTGGTCCCACACTAGAACCATTCGGACCATGACAACCTACACATGTATTAACTAACATAGCAGTATTGACATCTGTTGCCCCTACCGGGAAACTGAGTCCAGCCATTGCCAAGAAGACATACCTGACGATTCGAGAACGCATTTTTTTCTCCTTATATAGGTGAGATTTCACTTTATAGTTCTTTATGAGGTTTGCTATTTTAAGTTTCTTTAGAAAAAAATGCAATAAAAACTTTTAGTAATCAATCTATTATTAGATAACACTAATATTAGTGTTTAATGATATATTAGCTGAAGATTAAAAAAATGATTATCAATATGACATTTAAATAATAAGTGTTTTAATAAAAAATATTGTTTTTAAAGCGAATAAAACAAATAATCATATAAAATAAGATGATATTTTTTACCCTCTTAAAATAACACTTATTAAAAGTAAAAAGATAATTTATTTATTTTTAATAA
>JALXAQ010000101.1 GCA_026991885.1 Thiotrichaceae bacterium
AATCGTTGAGCCGGTGATACTCGGAGAGGCTAAAGGGTACGATTGGCAAGATGATGATTATCAATATGTGCTTGATCTTGGATTGCTCAGAGAGGATGATGAGAAAGGGCTAGTGCCATCGAATCCAATTTACGGTGAAGTCATTATTCGTATCCTAACCGCCGGCTCGCAAATGGAATTGAAAAAACGCCATTTTCCGCCCGCTGCCCCCGCCTATTTGCTAGAGGGGAAACTTGATATGAAACGATTGCTCAAAGATTTCCAAAAATTTTGGCGAGAAAACAGCGAAATCTGGGCTAAACGCTATCAATATCAGGAAGCCGCACCTCATTTGATTTTGCAAGCCTTTTTACAACAAGTGGTAATAACCGGCGGGCATATTTCACGGGAATTGGCGGGTGGTAGAGGAAGTCTTGACTTGTGTGTACATTATGGGGAGAATAAATATCCGATTGAATTAAAGCTGCGCTACAAGGAGAAAACTTATCAAGAGGGAAAAGAACAGTTGGCGGGCTATATGGATAGCTTAGATTGTCAGGAAGGTTGGCTGATTGTATTTGATCAGCGTAAAACGCTTAAATGGGACAAAAAAATTTTTTGGAAAACGAGCCAGCTAGCTGGGAAAACTATTTATATTGTGGGTTGTTAGAAAAAGTCTGTGCCATTTTAAAATCAGCTTAATTTGTCTTTTTCATTTAAAGGTTTCTATGAACACACACAAAACAATTTTTATCCTACTATCATTATTAATAATACTAGGTACTGTCTCGGCGCGTGAAAGTGAAAATATCTACGCGCTAACAGAAAACTCGAAAAAAATAATGGTGGACATCATTGGAAAAGAACCGCGAGGCAACGCTTTTGACTTTTTTGTCCAGATTGGCAACAATTACCACCGCATAACCGATTGTGGGGATGGGCAAAAATTAGCCCAAATGCTAAATACCAATTTAGATTGGGTGGGGTTAACCGGTGAAACAAGCTTGCAAGCCTTGCATTTAGAGCCCCGCCTCTCTTTGAGCTGCAACCCAACTTGGTTAGATACGTCTGTTTATCTCGATAATTTTACCACTTACTATTTTTCAACCGGTAAAGCAGGAGAATATTACAGCATCAATCAAAATTGTGGACATGCCTTTTATTCGACATTATTTCAACTTGAAAATAGAATCAGAAAATTTAAAGCCCCAACGGCTCAAAAACTGATTAAGCTCACTTGTGAAAAAAATAGTGCATCAGTGGGTGATTATGCCTTATATTTTGTCGAAGATGCACGAGCTGGGGGCACGGGTGGTTGGGTTATCGTTCTCTCTTACCGGAGCAAACCCACTTGGATTGTCATTTCCAAGATAAATGGAAAATATCTCAAAAATGTAGCGCGTCAGGATATTATGTCAATCATTCAAAAACTCAATGCCATGAACTACGCCGTCAAACACTTGACTTATTTTCCCTTTCAACTGGCTAAGGATGATCCTTGGTTTGATATTTGTCTGGATAAGTGCCAGCAAAAAACACTCGCCCAGTTTGCCAAAGATAAGATCAATTTGAAAGGTGAAAGCTATCAAAAGCTCAGCTTTTCAAATCTGCGTTTTATGGCTTGTGATACTTTGTTGAGTCAACTTGTGCCCGATAAGCCATCACTCCCTAAAGTTGATGTTCAATCAGATGATTGGTTTTCCGGTATGCAAGCCGAATTAAAACAGTCTGCCGCGACGATTTTTAAATGTACTACCCAAATCTGTGAGCGACAAGTGCCGGGCGGAAATTATACTGTTGATGAATTTCAATCAAATATGGCACCATGTGAAAATGAAAAAAAATCGCATTTACATATCACCTTATTGGGGAATGTGACGATACAAGGGGCGAAACCGATACGCATTCAAAGCCGAACTTTCAAAAGTGTCACGATTGAAAGTCAAGGGAATACGTTGACTTATGCGGGCACAGGGTTAGGCGATTCGGTCGCTTTTTTGGTGGGTAAAAATAAGCAGTTTGGATTGAAAAATTTAACGTTGAAAATCGAATCGCCCAAAAATATGCGTGCCGTTATAAAAGCCTCGAAGGCAAATTTGAAACTGGATAATGTGAGAGTGACGGGGCACGTTGATGTTGCTTTAAGCCTTGAACATTCAACAATGTACTGCTTTTCATGTCAATTAGAAGCACAAAAATCTGGTATTGTTGCCAAAGACTCTCAAGTTTTTGCCCACGGTAATGGTTTGATAAGCGGTAAAGGAAATCACGCGCTCTATTTCAGCGGAAAATCAGATGCCATAGTAGAGGGTATGACACTTGAGGGAAATTCTTTGCTTTTTCTTGGGACAAAATCTCGTGTGCTTATAGATAAGGCTCAATTAAAACCATCATCATCGGTGGCTTTCACTTTATTCAGCAAGCGTTTTCCAAAAGAAAAGGGTTATGCCCTGAGCATTAAAAATTCGCAATTTGTTTTGGGAAGTTTACAATCAACGGATTTTACTATGGTAAAATTTCACAAAAGGGGTGATGGCAGTGGGAATGTTGAGTTTGTTCTTGAGGGCGTTTTTGATAAAAGTTATTTGAGTTGTGATGGCAAGGGCAAATTGATTTTTGAGGGGCGGGATTATTGTCTTGGCGGGTTTTGACTTATCCTTGCTTAAATATAATCCCTGTAGTTATTGTGTTTTTACCACAACAAAGGAGCATAATATAATGAAGTTAAAATTTTGGCGATTATGGGCATTGGCTTTTATAGCCACACTATCGTCGGAGGCGTTAGCCGCTGAGCCAACCGCCATTCCTGACGATCCAAACACAAAACTCTACCTGTTAGAGGATGAAACTGGCATAGTGCCATTACTGATTTCCAATGGAAAAGCCTACGCAATTCGCTGTCAGGATCAAAAGCCACAGAAAATAATAAAGGCACTTGGTTTTTCACCCGTGTTATGGTTTTTGCCAAGAAAAAGTATTGATGATTTTGAGATCATTGAATCGGCTTATGGGGAGCAGCCCATTTTACGTTGTTTTGATTCAAAAAGAAGGCTTCTTGTCGAAGCTAAAGATGATCACAAGCGTTATCTGATACATTTTTATGGTGATCCTGATCATAAAGTGTTATATGAGGTAGGTTGTCAAGGCTTAGTTGATGCGCTAGGGCTAACAAAAGCGACTCCAATGGATGAACTCTCCGAGAGTGAAAAAATAAGGCTGGACAGTTTTTCCAGAGAATACATTAATTGTAAGGCGGGCGTGCCGACGGCTCAGACGGGCGTGCCAATGGGGCTATTTCGTGATAAAGATGGCCCAAAAATGGTGGGATTACCGGGTGGCACTTTCCGTATGGGAGACATTAATGGCAAAGGGCATAAAGATGAGCAACCGGTACATGAAGTTAAGATTAATAGCTTTGCCATCAGTCGCTATGAAATCACGGTTGATGAATACAAACTTTTTGATAGCAGCCAAAAGGAGCGAGGCAATTATCCGGTGACTAATGTCTCTTTGAAAGATGCCATTGCTTATGCAGCGTGGTTGAGTGAAAAAACTGGCAAGCATTACCGTTTACCCACAGAAGTAGAGTGGGAATATGCCGCTCGTGCTGGGACAGAGAGCATATATGGGTGGGGAGATGAGATTAACCAGACGATGGCTAACTACCGTGAGCTGAATGAGAAATGGGATAAAAAAGAGAGTCAAGCCGTCGGCGCCTTTAAGCCTAATGCTTTTGAGATTTATGATATGGTGGGCAATGTCCTAGAGTGGACGTGTTCAAAATATGAGGCGAGCTATCAGGGAACGGAGAAAAAATGCTTGAAGGGTGGCAAAGCGAGTCAAGTCGTTCTTCGCGGTGGCTCTTTTATTCATAATGAGGTGAGAATTGCTAGGCGCTACCGGCTATCTTGTGTTTGTTCTGATGCTAATATTGGCTTTCGGGTGGTGAGAGTCAATGATTAAGTACAACGGAATAAACGGATTTAAAACACTGTTCTGAATCATTTAATCCGTTTATTTAGAAAATCCGTTGTACTCACACAGAGAGGTAACGTATGAAAAACCAACGACAATTCATTATAGCAGCCACACTGTTGGCACTCTTTTCGTCACCGCTATTATATGCGTTTGAAGATTGCGGTACTTCTGTGACGGAATGTAAACTGAGGCAGACAATCAAAGCATTGCAAGAGCGAAGTGTTCAGCTTGAAAAAGAGAATAAAACTTTGCGGCAAGAATCCACCAGTGAGTGGATACTGAGGCAGACAATCAAAGCATTGCAAGAGCGAATTGTTCAGCTTGAAAAAGAGAATAAAACTTTGCGGCAAGAACCCACCAGTGGATTTTTCCAAGATCGTTTAAAAATTTTCTTTTTCCAAGATCGTTTAAAGGATGGAAGTCTAGGGCCGAAAATGGTGTGGATTCCTGCGGGCACATTTCGGATGGGAGGTGGCGGTCGTTCTTATGAAAAACCGGTGCATAGGGTGTCAGTGAGTCGCTTTGCTATGGGGATGTATGAGGTGACTTTTGCGGAGTATGACAAATTTGCTGAAGCGACGGGTAGAGAAAAGCCCTCAGATTCCGGTTGGGGGCGTGGCAATCGTCCGGTGATTTATGTGTCTTGGCATGATGCGACAGCTTATGCTAAATGGTTAAGTCAGCAAACTGGCAAAGAATATCGTCTGCCTAGCGAAGCCGAGTGGGAATACGCTGCTCGGGCTGGCACAACAACTGAATATTGGTGGGGGAACACAATTGGCTCTAATAAAGCTAATTGTAATAATAGTAGTTGTGGTGATAGTTTTAAGTATACAGCACCAGTAGGTTCTTTCGCACCGAATTCGTTTGGTTTGTATGATACGGCGAACAACGTTTGGGAATGGTGCGCTGATTCTTGGCATCCTAATTATAAAGGCGCACCGAGTGATGGTCAAGTTTGGAGGGGAGGTGATGAAAACAGCCGAGTGCTGCGTGGCGGCTCGTGGTACTGCGAATCGATGAACGGCCGTTCCGCCCACCGCAGCATGAACGACTCGGACAAACGGAACGGCCTCTTCGGCTTTCGTGTCATCCGTGGCGCGGACTATTAGCCCTTTGCCCTAGAGCCCTTGTGCCCTTTGCCCTTATCGCGCGGGGGGTATGCTTTAGAATTTTTAACGACAGAAATAAATCAAAACCTTAACTACAGGGATTTTTTTTTAGCAGGGATTAGTCAAAACCAGACCTGACAGATTTGGGTTTAACCTGCCATGTCTGGTTTTGACTTGGAATTTCAGTGCGTAACATCAGATAATAAGTTCACCAAAACTTCAAAAAAACTTGTGAATCGAGACAAAGGATTATAAAGAGGAAAAGTCCACCAACTCTAGGACTGACGCACGGCGTACAAGGTATTAAATATAATAAATTCATAGCGTTAAAGTTATACGGTTGGTTTTTTAAATCCGTTTATTCCGCTAATCCGTTGTACTCATTATTAGGGTAAATCAATAACTTATTATATTGAGTGCGTAAGTCCACCAACTCGTTGAAATTTCTAACTGACAAAGCTAAAGCTTTGTACTCCAAACCAAAAATAAACACAGAGAGGTAACATATGAAAAACAAACGACAATTCATTATAGCAGCCACACTGTTGGCACTATTTTCGTCACCGCTATTATATGCGTTTGAAGATTGCGGTACTTCTGTGACGGAATGTAAACTGAGGCAGACAATCAAAGCATTGCAAGAGCGAATTGTTCAGCTTGAAAAAGAGATTAAAACTTTGCGGCAAGAACCCACCAGTGGATTTTTCCAAGATCGTTTAAAGGATGGAAGTCTAGGGCCGAAAATGGTGTGGATTCCTGCGGGCACATTTCGGATGGGTGATATTCAAGGTGGCGGTGGTTCTGATGAAAAACCGGTGCATAGGGTGTCAGTGAGTCGCTTTGCTATGGGGGTGTATGAGGTGACGGTGGGTGAATTTCGGCAATTTGTAAATGCCACTGGCTATAAAACTGAGGCGGAAAAGGGAGATGGTTGTTATACATTTAATAATGGTGGTTTATGGAATAAGGTAAGGAATGCCAACTGGCGCAATCCTAATTTTTCCCAAAACGATAATCATCCTGTTGTCTGTGTTAGCTGGAATGATGCGACAGCTTATGCCAAATGGTTAAGTCAGCAAACTGGCAAAGAATATCGTCTGCCCAGCGAAGCAGAGTGGGAATACGCCGCTCGGGCAGGGACTACCACTAAATATTGGTGGGGCAATACAGCGTCTCATGAGTATGCTAATTATGGTACTGATAATTGTTGTAGTGGTTTAGCAAAAGGAAAAGACCGTTGGAAATATACTGCACCCGTGGGTTCTTTCGAGCCTAATCCCTTTGGTATATATGACACGGTGGGGAACGTATGGGAGTGGTGCGCTGATTCTTGGCATGGCTCTTATAAAGGCGCACCGACAGATGGTCAAGTTTGGAGGGGAGGTGATGAAAACCGCCGAGTGCTGCGTGGCGGCTCGTGGAACTACACTCCGGGGTACGCCCGTACCGCCAACCGCAACTGGAACGACTCGGACGTACGGATCGACAACCTCGGGTTTCGGGTTGTGTCGTCTGTGGCGCGGACTTTTAGCCCTTTGCCCTAGAGCCCTTGTGCCCTTTGC
>JALXAQ010000102.1 GCA_026991885.1 Thiotrichaceae bacterium
GGCGGTATACGGCAGAAGCCCTGGGTGACTATTGTGCCGGACCCAACCATGTATTACCTACATCACGCACGGCACGTTTCTCATCGCCGCTCGGCGTTTATGATTTTCAAAAGCGTTCATCCCTGATTGGCTGTTCGGCTGACGGTGCATCCGAGTTGGGCAAAGTTGCCTCTACTTTGGCTCATGGTGAAGGTCTGACAGCGCATGCGAGATCGGCAGAGTATCGGATAAAAAAATAGGTTTATACTGGTGATTCGGTAGCTTGCTTGAGGCCTGAAGCTCTTCGAAAAACTCTGTAAGCCCCTCTTTGCTCACCAGATTAAATCTGCGTACATTGATTAATTGCAATGGGACTTTGTCCTGCTGCTTGATCTGCCGCCTATATTTCTCTGCTAGAATTCCCCGATTATTGATGTATACCCACTTATTCAATAAAAATTGGTGGTACGCTATCCTCCTATAGTGGTATTCAGGGGGACGATAATGAAGACTATCAAAACTGTTTGCTGGCAGATCGCGGTCAGTTTGATTATTTCTGGCTGTAATACTGCGAATGTTCGTAATAATCAAGACATCAAAAGCGCACCCCACAACTCTAGCGCAAAAACCTTCGATAAAAAGAACGCCAGGTTCTCCATGGATGTTTTGTTAAATAAGGATGGCGTCAAGATTATGGGCATCTACCCTTATAGCGCCATGAATCAGGGCCTGAAATCAGTTCCGGCAAATACCCCTGATTCTCTTCACTGGACTATCAAGGCCGACAACGGCAGCATACTCGCGCAAGGCTTTGTGCCGGATCCGCGAATTGTCATCGTGGCGCCGGGGCCAAATGGAGAGCATGGCGGTGTCTATCGAGAAGAAAGTGCCATGTTCCAGCTAGATGTTCCAACCAATCAGGGAATGCTAGAGCTGTTTGAAAATAATCCAACTTCCTCTGGGAGCAATAAATAATGGCGTAATGATGCTCCCTTTAAGCAAAATGGTTATGCATCAATTAAACAATGGCCTGTTTCAAGCAAAACAATACTGGTGAAACCAGGACAAGCAAGCTTTACAGAAACACTCCAGTATTCAAAACTGCTTTCCACGGCAAAAGGGAAAACCGGTCAGTTTATTTTGCAAGCAGACATTAATATTAAGGGCAACAGAACGAAAACAAGCTCGGTATCCTTTGGGCTGGTTCAATTAGGAGAAGCCGCCAGAATTGACCAAAAACAAAAATCAATAACCCTGTTTCCAATAAAAAAGGGGATCTCCATTAAACCGACGTCAAAATAAGGCTGGGTATGCCTGCAAAATTTGTCTAAGTGGTTTCGTTTAATGTTTGTAAATTTTTTCCAGTTTGATTTTTTTAGAAAACAAATGATTGAAATATGATGTGTTAATGTATAACTCGTGCTTCGCCTTCACGCTGCAAAATTTTGACCCGATCTCCCCGGTTAAAGCTGACTGTGGCGGGTTGGGTGACCGCAACCATTTCGCCATTGTCACGTTTTATTATGATTTCATTAATCACTTTTGGCTTTGCCGGCCCTTTTAATAACCTGCCAATTGATAAAATATCCATTGCACCATAAATTCCAGCATGGCCGCCTGAACCAACTGATACGCCGATATTACCATTAGGGCGATATTGTCTTGGCTGGATAATGCGTTTGTTGACCGCTACGACGGTTCCTTGTTGAACCTCTTTTACGGTATAGATGGTTTTGGGAGCGGATGAGTTTTTTCCTGCTGAATTATTACTACAAGCTGACAAGCCTGCGAGCAAAAACAGGCTGCTAATAATAAAAGTGACTTTTCTCATAAAAGCTCCAAATAGAAAACTATGTGATCTTGCCTAAACAGTCCATATAAAGAATATC
>JALXAQ010000103.1 GCA_026991885.1 Thiotrichaceae bacterium
CCCTTATCTACACTTAAAGTATAGCAGTTAAAAACGATTTTTCCAGTTTATTTTAGGAGTAAAAAAAAAATATGGACCAAACAGAATTTCAGAATGATTTAAATACTCTCTCTGACGACGATTGGAGAAGAATTGAACGGCTAGTCTTCAATCTCCAAAAGCAGATTTATAAGGCGGTGCAAACCGGTAAATTAAGAAAAGCTAAAAGCTTAACAGGCCTTCTTTACATCGGTTCATCTGCTGCTGTTTTACTTGCAATACGCCAAGTCACCCAAGATGCACAAGAACAATCGCGTCTGGCAAACAAACTGATAGAATATAGCAGCAGGAGCTGGCGTGGTTATAAAGCCCACCCTATCAGAAAAAATTATATTATCATAAAAAACGGAGAAAAACGTCCGTTTGCAGTCCCAAGCTTGGACGACCAAGTCATCCAGCACGTTGTCAAATTCGCTTTGGAGCCATACTATGAAGCCCAATTTGAACCCAGTAATTTTAGTTTTAGACCCGGAATGGGAGTCCATGACGCGATCAACTCGATATTTCAGTCGTTGTCTAAAAAACCTAAATGGGTGCTTAAGGCTCGCATTGAAGGATTTTTCGACAATTTAAACCACGAATTTCTTTTAAACTGTTTTGATGACAAGAAATGGAAACGACTGATCAATAAATGGTTAAAAGCGGGTTATATGGATGACCGGCACTTAGAGCCAACAAGCAGCCCGCAATATGGAATAATCAGTCCACTAATAGCCAACATAGTGTTGGATGGCATGGAAAGATATTTGAAAGCAGAAATCGAAAAAGACTTTTCCGATGCCAGCACCTTAAAAGTGATTCGATATAGCTGTGACATTCTCGTTATTCATGAAGATAACCAGATAATCTTACAATGCCAAGAACTGCTCAAAAAATGGTTAGGTGACAGGGGCATAACACAAGTCAATACTCAAGTGGTACAATCAACAGAAAACTTTGATTTTCTCACTTACAATATCCAATTCTACGCGGAGAGAAGGATTAATCCTCACTACAAGAGACAACTCATCTCGCAGGGCAAATACAAAAAAGAATTTCTAAATATAAGACCCTCAGCAAGTGCCATAAAGAAACACCGGGACGCTATACGGGAAGTTTTCGCCAAAATGAAAGCGGCGCCACAAGAAGCCCTTATTAGAAGACTAAACCCGATTATCAGAGCATGGACTCATGAATACCAACATGTCACATCCCGTGAGACATTCTCTAAGCTAGATTATTGGCTATGGGAAAAATTGTGGAAATGGTCCAAACGCAGACACCCAAATAAGGGCTCAGGCTGGGTAAAAGCGAAATATTTCACAAAAACCGAAAGAAAGTCATCGGACTTTATTACTGATAAACAAAGGATACATTGGTATGGCCTGGTCAAAACCAGCCCTTATCAAAACCCTCTCGCAGGAAAGTCTTACTACAGTTAAGCTTTTGTAGGGCATTGAGTTGTAGGGTCAATACCATATCGTGCCGACAAACCTGACAGGTGTCAAAAACCTGTCAGGTTAAATTTTCATTGAGTTTACAACGACCTGCCAGGTTTTGGATACCTGGCAGGTCTGATTTGGGGGCTTAACTTAATGGCATTGAGTTGTAGGGTGCGTCCTACGCACCTTTTGACTTTATTTGTGCCCAGTACGCACCCATTCCTCGTTCCGTTGCTCCGCAAAGGAATGCCTGCCTGGACAAAGTTCCCTACGGGACATCCTACAATCATTGATCAACATGCGTTTGCAACCACTTCTCCAACAACGCCAAATGCCACAACTTACTCCCTTGCAAAGGGGTCATATACTGCTCAGGGGTAGTCAACAAATTATCAATATAATCTTCTTGAAATAATTGACGCTGACGACAAGCATCAGAATTTAACACATCACACATAAATTTCAAAAAAGGACCACGCACATACTTTAAAGCGGGCACTGGAAAATACCCTTTAGGACGATCTATCACCGCCGCCGGCAACAAATCACGCGCAATCGCTTTAAGCGGATATTTACCATTTTCTTTCAATTTCAAATCGGGCGGCATTGAGGCAGCCAATTCAACTAATCCATGATCTAAAAAAGGCACCCGCGCCTCTAAGCCCCACGCCATCGTCATATTATCCACCCGCTTCACCGGATCATCGACAATTAAAGTCGTCACATCCATACGAAGCACCTTATCTAAAAAAGTCTCCGCCCCCTCTTGTGCCAACAACTCAGCCACAGTTTGAGAAGTATAATCCTCCCCCTGATAATCAGGATGGACCGTTTTTAAAAACTCCTCATGGGAACGATCAAAATAATACTGTTTAAAACGAACTAAATCAATACCTTGTGCAGCCTGCATCAGCGGATACCAAAAATAGCCCCCAAAAACCTCATCCGCCCCCTGCCCACTTTGCACCACCTTCACCCTTTGCGACACCTGCTCCCCTAATAAATAAAATGCCACAGTATCTTGTCCCACCATCGGCTCCGACATAGCAGCAATCGCCTCCGGTAAGCGCGTTAAAACCTGCTCATTGGGAATCGTATAGCGATGATGATGAGTCTGATAACGGGCAACGACTTGATCAGAAAACTCAAACTCACTACCCCGCTCCTCAGGAGTATCTTCAAAACCGATTGAAAAAGTTAATAAATTTTCGACATTTTCATTTTCAGCCAATAAGCCCACTAATAGACTAGAATCCAAGCCCCCCGATAATAAAACCCCCACTGGCACATCAGCCACATGAAGATGACTATCAACAGCGGCTCGGAGACTAGCATGAATAGCCTCTATCCATTGACTTTCACTCAACGGCGTTTGTGGACGACACGCTTGCAATTGCCAATAACGCTTTGGAGTACAAGCTTTAGCTTGTACCGTCAAACTTGTCCCCGGCGCGACTTTCCGCACCCCTTGCAACACCGTGCGCGGGGCTGGCACAACGGCATGCAGCGTCAAATGATGATGTAAAGCAATCGGATCAATCCGAGTATCCACCTCACCAGCCGCTAACAAAGCAGGGATCGTTGAAGCAAAGCGCAAACTGTGCTGCGTTTGACTAAAATATAAAGGCTTAATGCCTAAACGATCACGGGCTAAAAAAAGTTGTTGCCTATCCCAGATCGCAAAAGCAAACATGCCGTGCAAATGACTGACACAGTCTTCGCCCCATTCAGCATAACTTTTGAGAATGACTTCAGTATCGCTCTCAGAACGGAAATTGTGTCCGAGTGCTAATAATTCATGGCGCAAATCACGATAATTATAAATCGTACCGTTAAATACCAAAGCCAGCCCCTCATCCACCATCGGCTGATGAGCGCGGGCTGATAAATCAATCACAGACAAACGCCGATGCCCTAAACCGATAGCCCCTTGGATAAAATGTCCCGAATCATCGGGACCACGCCGCGCTAGGCTCTCCATCATTTTAGAGAGCGTGCTCAGTTTGGGCGTGTTACCGTCAAATCTAAATTCGCCGCATATGCCACACATTTTAATCGGATTCTCCGTATTTAAAGGCATTAAATTCTTCTGAAAACAGATAACCCAGATCAATAATAGGAATAACAACCTCATCGCGGGAAAAACTGGATAATGCGAAAGGTTTCCAATAATCTTGATCGGCGGGCAAATCACACGCTTGCTCATCACTCACATAAATACTCTGTGGCATACTTGCCAAACGCAAGGCGGCATAACGGATAGGATGGTCGGGATTCTCTTGGTAAAGCGCAATACCTAGCACTTGATCCATCAAAGGCGTGATTTTCTCTCTTTCTAACAAAGAGGATAGATCAAACACTGGCAATATATCGTTTTGAAAAATTAAAACTTCCCGACAGTATTGTGGCGTACAAGGTACTTCAAACAATTTGGCTGAAAGAAGCACTTGCAACATTTCGTGGTAGCCTACTGCGGCTTGTAAACCATCACCAAAATCTAATAGCCACGCCCGACTGCTTTTTGCATCTTCAATCATTCACTCACTCACTCACTCTCGATTAACTGTGTGCTGAGCACTGATAAATGTTTTACCAAGGCTGCACCACTACAAACATAAGCCATCTTATCTTGATAACTCACCAATTGCTTGATAGGAGAGTCAGGTGTTTTCATCACGACTGGTAAATCTCGCGGGTGGAGGTGTTCTTCTTTGAAATTGACATTCTCCACTTCGTCGCATGTAATCCCTAAAGGCTGTGGATCGGCTTTCAACAAAACAAAATATTCACGCTTTTCTGGGACCTCTAACAATAAAGACAAATCTGAGCCTAAACAAAACACGGGCGATTCTAAGCCATGCTCCAAAAACCAGACAACACCAGCTTGAGAACTGTGCGTCACCTCGCTGATGATTTCCACAGAATGCACTTCCTCTTGAGGAACAAACAGATAGATTCCATCAAATACTAATAAAATGTACATTAATTAATTATCCATCCATTCTCAGTTATTTATTATTTTCCAATGCTTGATCAATCAAGTTTAACAAATCACCATCTTGATAGGGCTTTGTTAGAAAAGCATCAACACCCGCAGCTTGGGCTTTTTTACGAAATTTCTCGGATGTGCGCGAAGTAATCATAAAAATGGGTAAATTTTGAGTGGCTTGATTGGCACGGACATGAGCCGCCAGTTCCAAACCATTCATTCGCGGCATTTCCAGATCTGTCAACATCACATCGGGCGGAGTTTGATTCAGAATTTCAATCGCCTCTACCCCATCTTTCGCCAACAAGGTTTCAAAACCAGCATTTTCAATTAACAACGACAGCGCTTTTCTCACGCTCAAAGAATCATCAACAATCATAATACGAGGGAATCCGGCAGACTGAGGAGGCGCAGTATGAGGTGCTGCCTGATAAGAAGACGACATCACAGCCGGCATCGATGAACGCAACAAATCAGGCAAATCTAACAGTGGCACTAAACTCCCATCACCCAGAATGGAAGCGCCCACCACACCATGAATTTTTTGAACATACTTACCCATCTTCTTCATAACGAGATCATGAGTATCTAAAAATTCATCTACAATGACAGCTGTTATACCCGTTTCTTCATGTGCCAAAATGATAGGATAGCTTTCCTCTTCCTTAATTTCTAACATATCCCCCGGCACATTCAGTAAATTCGCCAAATATTTCAGGGGATACATGTTTTTATCTATTTTTAATGATATTTCATGACCAACCTTATTAATCTCACCCACCCCCGGTGCTAGCGCTTGTTCCAGATAATTAGTAGGAATCCCAAACTTGCGTTCTCCAATACGCACCAATAACACATGCACCGTCACCAAGCTCATAGGCAACTTAATTAAAATCGTCGTACCCTTACCCGTTTCTGACGTTAAATCAAGAATCCCTTTCATTTGGCGAATATTGGAATGCACGACATCCATGCCAACGCCACGCCCTGAAACCTGTGTGACGCCCGTTTTAGTCGAAAAACCTGAAAGCAAAATGAAACGCGCCAATTCTTGGTTGCTGAGTTCCTGATTCTCAGTCATTAATCCACGTTGAATAGCCGTCTCACGAATATTGCTATAATCCAAGCCTTGTCCATCATCCTCACACTTTACAACGACATTATTACCTTCGCGATAAAAACTCAGTTTAATTTGACCTGCTTCGGGTTTTCCTCGAAGAGAACGTTCCTCAGCATTTTTTTCTATCCCGTGATCAATGGCATTACGCAAAATATGCTGCAAGGGATCCGCGAGATTATTTAAAACATCACTATCAATCAAAACATCAGTACCACTGAGGACGAGTTCTGCTTGTTTACCTGTCATACGACAGGTTTGTCGAATATTACGCTGCAACTTAGCAACGAGATTATTCACCGACACCATGCGCGACTTCAGAATGTTCGTTTGGAAATCTTTATTTAATCGTTCTTGATGAACAAACATCGTTTCCAATTCAATGAGATCATCACGTATCGACATCCCCAGTTCACGATTGTCCGCAATAGACTCAATAAAACTATGCGCGACACTATGTAACTCATTGTATTCTTCAAATTCCAGTGGATCAAACTCTTCCTCATTGTTGGCTACTTTTTGATAGCCTCTTTCTACACCTGTAATACCCCGCACATCCACCAATTCTTCCAGTTCAAAGCTCCTCTCTTGAATAACTAAATTGTGATCAGATAAGTTGTGCGTACTCAACATAAGATGCTTCAATTTTTCTTGAATTTGCCCCACAGAAATGGACAACTCACCCACTAAGCGCATTAATTCATCAATTGTCGTCGTCGGCACTTTCAAAAACTGTTCTGATGTCCCTAACGCGGCTGTCGTACTTTTAGATGCGGGAGTGACTTCAGTTGTTTTTTCTTTATCAGGTGAGGGGACGACAGGAGAAGGAATCGGTTCGGCATCCACTTCACCTTTATCAATACGATTCGCCCAAGCCACGACGGATTTTAACACTGAAAATGCTTCAGGCGGTGTCTCAGGTTGAGCCGTCGTTAAGGTTTCAACCATGTTCTCCAAACAATCCGCCGCCTCCACCATCATATCAGTCAATGCTTTGGGGGGAACAAGATTATTTATGGCAATATATTCCAATGAATCTTCAAGAGGATGAGCAAGGTTGGCAATGGCTTTGATACCGATAATATTCGCGGCTCCCTTCAAACTATGTGCAATACGTTGGGCTTCTTTAATTGTTTTCGTTTCTGGATGACGAATAATGTCTTGAATAAGAACAGAAAACTGAGCGGCATGTTCGGGTGCTTCTTGTAAATAGGCTTCCCACAGTTCAGGATCAATATCCTCTGGAATAACTATTTTTACGTCTTCTGGCTGGGGGGGGGGACGTTCCTGCTTTTTTTTGAATTCTTCTCCACGAATTGGCGCAGCCGTCAGTTTATTTAATAAACTATGAGCTTGATCATCATCAATTAAAGGTTCTGCCCATTCCGGTTCACGAAAGTGATTCACCATTGGAATCACAGTGTCAGCGGTTGGCTTCTGCAGATAAGCTAACACAAAATCAGGCCACGCTTCTAATACTTTTTTTGCTTTTGTTCGGGTTTCTGTATTCGCAACACTCAGGGCGGTTACATTCGATATGATAAAAGCACAAACGTTTTGCAAGCCTTCCAAACCTAATAAGTTCGCGGCCCTAGATAAATTATGTACTATTTCTGTATAATTTTCAGTTGTTTCCAAGAGTGCAGACTCTGCGAGCGTGGTGAATTTATCGGCTTCAGTTGCCAAGTCTTCTTTCGCAGATTCAAGCTCATTACTGAGCATTTCTAAAGCTTCAGTATTGCCCAACGATATTTTGTCTTCATCTTCCGGTGGAGGTGTCGGATGTTTGGGTGGAGCAATAGGGGGGGGCAGCTCATCACCGATGTTGCTATTATTCCCTATATGCTCTTCTGGTAAGATGGACTCATAAACGGGTTCTGAGGTTGTCAGCTCTGCGGGTTGGGTCAGCAGAGTCAATAAGTGATTAGCCGCTTCCGCTTCTAAAGGGACGGGCCAAATACCTTCTTGCATGAAGCTCAGTAGCCTATTTGCCCCTTCTAACCTCGCTTGTAAATATTCTTTGGCTAAAATCGGCCATTGTTCAAAATAGCTTTGGAGGGCCTTTTTTTGCGCTTTCTCCTCAAAAATAAAGGCCATCCAATTATCAGTGATAAAGGTGCAGACTTCTTGCAAGCCAGTCAAGCCCGCCTGTTCGGCGGCATCCCAGATTTCCTGTACTTGATTTGTGTAATTTTCACTACTTTCTAACAAAGCAGGGTCATCATTTTCTAATGACACACAAGCTGATAGGGCGGATGACAATTTTTCTGTGGAATTTGTCAGTTGGGTAGTGATGGGTTCCAATACATCAAAATCAAAAATTGGGGAGCCTAAGCTTGTTGTCGGCTCGGCTGGTTGGGTCAGCAGAATCAATAACTGATTGGCCGCTTCCGCTTCTAAAGGTACAGGCCAATCCTTTTCTTGCATGAAGAGCACGACTAGGCGGGCGGACTCCTCCGTCTGTTCTTGCAAATGTTCTTTGACTAAAATCGGCCATTGTTCAAAATAGCTTTGGAGGGCCTGTTTTTGCGCTTTCTCCTCAAAAATAAAGGCCATCCAATTATCAGTGATAAAGGTGCAGACTTCTTGCAAGCCAGTCAAGCCCGCCTGTTCTGCGGCTTCCCAGATTTCCTGTACTTGATTGGTGTAGTTTTCACTGCTTTCTAACAAAGCAGGATCATCATTTTCTAATGAAACACAAGCTGAAAGAGCGGATGAAAATTCTTCTGTGGAAACGGTCAGTTGGGCACATATCTGTTCCAATACGTCTGGTGCTGCTATCAAATCAATAGATTCAATGGATTCAGATGCGACGCTCGTCGGTTCTGTGGATTGGGTCAACAGACTCAATAACTGATTGGCCGCTTCCGGCTCTAAAGGGACAGGCCAACCCTCTTCTTGCATGAAGCTCACGAGTAGGCCAGCGGACTCCTCCGTCTGTTCTTGCAAATGTTCTTTGACTAAAACAGGCCATTGTTCAAAATAGCTTTGATTGGCCTGTTTTTGCGATTGATCTTCAAGAATAAAGGCCATCCAATTGTCATTAACAAATGTGCAAACTTCTTGCAAGCCACTCAAGCCCGCCTGTTCTGCGACTTCCCAGATTTCCTGTAGTTGATTGGTGTAGTTTTCACTACTTTCTAACAAGGCAGGGTCATCACTTTCTAATGAAACACAAGCTGAAAGGGCGACTGACAATTCTTCTGTAGAAACGGTCAGTTGAGCACATATCTGTTCCAATATGTCTGGTGCCAACTCAATAGATTCGAGCGGTAAAACAGGGGGGGGCAGTTGGTAATTGCTCATGGTTAATTACGTTAGTTATCAGTTATTAGTTATGAGTGTCGGGCAAGGTAAATACCCCAACAGACTCAATCAACTGCTTGGAAAACGTCACCAAACGATCTGTTTGTATCATCTGTTCTTCTAGCTGTCTACCCGTTTCTTGGGTACTGAGTTGAATTGTACTCGCCCTTTCGCGTAAATCATTACTGATTTGCGCTTGCTGTCTGGAAGCCACCGCAATTTGTCCCACCACTTGCACTAAATTCGCTGTTGTCGTTTGGGTATCTGTCATCTGCTCACCTGCACGCTCCGCTAACTGCGATCCTTCCACCACTTGCCCGATGGTTTTATC
Source organism: Thiotrichaceae bacterium (assembly GCA_026991885.1). Lineage (GTDB taxonomy): Bacteria > Pseudomonadota > Gammaproteobacteria > Beggiatoales > Beggiatoaceae > Thiomargarita. Next base: position 9,204 of record JALXAQ010000103.1, read on the forward strand.
CATCGTTGCAATCGTCTCATTGGTTTCTAGCTGAATATTTTTCACCAAAGCGGAAATTTGTGACGTTGCATTACGGGAACTTTCGGCCAAGCGTTGCACTTCGTCAGCCACCACTGAAAAGCCGCGTCCGGCATCACCCGCCGCTGCTGCTTGCATACTGGCATTTAATGACAATACGTGGGTACGTTCCGCAATGTTGTTAATCAGGTCTACAATACTACTAATTTCCTGAGCACGTTCACCCAAACGTTTAATCCTTTTTTCCGTTTCATGAATTGTTTGCCGAATTTCCCCTATACCATCAACCGTACCGGTCACTGTTTTTAAGGCTGTGTCGGTAGAACGGATAGCTTGGTCGGCAATTTCATTACAGGAATGTGCCACCTCAGCAATTTTAGTCATCGCCTCAGCCGCTGCGGCCAATTCTGCCATGGTGCTATCTACCACTTCTCTTTCAGCTTCAGCCACTTGCGATACATTATCACCCTGCACCTTAACATGTTGAGAAGCACCTTCCACTTCCTCAGCAACATGCCGCACATTCAATAACACTTTACTGGTTTCCGTTGCCATCTGATTAATCGCATCCGCTAAAGGTCCAGTCACATCCTCAGTCACGGGCACTTGCACGGTCAGATCACGTTGGCTCAACTGGAAGGAGGCTTTGAGCAATTCAATGATAGAATTATTGAGCAACTCATTTTCTTTTTCTGCCTTGGCTAAGGCGGTGAGACGGTCATCCAGCAATCCATTAAAGGTATTACTCAATGTCTCCAATTCATCACCCGTTTTAATATCGGCACGGGCGGTAAAGTCACCGTGAGCGACTTTGGTCACAATGGCTTCCATGTGGCTGATGGGCGCTGCAATACGACCAAAAAAGAAAAAGCCAGCCACGCCGCCAATGACCAATATTAGCACCGCAATGGGGAAAGCACCCGTCGTAATTTCAGTGGTTAAGGCCTCTAAACGCTCTAGCGATTCTTTTTCTTGTAAGGTCGAAAAAATGGCCCACTGCAAGCCAGATATATTAATGGGTGCGAAGGCGGAGAGTACAAATTCGCCACGATAGTCCTCATAAAGATCAAAGCCAGTGACACCTGAAAAAGCCGCACGAGTACCGGGGTTATCGACTTTTTGGAAACCTACGCTGCTATCTTTGAGATTAATCTCATTGAGGAGATCGTCAGGTAATCCTACATTTTGTACCGCTAATAGGTAATTTTCTTTGTTTTCGACTAGCATACGACTGTCGTTTCGCATAGTGCCATCGGCGGCAACGAGATAAACTTCCCCAGTGCGACCAGACTCATCAAATTGCCAAACGCGCCGGTTAGTCATAATGTCATTAATACTGTCAATAGAAATTTGAAATATTAAAATACCAAGCTTTTGTTCTCTCTCATCAAAAATGGGGGCACCGATAAAGGCAGCTTGACCATCATAAAAGGGTAGGTAGGGGGCAAAGTCTACCAGGACAATGTCACCATGAGGGGAGTGAATCGCCTTTTCAAACAGTTGACCCAGTCCCGTTTTGGCATAGGGTCCATTTTTAAGGGAGGTGGCAAAATCTAGTTCTTTGAGTACCGAATAGATAATCTGACCGTTATCTGCATCAACTAAATAGATGTCTTCAAAATTAAAACGTGTTTGAATATCATGGAAATAAGGATGATAATGGCTATGCAGTTGCGTGTAGCTAGACGCATCATCGGCTGCGAAAAACTCTTCTTTGGTGCCAAGAGGATTAGGGTTATTGGCAATATACTGGTATTGTAGGGATATGCTGTTATCGTCCAGTTGTTCGAGTCTCTCCATCATATTGGGGGCTTCATTGACATTGAGGATGCTATATTCTTCGGAGAATTCGTTGATATAGTAATCCTTCAAAGCTTTTTTGTATTTTTTAATGTCGAGGGTAGCCTCATCTTTAAACTTAGGATAAGCCTCTTTAAAGCCACGCATAGCTTCGATGATCGTTTTAGCATTAGCGTAGACTTGGACTTGGTTAAAAACTCTATTGAAATAGTCTTCAATTTGAGTTTTTTTTGCATCTCGGATGTAAGTAATATGGCTTTTAGCAGCCTCCGTGAGGGCTTGTTGGCTTAGCGTACTGGCAATTTGACTGGTGAATAGGGCTGTGATGACAACAGGTATCACCGCGAGGAAAGCTGAACCAATGAACATTTTTTGTCGTAATTTCATAAAAATTTTTCTTCCTTTTGAATAAATTCAACGCAGAGCGTCGCTACAGGCATTCCCACGCAGAGCGTGGGAACGAGAAAACATCGCGTCTATTTTATAAACCTACCGCTAGAGAATCAAAAAAATTTTGATGGTCGAAGTTAAACCATAATTGAGCTTTTTTATCATCATCATTTTTCTTTTCATAGCCACTGGTAGCATAAGCCTTAATCATAGGTGGCAAAGGCGGTAAGGTGGTAAGTTCTTCAGTATTCGTGAAAGTCAAAGATATTGGTAGTGAGTCAATCACTATCGCCCCGGCTTTTTGACCTTCTCCCAAAATCAATAACATCTGCTTTTTGACCGCCCTCTTTTCCAGTTGTAACAATTTGTGTAAGTCGAAAACCGGTACCAAATTACCGCGTAGATTAATTAAGCCTAATAGCCAATTTGCGGTAAAAGGAATAGGGCAAATGGGTAATAGATCGGTCAATTCACTGGTTGTCTGTTGGGCAATCAAAAAGCCAAGGTCCCCTATATAAAAGCCCAGCCGACGGGTGGTTTTAATATCTTCTTCAAAGACATCACTGTGAGTCTTGGCTTGACGAATAAGGGGACGATTTAAGGCTTGGCTTGGGCTTAACTTAGGTAGTTTCCTCATCTATGGAGTGAGCAAATTTTGTAAAGGTTGAGCATTAAAATGCAGTAAAGCTGGAGTGCGGCCAGGATAAGAAACCCACTCAGCCACTGGATGGTTACTCGTCAGATCATGACGTTTAATAAAATAACGTAGCTGGCGCATGGTTTTTTTCAGTTGACTGCGGTCACGAATAGCCGCTAAGGCCTTACTTGGTGTGTCATTAAAAGGTAGACTCGCTAATTGTTCTTCAAACGCTTGGTGGGGAATCTGCCCTAAACTGGCCATAGCATCCAAGGTAGAGTTTTTCTGAGTCCCTTGTAGTCTTTTCATGACTGAAAACCAACTCGCTAATAAAACTTGGGCAAACTCGGGATATTCAACCAAGACTTCACGGCGGACTACGATAAAGTCAAATATTTCTTTGGGTATTTTGCGGCTATCAAATAGTATTTTGGCATCTGTTGAATGGGTTAGCCGATATAGGTTAGGATTGTTGGCGACAACGCCATCCGCTTTTTTAGTCATTAATATGTTAGGTATATCAAGTGCCGTCGTCTTGAGAATATTAACTTCTTTAAATGGAATTTGATGGCGGATTAAATAGCGATCAAGGAGGTACTGAGGCACTAATGACTGCCGAATAAGGGCAAAGGTTTTACCCTTGATACTTTGAGCAGTGCTCTCAGTCGTCTGGGGCAACAAAATAGCTTCATTGCCAACGTGATTATTGGTAATTAAAATCACATCCGCCTTTATATCACGTCTGATAATCTGAGCGATTGCGTCGATGTTTGATATGGCAATCGCATGGACTTCCCCCGTGATAAACTTTTCGATGGCATCACTGTAGTTCTCCGAAATGAATTTGACTTGGATTTTATCTTTTGCCATCATTTTATGATATAAATTTTCTTCATTCGCAAGATACCAAGGCATCCAAGCAATTTGAGGCGCAACTGCTAAGGTGAGTTGTATTGTCTGATCATTGGCATTGTTTCCAGTCAGACTCTCTTGTTCGGTGAGAGGCGCAGTCAAATCACAGCCACTTAAGAGTGTGAGTGGTAATAATATGTACACAGCAATCGTGTGAGAAAACGGCATTTTTTTAAACTCCTTTCAACAAATAGGAATCCAAGATAAATCTTGGACTCCTGTCCAAAATGGTGTATTGTCTTAGCTCAACTTATTGATTTGTTCAAGAATTTCTTCAGAAGTGAAGGGCTTTTGTACGAATCCTTCCCCCCCTTGCATTTTTGCCCACATGCGATCCGCCTTTTCCCCTTTGCCAGTGACAAAAACAATTGGAATATTCTTGGTGGAATCGTTGTTGCGAATTTCCCGACAAGCTTGGTAACCATCCATTGGTTGCATCACCACATCCAGAAAAATGAGATCAGGTTTCTCAGTCTTCGCTTTTTCAACGGCTTCGGCACCATCAGTGGCTGTGATGACGGTAGATGCCACTTCAGAAACTATTTTTTCAATATTTGCCAGATCGACTTTTGAATCATCAACCACAAGGATTTTATTGATGGACATTAATACAATCTCCTTTTTAAATTATCAATTATTTATGAATATCATCATGATTATTGATGACGGCTCACTGTATTGGGCAAGAACTGTTTGATAACTTCTTTGAGTTGTTCTTGTTGTACTGGTTTGGTCAAATATTCATTTGCTCCCGCCATTGTCCCTCTAATTTTGTCAATGCGGGAATCCTTGCCAGTCAACATAACAACAGGCGTCTTCTTAGACAATTTATGAGATTTAATTTTCTTACAGACTTTCAGCCCGTCAACACCAGGTAGCATGACATCTAAAAAAATAATGTCGTAAACGTTTTCTTGTATGTAGTCAAGTGCATCTTCACCTGTTTCTGCAAAGTCGAGAGCCATGCCATACAGCCCGAGTTGAAGTTCCATCGCTTTGCGTACTGGTAGGCTGTCGTCAACAACCAGGGCTTTAATGCCACTCGCCTTGGTTGTTTGGACCCCTTGAGTGACAAGATCGATGGTCGCAGCATCGTCACTCGCATGCAACATCATGTTGTCATCAATCGTAATTTCAGGTACAAATTTATGGACTTTGATAGTCACATCATCAAGGGTTTCGAGTACTCGTTTTAATGTGAGTGGTCGGCGTAGGTACACATCGTGGGCGGTGACTTGTGGTAATCTTTTGGCCACTTTAATTATAGGGATATTGCCATAATGTACGCTAAAGCTACGCCACTCATTCTCGGCATTGGTATCATCAATATCAACGAGTAGAATATCAGCCTTTGCCCGATCGGTAGGGGCTAGCATGGTGTATTTTCGTGGGCGTGCTGCGGCAAGCTTGAAAATACTGCCCAAGGTATTTTGTTCATTGGATTTCAGACCAAATACACCTATTTTAAAGATTCTCTCATCCATAGATAGCATTTCCCGTTTGGTTTTTCTTGCTCATATTAAAGCCCCAGAGGTTTAGGCAAAATTGCACCCTTCACAGTATCTTTGGTGCAAAGCTAAAACCTGTTTTTGTAAATTATCCAAACTTGAGTTATTGTAAATCACATCATTAGCTATAGCAAGCCGTGCGTCTCGCGTCGCTTGGACTTTGATTATCTGTTCTATTTCTGTCGAGTTAAGCCCATCGCGTGTTTTGATGCGTTGCTCTTGCAACTGTGGGGGGCAATCAACCACTAAGACACGATCAACTAGTTCCAACATCCCTGTTTCGATTAATAAAGGGATACTTAACAGACAATAGGCCTCATGCAAGCTTGCGATTTGTTCTTGCATATTTTTTTTGATACGAGGATGTAAAATCGCTTCTAAACGTTGGCGCTCAAACGGGTTGGCATAAATTGTTTTGCGTAGTTTAGCGCGATTGAGTTGACCTCTGCTGTTTATTATTTCTGAGCCAAAAGTTTGGATAATCTGTTCAAGTGCTGGTTGTCCGGGTTCGACTAGCGCATGTGCAATCACGTCTGCATCTATGACGGGAACCCCGAGTTTGGCAAAATGCTTAGATACGGTGGTTTTACCAGAGGCGATGCCTCCCGTTAATCCGATTTTTAGGGGTAAGACCATAGGGAGTTCCCCCACAGTAGGCTGATCCAACCTGCCGCTGCGAGAAATGGACCAAATGGGATAGGTATATTTTTGTCGTGTCCTCGCCATAAGACGAGTGTTATACCAACCACTGCCCCAATTAATGAGGACATTAAGATAATAGATGGTAATGCTTGCCATCCCATCCAGGCACCCAACATGGCTAATAATTTGAAATCACCATAGCCCATGCCTTCTTTTCCGGTGAAAAGCTTGAACAGCCAATAGACTGACCATAGTGACAAATATCCTGCCATTGCCCCTATCAAACTGGATTCAATATCTGTGTACAATCCAAAAAGGTTACAGAGTAATCCAAACCATAAAAAAGGTAAAGTGATACTATCGAATAATAATTGATGCTCAAAATCAATGATGCTGCTTGCTAGCAGTGCCCATGTCAGTGCCAAAGCACCCAAGACTGGCCAGCCAAATCCAAAGTGCCAAGCCGTGATAACCGCTAAAAACGCGCTCAGGCCTTCAATCAGCGGATAACGCGGAGAAATTTTTGTCTGGCAGTTTGTACATTTGCCACGTTGCCAAATATAGCTCAATATCGGAATATTTTCTAGTACTGTAATTTGATGTTTACAATGTGGGCAATGAGAACGTGGTCGACTCAAATCAAATGGTTCGCTTTCGCTGGAAGGAGAACCTTTCAAAAGGGACGCACATTCTCTTTCCCATTCGCGTTGAATCATAATGGGCAGACGGTGAATCACAACGTTGAGAAAGCTGCCCACGATCAATCCTAAAATAGCAACCACAATCAGAAAAGCATTAGGTTCTGCTGCAAGATAGTTGAGTACATTCATATAATTTTATTTGGTTTAATTTTCTTAATTTGAAATTAAATGACAGAACCCATTTGAAAGATAGGTAAATACATGGCGACCACTAATCCACCAATCACAATACCTAAAAAGGCCATGATAAGGGGCTCCATTAAGGAACTGAGTGATTCAACGAGATTGTCCACTTCTTCTTCATAGTAATCAGCCACTTTATTTAACATTTTATCGAGATCACCTGTTTCTTCACCAATTTGCGTCATCTGCACACACATGTTAGGAAATACATTCACTTCACGCATGCTATCCGCTAATGGTATCCCAGTCGATACGTCTTCTTTGATTTTCATGCAGGCATCGTAATAAATGATATTGCCCGTCGCACCCGCGACTGATTCCATGGCTTCCACCAAGGGTGTTCCCGCCGCCGACATCGTGGCTAAAGTCCTGGCAAAACGGGCTATTGCTGATTTTCTGAGCAGTTCTCCAAACAGCGGTACTTTTAATGAGAGTCTTTGCAAAAAATTATGGAAGCCCACAAAACGTTTTTTGGCATGTTTGAAGCCCATGACAAAAAGCGCAATGCCACCAAAAACAGGCAACCAATAGGCGACCATAAAGTCCGACATGTTCACAACAACTTGTGTGAAAGCGGGTAAATCGGCACCAAATTCTTTGAACATGTCAGCAAAAATGGGCACAACGTAAATGAGTAAGATGGCACTAACGACCATTGCAACGATAAGCACTGCAACGGGGTATTTGAGTGCGCCTTTAATTTTTTTCTTAATGCTCTCACTTTTTTCTTTGTAAATCGCTAGTTTAGTTAGCAGTGATTCTAAAATACCGGCTTGTTCACCGGCATCAACTAGGTTGCAAAAGAGCGGATCAAAATGTTGTGGATATTTACGCAGCGCATTAGCCAGGGTCCCACCCGCTTCAACTTCTGCTTTAAGATCGAGCATTAATTCTTGAAATTTTGGCTTTTCGTGACCTTGTCCAACAAGATCAAACGATTGAATCAAGGGAATGCCTGAGCTCATCATGGTAGCCATTTGACGTGCAAATGTAGCGATATCGCTGGAGTCTATCGGTTTTCCGCCTGCACCAAATAAGTCCTTGGGTTTTTTCTTGACTTTTATAGGACGTAAGCCTTGGCTTCGCAGTGCGGCTTTGACCTGGAATTCACTAATGGCACGCATTTCTCCTTTGCGTTTTTCACCTTTTTTGTTTGTGCATGTCCAAAGAAATATAATTTGTTTTTGGAGCGTCGCTGCGGTCATAAATAAGAGTGCCTCCCTCTTTGAGAAAATCAATTATTCTTTGCTAACAACACGATCAACCTCTTCCAAAGAGGTTAGACCATCTTTAACTTTTTTTAAGCCAGATTCGCGCAGATCAGGTATGCCTTCTTTACGGGCTTGGTCTGCCAGTGCAATGGCATTCTGACCTTCCATGATCATCCGTTTCATAGCGTCCGATATCGGCATGACTTGATAAATACCAACCCGCCCCTTGTAACCCGATTCACCGCATTTTTCACAACCTCCTGGCTTGGGTCCATACAATTTTATTTCAGGAATTTCTTCTTTTTTAAATCCGGCCTCTGCTAACACTTGCTCAGGTATGTCCTGTTCTATTTTGCAACTACATAGGCGGCGGCAGAGCCGTTGTGCCATTATGAGGTTGACAGCGTTGGCAATTGCAAAGGGTTTAACGCCCATATCGATCATGCGCGTCAAAGTTTGTGGCGCGTCATTGGTGTGTAGGGTGGACATGACCATGTGACCGGTGGAGGCTGCCTTAATCCCAATACTGGCTGTTTCTAAGTCTCGTATTTCGCCGACAAGTATAATATCAGGATCTTGTCGTAGAAATGCTTTAAGTGCTTTTGCAAAAGTCATGCCGGTTTTTTCATCAATTTGTACTTGATTGACACCGGGGAGGTTAATTTCTACCGGATCTTCGGCTGTGGAAATATTAACGCCTTCTTGGTTAAGAATGTTAATGCCTGTATAAAGGGAGACCGTTTTGCCGCTCCCAGTGGGACCTGTCACTAATACCATGCCATAAGGGTTGGCGAGGGCTTCAAGATAGAGGCGCTTTTGTTCTTCTTCATAGCCAAGTATGTCTATGTTGAGGTTGGCGGCTGATGAGTCGAGAATTCGCATGACTATCTTTTCGCCCCATAAGATTGGGCAGGTGCTAACCCGAAAGTCAATCGCCTTTTTAGCCGAAATTTTGAGTTTGATACGTCCGTCTTGAGGGACGCGGCGTTCGGCAACGTCCAGACGCGCCATGACTTTGATACGTGCTGCTAGTTTTCGAGCAATGGCAACGGGTGGTTTAGCAAACACTTTGAGTACGCCGTCGACGCGAAAGCGCACTCGGTAGATTTTTTCATAAGGTTCAAAGTGTAAATCGGAAGCCCCCAATTTGATGGCCTTAAAGAGCATGGAGTTGACGAATTTGACAACAGGCGCTTTTTCTTCTTCGGGTACGCTTATTGTTTCTTCTTCTTTCACCGTGTCGTCAACAAGCTCAAAATCTGTATCTTGGTCATCTCCCATGCCAGTATCATCAAACAAATCGAGGGCGTGTTCAATGAATTTAGCCAGTTTATCCGCTTCGGCTATAATTGGCTCGGTCTTTATCTTGGTACGGAATTGAATCTCTTTCAGTGCATCTAGTGCCGTTGGATCAGAGAGGGCGACGAACAAGCGTTTAGTTCGTTTGAAGAGCGGAACAGCCTTGTGCTTTTCTAACAGTTTTTCGTCAACCAGCTTGATGACTTCGGGGTCGATGTCGAATGCGTTAATATCAATCAGGGGAATACCAAACTCTTCACTCAAGCCCTGAGCTAGGGCACTCTGCTTAACCAGTTTTTTATTCAGCAGGTAAGTGACAAAAGGAGTGCGCTCTGTCCGCGAGAGTTCAATCGCTTTTCTTGCGTCAGATTCGCTCAAGACGTTTAAAGTGACTAATTTCCCGGGGAGTCCGGTGAGCCTGGTTTTATACTTTTCTTGGGGTACCATGATTAGCTATCAGTTATCAGTTATCAGTTATCGTATAGATAAAAAGTTTTTGAGTAAAGCATGTCCTTGTTGTGTCAGGATAGATTCGGGGTGAAATTGTACGCCAATAACAGCTAAGGTTTTATGCTGCACTCCCATAATTTCTTCTATGTCACCATTGGGTGTTTGTGTCCAAGCGGTGATTTCTAAAGAGTCGGGTATTTGTTCTATGACGAGAGAGTGGTAACGTGTCGCTTGAAAGGGGTTGGGTATGCCTTTGAAAATGCCTGTGCCTGTGTGGTAAATATTTGAGGTTTTGCCGTGCATGATTTGGCGAGCATGGACAATTTTGCCTCCAAAGGCTTGTCCTATGCTTTGGTGTCCAAGGCATACGCCCAGTAGTGGTATTTTTCCAGCAAAGCTTTGGATAGCGGCAACGGATATGCCCGCTTGATTCGGTGTGCAGGGTCCAGGTGAGATGACCAAGTGTTGTGGCGCCAGTGCTTTAATTTTATCACAGGTGATTTGGTCATTACGATAGACTTGTACTTCTGCACCTAATTCTCCAAAATACTGGACTAGGTTGTAGGTAAAGGAGTCGTAGTTGTCTATCATCAATAACATGGCAATTCTCCTCCCGCTGATGCGATTGCCACTGCTTTAAAGATAGCACGACCTTTATTCATCGTTTCATCCCATTCTTTGGCTGGGACGGAGTCTGCCACAATGCCAGCGCCGACTTGAATGTGTAAGGTTTTATCTTTTATCACCGCAGTACGGATGGCTATCGCGGTGTCCATGTCTCCATGCCAAGTGATATAGCCGACGGCACCACCATAAATCCCACGTTTAATGGGTTCCAGTTCGTCAATAATTTCCATTGCTCGTATTTTCGGGGCGCCGCTTAAGGTGCCCGCTGGTAATGCGGCTTTGAGTGTATCCAGTGCATTGAGTTCTGGTCTTAATTGTCCTATGACATTAGATACAATGTGCATGACGTGGGAGTATCGTTCTATAAGCATGTTTTCGGTTAATTGTACGCTGCCAATTTGGCTGACTCGTCCAACATCGTTTCTGCCCAAGTCAATAAGCATAAGGTGTTCTGCACGTTCTTTAGGATCTGCCAGCAATTCTTGTTCTAGTGATAAATCTTCCGCTTCATCACGTCCACGCGGACGGGTGCCTGCGATGGGGCGTACCGTCATTTTTTGATCTTCTAAGCGTACCAAGATTTCTGGTGATGAGCCCACAATATGAAATTCGTCTAAATTTAAGTAGTACATATAGGGCGATGGATTTAAGCAGCGCAAAGTACGGTACACGTTTAGGGGGGGGGCTTCACAAGCGATTGAGAGGCGTTGCGATAGTACGACTTGCATAATATCGCCTTCAACAATGTATTCTTTGGCGCGTTCTACTGCCTGTAAAAATGCCGGACGGGGAAAAGCTGATTTAAAGTCGCTTTCTATAATAGTGGTTTCACGAGAGGTGCTATCAAGTGGAATAATATTCTCGCGCAATTGTTTGATTAACGCTTCTATGCGTTGTTGGCTTTTAGTGTATGCGTCTGGCTGTGATGGTATGGCATGGATAATAAAATACAGTTTGCCTTTTAGGTTATCAAAAACCAGCAGTTCATCGGAGAGCATCAAAAGAATATCGGGTGTGCCCAATGGATCATTGAGGTTTTTCTTTGCTAAGCGAGGCTCGATATAGCGTACCGTATCATAGCCAAAATAGCCGACTAAGCCGCCCGTAAAACGGGGTAACTCAATTAATTTTGGAACACGAAAACGATCAATAAAGTCGCCAATCCATGCGAGAGGATCGGTCACTTGTGTGTGTTCTGTGATCTCTCCACCGGTTTTGACGGTGATGTCGTATCCATCCACCCGCACAACGGTTTGAGCGGGTAAACCAATGATTGAGTAACGCCCCCATTTTTCGCCACCTTCTACGGATTCTAATAGGTAAGAATAGGGCGCTCCCTTGGCTAATTTCAAGTAGGCACTTAAGGGGGTGTCTAAGTCAGCTAAAACTTGTCGCAGGATGGGGATACGGTTATATCCCTCTGCTGCTAATTGGGAAAATTCTTCAGGTGTCATATCAGTTGTCAGTTATTAGTTGTCAGTTATCAGTACACTGTTATCAGTTATCATAAGGAGTTTTTTGTAACTACTCAGCCTCTAATCCTCGTTCCCACGCTCTGCGTGGGAATGCCTGTTTGCACCGCTCTGCGGTGCAGGACGCAGAGCGTCCAGCAAGGCATTCCCACGCAGAGCGTGGGAACGAGGAACGCAGAGCGTGGGAACGAGGAACTGAGTAGTTACAGTTTTTTTTGAAAGAGCCATCCTAT
>JALXAQ010000104.1 GCA_026991885.1 Thiotrichaceae bacterium
AGCTTTCTCCTCGATTGTCTAGGGAGGTGATGTCAATTCCTTTCACACCAGATGAGAAATTTTACTTTAAGGCTTTGTTTTTACTGACATTTGTCAGCGAATTAGGCCAAACGAGTCGCACGTCCTCGGTTTGTCCTTCTTTCAAAATCATTAAGGCAACATTTGCATTAATTGCCCAAGGCATTACTTGTAAACAACGTTGACATTGTAGAGACAGTTGCGCCTGCACACGCCCGACAATTGTCGGGCGTTGTTTGTCATCAAGCTCAAATAGCCAATCTATATTCACGTCACCTTTGCTATCATACAAACTTTCATGTAAGCGTGACATTTGGGCGAGCGCAACCGCTCCTTTCAAGCGAGTGGCTTGAATGGCAAGCTGTTTTGGATCAATAAAGGTGTCTTTTAACATCGCAGGGCAATGGTATAATGATGAGCATTTGATGTCAAATTTAACTTTTTAAGGAGTCCACCTTCGGTTTGGACGTACCACTATGACAGTACCACTCTTAGTACTTGCGTCGACTTCACCCTATAGAAAAAGTGTGTTAAGCCGATTACATATCCCATTTAAAACGTTTACCCCCCAGGTTGATGAGTCACCCCACTCCAATGAATCGCCAACGGCACTCGTCATTCGATTAGCTGAATTGAAGGCGCGTTCGGCGAAGGAGAGCTATCCGCAAGCTTTGATCATTGGCTCAGATCAAGTTGCGGTGATAGATAATACTATCCTGGGCAAACCGGGTAGCCATGAACAGGCTGTTAAACAACTCAGTCAAGCCAGTGGCAAACAAGTGGATTTTTTGACGGGCTTGTGCCTAGTCAATACTGATACCAATCAAGCTCAAACTGATATTGTACGCTTTAGCGTGAAATTTCGTCAGCTCAGTTTGACACAAATAGAAAATTATCTACATCAAGATAAACCCTATAATTGTTCTGGTAGTTTTAAGTCAGAAGGTTTGGGGATTGCTTTGCTAGAGCAAATGATCGGTAGCGATCCCACTGCTATCATAGGTTTGCCCTTGATTCGTCTAATACAGATGCTTGAGGCGGATGGTGTGTCAGTGATTTAATCAGTTATACTTAGCACTGGCATAACTTGAGCTTTTTAAATTTGTCTGAATCAGAATTTTTAGAATTTTAGAATTTTCAGAATAAAACCTTTTTAAATTGATTGTTTATTCTGTTAATTCTTAAATTCTGAAAATTCTGATTCAGACAAAAAGCGTGCGATAAATGTATTGTGATAACTGATAACTAATAACAAACTAAAATTGACGAATATTAGCCTCAATCTTGTTTTCCGCAAGCTTAGCGCGTATCTCCTTGAGTTTATTCAAATCGCTCAAGGGACCCACCTGCACCCGATACCAACGCCCCCCCTCACCAAGGGTTGTTTGCTCAACTTTGGCCTCTATGCCAAGTGACACCAAATAGCCTTTCATTCCATTAGCGGCATCCTCATCACGATATGAAGCCACTTGTAACAAATATCGACCCGGTTCTCTTATTTCAGAGTCATCAGATTGACTTTTCCCCTCGGTTTTTTTCACATCAGCACTCTGCACCGTCTGTGCAGGAGAGTGGGCAGTCTCTTGAATTGAAGTGGAGGGTGTCAGCACTTGTATGTAAAATAGAAATGAAACAAACATCCCTATCGCAATACCCGCCAATAACCACACCCATCTCGCTGGACAACTCAGAACAATTTCTTGATTTGCCATCTATTACATCACCTCCGGTGCCGAGACACCAATGATTGTCAATCCATTACGCAATACCTGTTGTACTGCCGCCATTAAACTTAAACGCGCATTACGCAACTCATCATCCTCTATCAAAACTTTATGACCAGGCGCATCATAAAAAGTATGAAAAACCTCAGCCAAATCATGTAAATAATAGGTCAACTGATGTGGCTCATAAGTCTCCGCCGCCATTTCTATCACCTCTGGATAGCGCAACAGTGTCACCAACACCGCTTGTTCATACTTAGACTCAAGCCGCTCCAGCGTTGCCTTGTCGTGATGCCAAACGAGATTTTTTTCACTTAACTCCCGAAAAACACCAGCAATTCGCGTGTGCGCGTATTGGATATAATACACTGGATTATTTTTGGAATTCGATTTTGCTAACTCCAAATCAAAATTCAAATGCTGTTCACTTTTACGTTGGATATAAAAAAAGCGAGCCGCATCACGTCCAACTTCTTCACGCAATTCACGCAGCGTCACAAATTCTCCGCTACGAGTAGACATTTGCAAGCGCTCCTTGCCTCGATATAATGTCGCAAATTGCACCAACAAAACCGTCAAACGCTCAGCATCCGCCCCCAAAGCCATCATCGCTGCCTTCACACGCGCCACATAACCATGATGATCTGCCCCCCAAATATTAATCAAATGATCAAATCCACGTTCTAATTTATTAAGATGGTAGGCAATATCTGACGCAAAATAAGTGAATTGTCCATTTTCACGGACCAGCACCCGATCCTTTTCATCGCCAAACGCGCTAGCTCGAAACCATAATGCACCGTCTTGCATATAAGTATGTCCAGCCGCTTTCAATTGTTCTATTGCGCGTTGCACAGTATCACTGAGGCTCGACTCAGAAAACCAGGCATCATACACGACCCCAAATTGTTCCAAATCGTGGCGTATATCCTCAAGAATCACATCCAAAGCCCGTTGAAAAACCAAGCGATAAGAGGCATCCCCAAGCAATTGTTGACTACGCTCAATCAAGGCATCAATATGCAACTCTTTATCGCCACCTTGATCGACATCGGCTGGTATATTCCTATGCCGCAAAGCCTCACCATGCTCACGGTGCAAACTGGCTGCAATATCCCAAACGTAATCACCTTGATAAGCATTAGAGGGAAATGCCACCGTTTCGCCGCACAAATCCAAATAACGCAACCAGACGCTGACGGCTAAAATATCCATTTGCCGCCCAGCATCATTGACATAATATTCTTTATGGACATTAAAGCCCGCCGCCGTCAACAAATTTGCCAAAGCTGCCCCATAAGCGGCCCCCCGCCCATGTCCGACATGCAAAGGACCCGTCGGATTAGCCGACACAAATTCAATCATCACCGACTGCCCTGCACCGACTTGGCTACGCCCATAAGCCGCTTGGGCAGTCAAAATATCACCAATAACAGCATGATAAGCCTGTTGTGTCAAAAACACATTAATAAAACCTGGTCCTGCAATTTCAACTTTAGCAATAGACGGATCATCTGTTGGCAACTGCTCAATAATACGCGCGGCCAAATCACGCGGACGCATCCGCGCCGCTTTTGCCAACACCATAGCGGCATTACAAGCAAAATCCCCATGCCGCGCATCACGA
Organism: Thiotrichaceae bacterium; assembly: GCA_026991885.1. GTDB lineage: Bacteria > Pseudomonadota > Gammaproteobacteria > Beggiatoales > Beggiatoaceae > Thiomargarita. Next base: position 3,370 of record JALXAQ010000104.1, read on the forward strand.
GTCCGTTCAATACGAAACTCGACGACCATCTCTTTTGAAATTTCGGCTTGCAACAGGGCGTGAGTAAATAATTTATGTAAATATTGTTTCAATGTTTGTCCCGAATAAAGTTAAAAAATCCTATTTCTTTCGGCTCTCGTTCCCACGCTCTGCGTGGGAATGCCTGCCCCGACGCGTCGGCTTATTTAACAGGCACCTTATATAAACCTTTCATGAGATTAAAACCACATTCCAAATTTTCACACCAATCAATAAACTGTGCTACCATTTCTCTCCCCTTGATTAAAGCACCATGTTGTGGCGCAATAATCTCAATATCCAGAGAGCGGATCATCGCAGCCCAAGCCTTCAGGATTTCGTTATTGACGATATAACGCTTGTGAAAACCGGTTAGATACTGAATATGTGCATCAAAATCAGGCACTTCAATATAATCCATTCCAAAAGAGGCACCCAAATCGCCACTATAGAGAATCTTTGAAATGGGATCATAAACCTGGAAATTGCCACACGAATGTAAAAAATGCGCGGGAAGTATACTCAACGAAACGCCATTCAGATCCAAAATCATACCTTCATCAGGAATGGGCTTAAGTCGATTCACCACAAACTTATCCACTCCAAAGTGGGGAACAAAACGTTCCCATAAGACAGAAACATAAGCATCTGCTTCCGTGGTCATTAACCACGCATTAATAGCAGCAACAATATCTGGATCTTGGTGGGACAAGAAAATGTAACGAAGTTTTCCGCCCTCCAGACAGGTTGCCAACGTTGCTGCCACCTTATTGAAGACCTTGTGCCCACCTGGATCCAAAATCATACCTTCATCATCATGAATGATAAGGTGCTGATTAGCCTGAACTGCCGTTGCAGCCCCGAAATCTTCAAGCAGGATATTTTTATGATTGCCATCATCAAAAAGTACTGTTGAACTCATCATCGCCTCCTTACAGAATTTTTGAAATTTGAGTCACTGCCCCATCTATCTTCATCAGCAGCATACCAAGTGTACTTCCCTTACGCGCCAATACCACTATAAACGTGTTTTTGGGTGCCTTGCTGACGAGCGAATAACCATTTTCGCTCTGGATGATGAGCCGCTCCAGATTCCCCTGTTGAAGTTCTGTAACGGCACGATCAGCCAATTGAATCAGCGTGGCAACCACTCCACCGAGATTGTTCTGATCGATATTTGGCGGAAGTGCGCTTGCCAACAATAAGCCATCTTCGGAAACCAATGCCCCCGCTTCAATATCTGAAACGTCTAATTGTAAATCTCTCAAAGTGCTATTCAGTTTATCAATGCGTGATGCCATTTTCATCCTCCTATAACTCAAAGCTTTAAACTTTGGTCCGGAGTCCAAGATTTATCTTGGACGTCCAAGATAAATCTTGGACTCCTACATAAAAGATATTTTTATCTTTTTGAGAAATTTTTGATAAATAATAATATCACAAAATAAACCGCTATTAATCATGTTTTTTTTTATCTCTCCTTTTTTGAATCTGCCAACGACATACAGGGTTTTGGATACCCGTAGTCGCAACTTGGGTTAAATATTGTCATTGTCAATTTTGCCATCATTATATGATATGGATTATTTAATCCGTGCAAGGTACGCCTTGCACTCCTGAGAAAACAGGCTAATTTATTGAATTGACGCTATTCATCTGTTTACTTATCTATTATAGATTGTTATAATGTCATCATTATAATAAATGAAAGGGAGAACAGTTCCCCGTTGATGAAAAATCAACCCATTTTAGAAATCAGATTCGCCTTATGGAGATCAAAAAGCTTGAAGGTATCGGCTGGATAAGTTTATGAATAAACCGTTGAATGAAACAGTGTTGGCTTACCATGAGCGTACAAAGCATCATTTTGATCGCTATGCGAGAGGACCAGCCCATATTAATTGGAATGCACAACCCGATGCTTTTCGTCGCTATGCAGGGACAGCGCGTTTTGATTTACCACTGGTAGCCGATACACTAGCAAGTACTTACGTCGATTTATATCAACCCGGGGCCATCGCACCGCTGCCAATGAATTTAAAAAACGTGGCTGCCTTGTTGGAATTATCTTTAGGTATATCAGCTTGGAAACAATACGGGGACAATCGTTGGGCCTTGCGCTGCAATCCATCTAGTGGCAATTTGCACCCGACAGAGGGCTATCTCGTGCTACCTAATATGACTCATATCCCGGCGGGCGTTTATCACTATCTCAGTCACGACCATGTTTTAGAGCAACGTGGCATTTTCAAACAGAAAGGGACAGAAATCCTTGAAGGGGCCTTGTCCACTGGCCGTTTTTTGATCGGATTGACTTCAATTCCTTGGCGCGAAGCCTGGAAATATGGGGAGAGAGGCTTTCGTTATTGTCAGCATGACATTGGACACGCTATCGCAGCTATCCGTTATGCCGCTGCGACTTTAGGCTGGAAGGTGCAACTCTTAGATAATTGGGCAAATGCAGAAATTAGTCTCACGCTAGGTTTGGAGCAAAAGGAAGATTTCGACCGTACTGAGCGTGAAATACCAGAAGTGATGTTGTCTATTAATGCCCAAAACGATATTCTCCCTTATTCAAGGGGACTCACAGGACGTTTGTTAGGAAATTCAATCGTGCCAGCGATAACAGATACAAGATGGATCGGTAAAGCGAATGTATTAGATGCCGATCACCACTATGAATGGCCTATCATTGAGACTGTGGTTGACGCAACGGTTAAGCCAGCGACAGAGGAAACGAATTGGACAGCTCCGCCGCTGCCACCGCTATTGTCTCTCTCCTGTCAAAGCCGTGCTGCTGATCTGATTCGTCAACGTCGTAGTGCCCAACGATTTGAGACTATAACACCACTCAATCTCAAAGGATTTTATCGTTTACTCGATAGCACCTTGCCGCGCAACGGTGCAACTCCTTGGGATGTTTTCCCCCATCTGCCACGTATTCATTTAATTTTATTTGTGCATAAAGTCGCAGGTTTATCGCCGGGCTTATATATCCTGCTACGACGCGATGGCATTGAGGACAATCTACGTGCTGCCTTGCAGCATGAACATTTTTTGTGGAGCAAACCAAAAAAATGTCCCGAACATTTACACTTTTATCAATTATTTCAGGGTGATGCAAAAAATGTCGCTCTACAAATTTCTTGTCATCAAGAGATCGCGGCTGACAGTGCATTTAGTCTAGGCATGTTAGCAGAATTTGAGGCTAGCTTAAAAAAAGGGCCATGGGGCTATAGACAATTATTTTGGGAAGCCGGCATTGTGGGACAAGTCTTATATTTGGAAGCTGAAGCTCTTGGAGTTCGGGGCACCGGTATTGGGTGCTATTTTGATGATGCCATTCATAGCCTACTCGGCTTAACAGGCACTCGTTATCAAAGCATGTATCATTTTACCATTGGTACACCACTACATGATAAGCGTCTCGAAACTTTACCCCCTTACGCGCATTTACTTACAAAAAAATAGGGAACGACCGAAATGTAGGGGGTAAGCTGCGCGTCATTCATCGCTCTCAAGGTATTTTAAAATGTTTGATCGGCATTAGGTGCCCAATTATCAAGCGCCCTTTCCGACTCTTTTTCCCAGTTGAAGCTTCGAGTAGATCTCGGTTCATGTTGCCAGCTAAAGCTTCGACGAGATCTCGGCTCATATTGCCAGCTAAAGCTTCGACGACTTCTCGGTTCATGTTGCCAGCTAAAGCTTCGACGCTCTCGCTTCTCACGTTCAGCGAGTTGAAGGTTTGGGTTTATATCATCACTATTTGTGTTAGATGCCATAGTTATAAAAGGCTCCATTAAGTTATGCACAGGTCCAAGATAAATCTTGGACTCCAAAAAACTGAAGAATTTTACATTTTACCATAAATAAGTCCAAGATAAATCTTGGACTCCAAAAAGTTTTACTCATGACTTATCAACGAATAGGCATTTGCGGCAGCCATCGCACAGGCAAGACCACTTTAGCCGAATTCATTTCCAAACAGACGGGAATACCTTTTGTCAAAACCACCACCAGTGCGGTTTTTAAACAACATGGCTTACACCCGTCACAGTCTTTGGATTTTAAAACGCGCCTTTGGATTCAACATCGCGTCAATGAGGCTGCGCTTGAAGTTTGGGGCGATCCAAAAGCGAGCTTTGTGACAGACAGAACGCCCCTAGATTTTATGGCTTACACGCTGGCAGATATTCAAGGTAGCACCCAAGTTGATTTTGCAGAATTAGAAGCGTATATTGTTCAGTGTTTTGAAGTGTGCAATCAATTTTTCACGAGGCTCGTTGTCGTCCAACCTGCTATTCCTCTTGTTTATGAAGAAGGTAAAGCGGCATTGAATCGGGCGTATATGGAACATCTTAATATTATTATTCAAGGTTTGTGTAGGGATGAACGGCTTAAATGTCCCTCAATGGTTATCAAACGTCATATCATCAGTCTTGAGGAGCGTGCAGCCTTTCTCTCCGTCTGAAAAAAATAAATAAATATATGTATGCTATGAGAAAAAAATGGAAACTCTATTTACAAGAAAACAATGCCCAATTTGAAAACAATACGCTCATCCGTTTTGGGTCAGCTGACGAAGAACGAAGCTTACACGGTGACATTATCAGTGACTTGTCGCATTTTGGCTTAATCAAAGTCAGCGGCGATGAGGCTGAAAAATTTTTACAGGGACAATTGACCAATGATGTGCGTCAAGTCACTGACAATCAGAGCCAATTAAGTGCCTGGTGTAGTATCAAGGGGCGTATCATTGTCAATTTTCGTCTATTTAAACGCGATAAGGCTTATTATTTATTCTTACCACAAGAGAGCCTAGCAGCAACACTCAAACGTTTACAAATGTATGTCCTACGCGCCGCTGTCAAACTTGAAGAGGTGAGCGATAGTCTAGTCTGCATTGGGATTTCGGGTAGCAACAGTACAGAGATTTTGACGGATTGTTTAGGCTTTGCGCCTCCAACAGAAATAAATGGCAGTTTGACGCAGGATCAAGTCACGGTATTACAAATTCCTGGGATACAAACACGTTATCTGGTGTTCACTGAAAATCCACAAAATCTGTGGCAATGTGCTACAGCGCAACCTGCCGGAGCGGCTGCTTGGCAATTATTAGATATTCTCGCCGGCTTGCCACAAATCATACCAGCAACAAGCGATAGCTTTGTTCCGCAAATGGTGAACTATGAAGCTCTCGGTGGTGTGAATTTTAAAAAGGGCTGTTATACGGGACAAGAAATTGTTGCCCGTTTGCAATATCTTGGCACCTTAAAACGCCGGATGTATCTCGCCAAAATAGAGACGACAAGTTTACCGCAACCGGGTGATGCGCTTTATGTCAGTGAAGAGAATGTGGGTAAAATTGTGAATGCCGCGAGACATCCTGATGGTGGTGCTATTGTATTAGCAGTGATTAAAATCAGTAGTGCGGACTCCAATGAGATTCAGTTGCAAAGCGGCGAATGCTTACAATTTATGGAGTTACCTTATAGTTTATAAGATGACATAAGCGTTCTAAAGTTAAAGGCTGGTGTTGTAAGGCATCTAGGAGGGCGGATACGAAGTAAGTGTTTATCAAATATCCAAACCACAGTACAACGGATTGGCCAAATAAACTGATTTAATTAATTGAATCAATTATTAACATGGGTTTGGAATCTCATGAATAGACAAACGCTAATAGAACAACGTATTTATCATCTTCACCAACGAGTTATCCAGAAATTACGGGATGAACCACAGAAAATTTTGAAAATGGCACGCTCTAATTTGAAACGCTATCGCGAAAGAAACGGTGACTGGTCTTCATATCTGGACTGGGAAAAAAAATTGTCTTTACCAGTCGCAGATATTATCAAGATTTTGGAATCTAACAAGCAAAGTGCGGTATTAGCGCGTTCAAATTCTCCATTCGCTGGATGTATCTCACCTCACGAACGGTGGGCGATTTTACGCGAATTTAATAAAAAATATGAAACGTCACGAAATTGAACACCTCATTAGAGCCGCTGGTGCAATTACTGATAGCAATGAAATCATTGTGATTGGTAGTCAATCAATACTTGGTCTGTATCCAGATGCACCAGAGAGTCTTTTAAAATCAAGAGAGGCTGATTTAATTCCTATCCAACACCTTGAACATACAGATTTAATTGATGGCGTTATAGGTGAACTTTCTCCTTTTGATGAAACTTTTGGATATTATGCTGATGGTGTAGATAAAACTACAGCAATACTTCCTGACGGTTGGGAAAATCGTTTGGTGAAAATAGAAAATGATAATACCAATAATATTGTTGGTTGGTGCTTAGAACCACATGATTTAATGGTTAGCAAGCTCTATGCAGGGCGTGAGAAAGATATTGATTTTGTATCTGTAGCTATTGATGCTGATATTGTTGATATTGATCTAATTCGTTCTCGAATAACGATGGTTTCTAATAATGATAATATGCGTGAAATTGTGATAAATAGACTTGGGCGAATAATTTCAAATTTGAAAAATCGTAAAACATCAGACTTATAATATTGACACGCATCAAGCGTTTTGCCCAGACGAGAAAAGGGTCGCCCGTCTGCAATACCGTCTGCAATAAAGTAGTGCTGACTCCAATGAGATTCAGTGGAAAAGCGGAGAATGCTTACAATTTATGGAGTTACCTTATAGTTTATAAGATGACATAAGCGTTCTAAAGTTAAAGGGCAGATAAATACTTGTAGTGCTACGGAAACAGTAGCGATCAGGCTTCATTTTGGGGCAATCCTTTATGGTTGTCCCGCTGCGCGAAACTAATAATTTTCACTCTTTTATTGTCTGAATCGGAATGTTATAATTTTTAGCTCAGATAGTTATTTTCTTAATTTATTTTATAATCCTGTCAATTCAGATTCATACCTTAAATTCTTGCTTTTTTCATCAAGGAGAAAAAATGGCAATGAGTACTACACTTGTCTTAGAAAACTTGACATATCGAGACATTCCGCCGCTTTGGGTAAAAAAGTTTCGCCCAGGACAACGCTTTACAGTTTGTATCATTTCTGAAGAGGTTTCTGTTCCTACGCCAATGACCAAGAAGGTTTCCATGCAGAAAGAATCGCATTGATGCGGGAAATGGAAAGGCAATTGGCTGGAACAGGGTATGAAGACTCAGAGGAATGGATAAAGAGAATAAAAGAAACTCGCACTTTTTCAGAACAAAAACATATATTTTAACGGGTTTATTATGACTCAATAACTACTTTACCCGCTTCCCCTGACGGAAGATGTGTGGAAATTGTTTGGAGAAACGCTTGCATACCTTCACAATCAAGGCTCTCAAAAAATTATTTAGCCACCTTAATCGTCAAAATATCATGCATTTCCTTCCCATAACGCAAAGTCACCGTTTTGTGCAAAATACGCTCCTGCTCCGTTCCCCAGTTTTGGATAATCGTCGCGGATACCTTGGTGCGGGTACTGGCGCGATTGGCATCGGAGGCAAAATATTTAGCTTTGATGTGATAAGTCCCTGGCTTGGCATTGGCTAAGGTGTACATTTCTGGTCCATAACCTTGGGTGACATCTTGGCTTAGATGTCCACCGATCTTTGTATCGCGGTGTTGATAATAACATTCTTCGCCAGTTGGTTCGATAACGTGCATATCCACATCCGTTCCATCTGTGTTCCAACTCAAAGCAACCAAAAGATCTAATTTGCCCGGATCAAAAGCTTTTTGCACCGAATCTAAGCGCATTCTGGCATAATCTAAGGCGGTGCTTGTCAATTCTCCCGCGACGATACGCCGCAAAAAACGCAAATAATCAATGCCATGAATGCGCTGGAAATCGCCAAAACGTGGATTCCATTGTCCGATCAGCCCCAGCTCATAATAAACTAAGGCGAGATCAACTTGCCCCATTTTTTCCAATACTTGTGCCATTGCTCGATAAGTCTGGGGTTCAAAGGGGCGGCTATTGGCGACTCGGCGAAACAGGTGATAAGCCTGCCCTTTCAGTCCCCATTCGATGGCAGAAAATGCGACATCTCGCGCCAGTACGCCGTCACCTGGATTATTTTCCACTAAAGAACTGATAGCCCGTAAGGCATCCGCTGGACTGTAAGCATTGAGCCGTCGCTGGGCTTCTTCGGTAAAGCTATCATAATCTAGTTTTTTAGTCTTCAGTTGCGTCCGTACACTGCCCGGTATGCCCTCCCAAGTCCGCGATTTCGCTTGCAATGGTTTAGCTTTCACGACAAACGCTTGTTGTGGCATCTGTTCCAAAACGATCTTAAAGGCGGCAGGTAGGCTCAAATTAAGGTCCGGCATTTTTTCAAGCTTTGCTAACCAAGCCAAAAAGGTGGCTTTCGGATCTCCCAGCGTTTCGCCGATTTCCTTTAAAACCTTGGCAATCGCCACATTCACAGGCTTACTTTTAACCACAAAAGCATCCTCTTCTGGTTTGATGTTAAAGCGTAGATAATCGGCCTCCGTTTCTAGCATTAACAAGGAACAGGTTTGCCCGGTGATGCGAAAATGGGTGGCGTATGCTTTGCTCATGGTTTCAGTCGCCGTGGCGAAAGTTTCTAATTGTCCGACTGCTATCTGCCCATAGAGCCGAGGCGTGAGTGCCGAAGTGAGTGGGGCTGAGAGGGGGATTTCTAACTTTTTTTGTTGCTCGTTTTGTACAAGATTTAAGATAACACGAGAGCTTGCCTTGCCTCTGCCTGCCAGTTGTAAGATTTGTCCGGGAAATATATTGTGCGGACGACCGGCTAGCAATAAATCGCTATTGTTGCCGTCAACTTGAATACTGCTCAAATGCCAAGGGCGGGCGCGATGGGCGATGGATGCCTTTTCAATTTCGGCCTCTCCCACCACGGAAAAAAGTGCGCCGCCGCTTTCTCGGCTTAAATGATTTAAAATACGAGTATCGGTGCCAGCCAGGCCGGTATTATAGGCAAACAAGGCATGATCATTGAGGCTTTCCGTGAGCGCATAAAGGTTGTCCTCGCCCCAAGTGATACCCCCATCACTTAATAAAAAGATGTCCCACTCTTTATCTTTTTGTTTATCTAAAAAAGGCGGTTGGCTGGCTAGGGCGGCTTTTAAATCGGTAGCCCCTTCCAAGGACAGTTGTTGGGCAAAATCCAGCAAGGCTTGTACATTTTCTGGCGTATTCGCAACAAATTTTTCTTGCCACCAAAATTGTTCAATATTAAAAAAACAGACGGCAAATGTTTTGAGCGTGTCGCGATTGTTATTCAGAATTGCCTGGAGCAATTTGAGCCATACATTAAAGCGATCAGGATTGGAACTCAGGGAGACATCTACTAAAAAAACGCCCGTCTGGCTGCCGCTGTGATTTGCTTGAGCGGCTAAGGGTGCCCGAAAGCGAGTAGCGAAATAGTCGCCCGTTTTGGGATCGTGCCCACTGAGTAAGACGGCACCCGGTTTTTTGATCCGGACGCTGATCTGGGCGGATTCAAAGCGTTGGTGATATGTGTTTTTTGTTGTGTTAAAAACAAAGCTTTTTTGATCATCTACGACAATTTCCACCCCCGGCGGCTGTGTGATGCTCAAATCGGCAACCCGTTGAGGAATATCCGTGGGTAAATCAAGACGATATTCTAAATCATCGCCCAGCGGCAGCAAGTCGAGATCATAAGCGATCACAATGCGGTGCCACTTTTTAGGATTCAGGGGAAAAACACGCGCTGAAAAAATACCTGCCCCTGACCATTCCATTAGGGCAGGATCAACGCGGCGGCGGACCGTTTCTCGATAGGCAAAAGCGGCCTTTTCTTTGGGGACCATACGGGCTTCTTTGGGTTGTTGCCAAGTATTTTCTCTGTTTTTCATAATATCAAGCGGCTCTGTTCCCATTTTTTCGACTTGTTGTTGATCAAAAAAAACGGGTTTATCCAGGCTCTGGCTTTCGCCAAAGGCAAAGAAATAGGGGTTAGCGCCATTGGGCAGACGGAGTTTGAAAGTGCCTTCAAACATCCGCTCGTGATCGTTAAAAAAGTAGTGATCCAACACCACCCGGGCGCGGTATCCGTTAATGGTGACTTTAGCTTGCATCCCTTTGAGTGCTAAACTTTCATTTTCTCCGATCATGAGGCGAGATGTATTGGGAGTGACTTGGGAACGTTTCCAACTGGTGATGGGTTTGGCTGGTTTTTGCTTTTTAGCGGCTGAGAGAGCAAGTGCATCTGCCATCATAGGCAAAGTGTTATCCATGGCAGATTCCCGTTCTATGGACACTTCGGGCGATGGAGGTGCTGGCGCTGCCGCCATTACTTCATATTGTTCATCAGGATATGAGTTTGACTGTTGGGGGGCTGGCGATTGAGGGCTGCTGCAATTACTCAGGCTCAAGACAGCGATGGTCATTAAAAAGAGTGTTGTGATAATACGCATTATTTTTATCCTCATGCTACATCCGAAATTTTTGAATTCTTGTTTATTGTAGTATAAAATTAACAGGAGTCCAAGATTTATCTTGGGTATCCAAAGTTTAACGGGTTGACCAAAATATGAAAAAAGATTTCAAAGCACTCAATCGTCGAAATTTTTTGCTGGCGTTTATGGGGGGCGCCGCTACGATTGTGATGTATAAAGTCATCAAGCCATCCAGAATATTCTTAGGCGAAAATGCTCGCCTTTCAGCGGAACATATTAAATGGAAACCCTCAGAATATGTGCATAACTGGGAAAAAAGCCTCCAAACAGTTTTTCAATTGCAATCTAATAGCGATCCAGCAGAGTTAGTCTTTGTTGATCAAAATGGTAATATTATTGATCATAAAGTCATTAGCACAAAAGATGAGATTAAAGATGCCAATGGCGTTGTTATTCCGGCTTGGGCTGCGGATAAAAAACGATTTAATCAAAAATGGCTCAATGCTTGGCGTCACCAAATTTATCGTCGCTATCCAAGCATCGACTTTGATTTAACTTTGGAGCAAGAACGCCCCAAGCAGATGAATGCGAAAAGGAGTGTCAGAGGTACCAATTATAATAATAATATCGAATTTGTTTTAGATTATGGTCGTCGAAAATTGGAAGACGGCTCGGGGATTTCTCGAATAGCTTATGCTAAAAAGGTTTTTTCTCAATCGACGCTGGTAGAAAAGTCCATTGAGTTGCCGGCTGGCATCAGAAAACGTTTAAGTGAGATCAGTTATGGGATCGCTGGTATTGAATCTGGTTTTAATAATTCATTGATCAGCCCTGTCAAAGCGCAAAGTGTTTGGCAAATTATGCCTTCAACCTTTGAGCAAATTTGTGAAAAACTCGGTCTGGAAGCCGATTATGACGACTTCATCACGACAACCGCAGTCGCCAATCGGTATTGTGAAGAAATTTATGATTATTTGCGTCGTTTTTGTCAGGATGATTTTAAATCACTAGCGACAGAATTTGGTTTTTCTAAAACAGATTTCGAGAATGAGTTCATTTTTCCGTGCATTGTCAATGCTTATCATGCCGGCTATGGGCGTTTAAAAAAGGTGATTCATTGGTTTGCTGAAAATTATGATCAAGACAGATTACGTCAAAAAATCGGGACTTATCCCGACGGATATGGATATGATTTGTTTGGACAAATGACTCGTATTTGTTATTACGATAGTCCAGTGAAAGGATATGGTCGTGAATCTTGGGAATATTTTTTGCGTGCCAATGCGATGGCGGCTCTGATTCGTGAAAAATATGAGATTGATATTGCTTTAAGGAGCAATGAAGTACTTGCAAAAAAAGAATATCATCCGCCTGAAGTTTTATTGCCTCCATTCAATCTTCAGAGAGAATCCATTGATTTAGTGGTTTCAGGGGGGGCTGGTTTGGCAACCTTGAAATTATCTGGGGGGATTTCTAAAAAGGGAAAAAACGGGTCTGGAAATCAACGGCCATATTTTGTCAAAATGTCCCTTATCGTTCTAAGCTGTCTGTTGATAGTGGGCTTTTTTATGTTTGATAAACCTCAGCCGGATAAACCTCAGCCGAATAAACATCAGGCTGTTTCAGTGCCTATTCCAGCTCCGCCAGTTTCAGTGTCTTATACTTATAGTAAGGAACTTGGAGAAGAATTATTAGCACTTCCCCAGCTTTTTTCAAAAAAGCCTAAACGTCAGTATTATAGGGTTAAGATGCCACGGCGTATCCAAGCTAAACGGATTACGCCTTGGATGAAAAAACATGATCTTTTTAAAGCTTTTTATCGAAATAGAGCGGCTGTCCAAAAAGCGGCAAAAAAGGGTGAACTCATCCAACTCAGCTATTCGGAGAATATATATTATCGTTCTAGAACCGTTGGTGCCAGACAACTTCAAAAAGATAAGGCTAAAGGGCTCACTACCCAGGCACTTGGTACCCGAAATCATCCAGACTATTTATATATTAAACCCAGCACTGAAAAATTGGTTATCAAGATCAGTCAATTAGTGAATAAAGAATTACAGGAGAAGTTTGGTTTAGATGCTAAGTATCGCATTCGGTTGATTGTGAATTCGGGTATTCGTGATACGGTCTATAATCGAAAGATACGAGGAAGCTCTCCAGATTCGACACATCAATTAGGACTGGCAGTGGATTTTTCGACGCACGGATTTGATGTGATTAAACCCAAAAGTAAGACTTTTTTCTATTTGTCTCATCAAAATGGAAAAAGTGTTGATAAAAAACATCGGATTCGTGAGAAAGTTCGCCATGCTTTGAAATTTGTTTTAGTGGAACTTCATAATGCGGGAGAAATCTTTGCTATTAAAGAAGGTGGGCATTATCATGTGACGGATAAAGGGGGGATGAAATAATATGTCCTTTCTCAATTGGCAGAACATCCATACTGTTTTTCTGGATATGGATGGCACTTTACTTGATTTGCATTTTGATAACCATTTTTGGCTCAAACATTTACCACAGCGTTATGCTGAACAATATGAGCTTTCGTTTGAGGTGGCTCAAACGACTTTAATGAGCCGCTCTGAAAAGTTGCTTGGCACACTTGATTGGTATTGTGTTGATTATTGGAGTAGTCAACTGAATATGGATATTGCCAAGCTGAAAGAAGAAGTGGCGCATTTAATTGCAGTACATCCAGAAGTTGTTACATTTCTAACTCGCCTGCGCCAACATAAAAAACGGGTTGTACTCGTTACGAATGCCCATAATAAAAGTCTGTCCCTGAAAATGCAGCGCACTCAAATTGATCATTATTTTGATCGTATTGTGTGTGCTCATGATCTTGGTTTACCGAAAGAACAGAGGCCTTTTTGGCAAAAATTGCAAAAAATTGAGTCCTTTGATGCGGAACAGACTTTATTGATTGATGACAGTTTACCCGTTTTGCGCTCAGCCGCAGCTTATGGTATTCGTCATTTATTGGGTATTTCTCAGCCCGATTCTCAATCTCCGCCTAAAATAGGTAAAGAATTTAGGACGATTCGCCGTTTTCGAGAAATTATAAATGGATTAAAACAATGAAATATTTAAATTTAGATCCCTCTACACTAGGGGCTGAAGATTCAGATGACGCGCAAGTTTCTTCTGAATTGTTAGAAAAAAAATTGGCTGATATTGATAAGCAACTCTCTGAGACGACGTCGATTAAGCGAGCTGAATTGTTGTTAGATTATGGACGCACTTGTTTAGAGTTAGAAAGAAATTTCGAGGCTTGGCAGACGGGGCAAGAAGCTTTTAATATTTTTGTGCAGACTGAGGATTGGGAAGGGGCGGTACTCGCCTGTGATGTGATGTTTAGTGCTGATCAGCCAGATTCATTAGTCGCCTTGGGCAATGGGCTATGGTTAGCCGTGACATTTCCTATTGATCCCGAACTCAGTGTTGTTATGTTAGATCATATTGTTGATGAAACGCCTGATGATTCTGATGGGGGGGCTGTGGCGGCAGCAGTGGCACATTATTTAGTTGATTTACGCGCCCAGGGTAAAGATCGTGAAAATTTGTTGTTTTTCACTAATCAATTATTAGCCACTGTGGCGCGTCGTCATAGCAATGTCGAAAGTCAAGGGGATTTTGAGGCGTGGGTTAAAAAACTTGAATTGGATTCACCGGACGATTTTTTGGGGCGTTTGGGGCAGGTGTTGAATGTGATGGTGCAGGATGATTGGTGGGTTGATAGGGATGCGTTGAGGGCGAAATTGCCAAACGATTAAAAATTCGACGCGAAGCGTAGAGGCAGGCATTCCCACGCTCCGCGTGGGAACGAGAAAAGGAGTCCAAGATTTATCTTGGACTAAAATTACTGACTAGGCGGCGCTGAAAATGGCATTTATTTCTGTTGCAAGTAACCAATCAGCTTTTTGGCAGCGACATATCCGGGGACTAACTCGCCATCAGATAAAACCATTGCGGGTGTACCTGTGATACCCAGGCGTTGTCCCAATTCATATTGTTGGGCAACGGGATTTTCGCAGGTTGCAGGCTTAACTGCGCGTCTTGCCTTAGCATCTGTCAGGGCTTGTTGTTTATCTTTCGCACACCACACTGATACCATGGTCTTATAAGTTTTAGAGCCAACACCCGCACGCGGGAACGCTAAATAACGTACCTTGATACCCGCTTTATTGAGTTCGGGCACTTCCTTATGAAATTTTGAACAGTACGGACAATCCACATCAGTAAACACATTAATTGTGTGCAGGGTTTCTTTTTCCGGTGCAAAAACGACCATATCAGCCTCTTTAAGCTCATTAAGGGCAGCAACACGTAATTGGGCACGTTTTTCATCGGTCAAATTTCGGCGGCTCTTGCTTTCATAAATGTTACCTGCCACGAAGTAACGACCATCAGCACTGATATAAATCACTTCTCCACCAATCACCACTTCGTATAATCCTGTAACAGGACTGGCTGTCACTGCTGACACTTTATTATTTTTTACCCTGAGTAGTTGTTGTACACGTTTGACTGTCTCGGTGACTGCTGCTGGGACTTCAGGTGCCTTGACGGTCTCGGTGACTGCCGCTGGGACTTCAGATGGCTCGACTATCTCAGGGACTTCTTGTGCAAAAGTGGATTTTCCAACAAGCAAAGTGCTAGCCAATAAAGCTAAGCTCAGATAAATACGCATAATCAATAGTTCCTTAAATAAAGAGTTAATCTCGAAAATTAATGAATTGTAATGGCAAACCTAAGTTTTTATCACGCAATAAGGCAATAATGCTTTGCAAATCATCGCGTTTTTTTCCGCTGACGCGCACTTGTTCTCCTTGAATTGACGCTTGCGCTTTAAGTTTACTGTCTTTTATCGTCTTGACAAGTTTTTTTGCCGTTTCCTTATCTATGCCTTGTTTAACTGTCATTGGCAATCGCGCCTGACGATTTTTGATTTCTACTTGCCCTGCTTCTAGCGAGGCAATTTCAACACCGCGTTTTGCCAGTTTTTTATGCAAGATATCCGTCATTTGATTCAGTTGAAATTCATTTTCAGCCTGTAAAGTTAAACTGGTATCCTGATATTCTACATGTGCATCTGAACCTTTAAAATCAAAGCGTGTCGAGAGTTCTCTATTACTTTGATCGACGGCATTAGATAATTCATGCAAATTGACTTCTGAGACAATGTCGAAGCTTGGCATAATTTCTCAATCCGATAGTTGAGCCTCTTTTGAGGGTTGGGCTTTTTTGGCAACAATCTTTTCCTTAATACGCGCTGCCTTACCACGCAGGTTACGCATATAATAAAGTTTAGCACGTCGCACGTCGCCGCGCCGTTTGACATTAATAGAGTCAATCAACGGACTGTAAGTTGGAAACACACGCTCGACTCCCTCGCCATGAGATATTTTGCGTACTGTAAAGGCAGAATTCAACCCCCGATTACGTTTAGCAATGACTAAACCTTCAAAGGCTTGTAAACGTAGCTTTTCACCTTCTTTGATTTTAACTTGGACGACTATAGTATCTCCTGGACTGAAGGCAGGGATTGTTTTCGTCATCTGTTCCCTTTCTAACTGGGCAATAATATTTGTCACTTTATATTTTCTCCTTTGGTAAAGTTTTAATTAACCTGCACACTCTCATCAATAAATTCATTTAAAAGCGCCTTTTGTTCAGCGCTTAAACTGAGCTTATCCAATAATTCTGGATATCGGCACCAAGTCCGCCCTAAGGCTTGTTTATGTCGCCAACGGGCAATCTCAGCATGGTTGCCGGACAATAAGACAGCAGGCACGGCTTGTCCATCAATTTTTTCAGGGCGCGTATAATGGGGATAATCTAACAAGCCGGCATAAAATGAATCCTCAGCCGCCGAAGCCTCATGCCCCAATGTGCCCGGCAATTGGCGAGCCAAAGCGTCAATGATGACCATCGCTGCCAATTCGCCACCACTGAGGACATAATCACCTATCGACCATTCCTCATCAATGTCTCGCTCTATCACCCGCTCATCGATCCCCTCATAACGACCCGCTACCAAAGCTAAAGCTTTGGACTCCAATAAAATTCGCACACCCGCCTGATCCAAACGACGGCCTTGGGGTGTGAGATAAATCACGCGCGTCTCGGCACCCATTTTTGTCACGGCGGCTCGGATTGCATCTCTGAGTGGTTGCACTTGCATCACCATACCAGGGCCGCCGCCATAGGGCCGATCATCGACGTGATGATGTTTGTCAGGGCTAAAATCTCTTGGATTCCAAGTAGATAGTTTTAATAATCCCTTTTCTAAAGCGCGGGCAGTCACACCGCCACAGCGTAGCGCGTCGAGCATTTCTGGGAATAAGCTAATAACGCCAATGTGCATCATTAAAAATCCTCGTCCCAATCAACTCGCAACACGCTTTGTGCTAAATCGACATCAACGACCACTTGCTCCAGCAAAAAAGGAATTAAGCGTTCACGTTCACCTTTGACGACTAATACATCATTAGCGCCCGTCTCTAGTAAATGATCCACTTGCCCCAAGGTGATATCCTCACGATTAACCACCGTCAAACCTATCAAATCGGCCCAATAATATTCACCCTTTGGCGTAGGCGGCAATTGTTCACGGTTAACTGCAATCTCAGAACCGACTAAGCGGGCAGCCTCATCGCGATTATGGATTGACTCTAAACGGGCAATAATCCCCTTACCGTGCGCCTGTCCCTCGGACAGGGACACCGTTTGCCATTGTCCATGTTGATACAATTGCCAAGGGGAATAATTCAAAATATTGGTGATAGGACGGGCATAAGAAAACACTTTGATCCAGCCACGTACCCCATAAAGGCCATTGATTCGCCCAATAGTAACCCGCGTTATCATTAAAATAATTTATGAGGCTGTCGGTGTGCTTTCAGTTGAAGTCTTTTCGGCAGGCTCAGGGCTTGAAGTCGCTGGAGTGGCGGGGGCATTTTTAGCGTGTTGTTTTATCAACTTAGCAACCCTTTCACTCGGTTTGGCGCCCACGCCTAACCAATATTGAGCACGTAGCAAATCAAGGCGTAAAGGTATCTCCTTGCCGACGGCAATGGGATTAAAAAAACCTAAACGCTCAATATAGCGCCCATCACGGCGATTGCGTGAATCGGTGACAACAATATGATAAAAAGGGTGTTTTTTAGCACCACCTCGACTTAAACGAATAGAAACCATGTTATTTTTTTGTATCCTTTTTTTGTATCCTGAGTTATATAATATAATAATTTCGGAGTCCAAGATTTATCTTGGATTGAACGCCTAAATTATAACCGAATTTCCCCTTGTGTCTTGCCAAAATTTATTTTTGTCCCTGCCAACATAGCGACGCTTTGTCCCTCGCCCACATTTTGAATTGAGCCATCAGGGTTATTAACAATCCAACTTTTTGGAGAAATATTTTTCAACCCCCAAATGTTGGGATTTTTTGGATGTTGATTAACCGCCGCAATAGCTTGGGAAAAGTTA
>JALXAQ010000105.1 GCA_026991885.1 Thiotrichaceae bacterium
GTGCTGGGGTTTGCACATACACTGGGGGAATTCGGCGTGGTGCTTATGATTGGCGGAAATATTCCTGGCAAGACTCAAGTCATCTCCATTGCTATTTATGACCATGTTGAATCACTTGAGTATGCACAGGCACACTGGCTTTCTGCGGGGCTTCTAGTCTTTTCCTTTTTGTTGCTGATTTTGGTTTATGGCATCAATCGGCACTACTCAATGTCACTGGTCAAAGCATGACGATTGAGGCGCGTTTCCTACTAAAGCGAGAAGATTTCACACTGGATGTTGATTTGCATATTCCAGCACAGGGTATCACCGCAATTTTTGGTCGATCAGGTTGTGGTAAAACCACCTTATTGCGGGCGATAGCGGGTCTTGAGAAGACTCAAACAGGCTATTTTAAAATTGCTGATCAAGTCTGGCAAAACGACAAGGTTTTTCTACCTCCGCATAAGCGCGCCATTGGCTATGTCTTTCAGGAAGCCAGTCTGTTTGATCACTTAAACATTCAAAAAAATCTGGAATACGGCTTGAAACGCCTAACTAAAAACCAGCGCAAGGTATCACTCGATAAAGCCATCACCCTGCTGGGAATCGGGCATTTATTGCAACGCAAGCCCTATCAGCTTTCAGGCGGAGAGCAACAGCGTGTCGCCATTGCTCGTGCTTTAGCCGTTAGCCCCGCGATGCTTTTAATGGATGAACCCCTTGCAGCGCTGGATATGTCGCTCAAGCAAGAAATTTTGCCTTATCTTGAAACACTGCATCAAGAACTGGATATTCCCGTGCTGTATGTGACTCATTCGCGACATGAGATTGCGTTATTAGCAAATTATCTGGTGCTACTTGAAGCTGGACGAGTTCAGGCAAAAGGCACATTGAGAGAGGTTTTTGCGCGCCTTGATCTACCCTTGGCACATCAGTTTGATACTGAAACGGTGATCGAAGGCACGATTTCTGGGCATGATGACCATTTTCAACTGAGCTTTTTGGATTTTCCTGGTGGTCGTTTTACCATTGCCCGAAATAATTTGCAGATAGGCAACAAAGCGCGTCTACAAGTGCTGGCACGTGATGTGAGCATTACACTTGAGCGTCAGGAGCAGACTAGCATCCTCAATATTTTTCCTGCAACAGTAAAGCAGATCGCCGATGAAGGACAATCACAAACAACGGTAAAACTGATGCTGGGAAATATTCCACTGCTCTCAAGAATTACGCGTAAATCCGCTATTGATCTTGCTCTTGAGCCGAATAAGGAAGTGTTTGTGCAAGTTAAGAGTGTCGCCTTATTAAAAAATGTGGGATGAAGTGTAATTGCTAAGGACTCAGGATAGTTCCAATATAAAGCTAGGAGCCTGTCCGAGAATAGTAAGCCTACTGCGGAAAAGCTGAATTTGGCTATATTTTTCCTCAATTTTCGTTAAATAGAACAACTATTCGCCTCAAATTGATAAAAAATCTAGCTCAAATCAGCTTTCCCTCGCTACGACTTATATTCTCGGACAGCCTCCTAGGCTGAAAGACAAGTGTTACGCAGAGGAACACAGAGATATTCGCAGAGAACCGCAGAGATTGTAAAGAAGGATAATTGACATAATTTGCACCTTATTAGTTTGCACCTTAATTAGTTTGCACACTCTTTTCTGATACTTTTTTTATAAAATAACTCTGTGGTTCTCTGCGAAAAACTCTGCGACTCTCTGCGCTACTTAAACTGAATAATTGTGTTTTTATACTATTTTGAACTCCGAAACTTTAGTTACTAAGCGGCCAATCCTGGTAATAACTTAAGCAAACCTAGCGCAATCATTTGCACGCCAATAGATGCCAGAATCAAACCCATAATTC
>JALXAQ010000106.1 GCA_026991885.1 Thiotrichaceae bacterium
CCTCTCCTACTTGTTTGTACTATGCTTACAAAGTGTAACAACTCATTGCACAAAAGCTGGTTACAGAAATATTTACCTTTGAATCAAACTGTTTTTTTAACCGAGAAAACCATGAACAAAACCTGCCTGATACTGGACGACCGCCTGGCTAATTACCATTTTGGCGAAAGTCACCCATTTGGCCCAAAACGCTATTGGGCTTTCAAGGAGGCGTTTGAAAAAAGACAAAAACTGACAAACAAAAACAAATCAATTGAGCTATGCAGCAGTATTGATCCAGCATCTGAAAAACAACTTTCGCTATTCCATACAGACACTTACATCAACAAGGTAAAGAGACTGTCTGAAACAGGCGAGGGTTACCTTGATGCAGGTGATACACCGGCACGCAAGGATATCTATGAAGCAGCCTGTATCATGGTCGGTTCTACCCTGAGCGCCATTGATCATGTCATGCAAGGCGATTGCAAACCTGCATTCACACCCATTGCCGGTTTACATCATGCGCGGCGTGACTCTGCTGCCGGGTTTTGTGTCTTTAATGACTGCGGTGTCGCGATTGAATATCTGCGGAAACAATACAGCATCCAGCGTATCGCCTATGTTGACATTGATGCACATCACGGTGACGGCGTATTCTATAGTTTTGAGGATGATAAAAACCTTATTTTCATCGATTTTCATCAAGACGGTCACACTCTCTACCCCGGCACCGGCTTTATCCACGAAACCGGCAAAGGCGAAGCGGCTGGCACCAAACTGAATATTCCACTGCAACCGGGTTGCACTAACGACATTGCATTGAAACTATGGGAGACTGCAGAGACGTTTTTAATCAAAGCCAAACCTGAATTCATCCTGCTGCAATGCGGAGCCGATAGCCTGGAAGGTGATCCAATCACCCAGCTTGGACTAACGTCTGAATTTCATGCGCATGTTGCAGAGCGTTTGTCGGATATTGCAAAACAAAGCTGTGATGGGCGTCTACTTGCCATGGGAGGCGGAGGCTATAACCTGGAGAATATCAAAACGGCATGGAATGATGTGCTTGATAAGTTGTATCTCTAGGACAGACCCCCCAGGAGTTTTCGGACTTGCCCGTTTGAAACGAAAATCACTGGGGGAAATTTTATAAACCAAAAGGTATCGCACTATGCCATTAAATGAATTATTCATGGTTATTATAGATAAGGGCTTGTTAGCAATATTATTATTATTAATTGGTTTTTGGATAAATAGAAAATTATCTGAATACAAATCAAACTTAGAACAAAATCTACAAACAAAGATACTACTTGCAGAATCAAAACTGCCATCATTTACGAGTCTTTGGCAAATAACCGCGCCAACTAGCCCGACTAGAAAAAAAAATTTAAACGATAAAGAGAGGACAGATTTAAACCTGGCTCTTGTAAATTGGTACTACCAAAAAGGGAATGGCTTATATCTAAGCAATGAACTACGTGAACTCTATTTATGTGCAAGAGAATCCTTGACGTTAAGTTCAGAAGATCCTAATTCAGAAAAAGAAATTAGTGACAATTTTAGTAAACTTCGAACAGCGTTAAAAAATGAAATTGGTATTTATGGTTCTTTCAAATAACATTTATGAAAAAAAACTGTAGTTTATAAATATCAAGCAGGATTATCAATATCCACAAACTCGCAATCCAGATTAAACTCGGCTGCCAAGTGTTCGCCCAGCGCCATAATGCCGTAACGTTCGGTGGCATGATGTCCTGCAGCGATGTAGTGAACGCCTGATTCGCGGGCGGTGTGGACGGTATTTTCCGATATTTCACCGCTGATGAAAGCATCAACACCGGCTTCGACGGCCTTATC
>JALXAQ010000107.1 GCA_026991885.1 Thiotrichaceae bacterium
GGGAGGGAGGGAGGCATCCACCTGCCAATATTGTGAGAGCTTTTGCCTTGAACCACCGAGGTTCAAATCAGGACATTGGAGAGACGTCTCAGGCTTTCCACAACTGGGCAGATATGCTCAACAACACCTACTACACTCCGTCCCTTGCTAAAAAAAGTTAGATTCAAGAGCCTAGCCAATTCACAATACTAGAGGGGATACCAAAATAAAAAAAAATCAAAAAATGTCTTATCACCCAGTCCGTCCAGTTTAAAGAAACTTTGATAGAAAATCAAGTACTATTATTTATTTCCAATAAAGCCATGTCTATTTTTTCTTGCAAGCGTGCTATTTCATGATTGAAAGTGTCTTTGTATTGTTCTTTTTCTTGTTTATAGTGTAAATATTCGTGAATAATATTTAGAGCACTAATAACCAGCAGACGTTCCGTACTGATCACTTTGCCAGCATCACGTACTTCTTTGACTTTTTCATTGAGATACTCGGCAGAAGCCATCAAAGTGTCACGTTCTTCTTCTGGGCAAGCGACCACATAATCCTTGTCAAGAATATGTAAATTAACCTGCACCGATTTATCAAGGGTCATGTGTTTACTTCCATAGATTTGAGCCGTGCAATCATTGCCTCGATATGTGAGCGTGCTAGGGCGTTTTTTTCAAGTAAGGCGGCATGTGCAGCACTTAAGTTAGTTTGGTTTTCACGCAAAGATTGGTTTTCTTCTGCCAATTGTTCGCTTGTTTGGATAAGTGCCTCAATTTTGGCTTCTAATGATTGCAAATCAGATTTTTCCATATCGTGTGTGTCACAAATTAAACGTTTATTAATTATCACTTATCTATTGGCAATGATCAAGCCTCCTACTCCTCATCAAAGAGATCCTCATCCTCATCAAAGAGGCCCTCATCATCATCAAAGATATCCTCATCCTGTTGCGGGGGATTGCCATCATAGACCAAATATTCTCGTCTTGCTAAATAGGCATCGCGCATGTATGAATACTCATCTAAAGCGGCAGCGTCGAGTACTGTTTCAAGCTCTAAAAGCCCTGCACGGTCATCAACCCCTTTGAGCACATAAGGTGCCAAAGCTGAGGCATCAACTTGTGATGCTGTATAATAAAAAAGCGGATCTAAAAAAGTATCAGCCCCCTGTCCCAAACCATCACGTATTGAACTTGGTCCAAAAAGTGGCAAAACAAGGTAGGGACCATTGCCGACACCCCAATAACCCAAGGTTTGACCAAAATCTTCATCATGCTTGGGCAAATTTAATTTGGTAGCAACATCAATAAAACCGAGTAAACCGACAGTAGAGTTAACTAAAACCCTGCCTGTGTCTGAAGCGGCTTGTTTAAACTTGAACTGTAACAAATCATTGGCAATAACGACAACATCACCAAGATTACTGAAAAAATTGCTCACCCCTTTGTTAACAGGTTTTGGCACAATAGTTTTATAGACATTTGCCAAGGGTTTTAACATCGTTTTGTCAAGTCCATCATTAAAAACGAAGATAGCACGATTGAATGGTTCTAAAGGATCAGCGTTATGTGTGGTGGTAGCACATCCCGAAATAACCCACAACAATAATAGTTGCCCCAAAAGCAATTTGTAAAAAGTAGTATTTAACATAATAAACGCCCTCCCCTCCTCTCCTTATTAAACTTTATCTTGGACTCGTCACAAATTCCACCCGCCGATTAAGCGCATCAATTTCATCTTGCGTATAGTTGTTGGCAGAATTTTCCAATGGTAACGGCTGACTTTCGCCTTTGGCGATAGTTTTGATTATCGCAGTGATACCGGCTTTTTGCAAATAAGCGCTCACTGTATCAGCGCGTTTTTGTGATAATGTGTAGTTATACTCATCACTCCCATTTGAGTCAGTATGCCCAATCAGTGTGATTTCTTTGAAATTGTATTGCTTGATATAGTTAGCCAATTGCCCTGCCGCTTTTTTGCCATTTTTATTCAATTGACTTTCATTAGTTGAAAACTGTATCGGTATCAAACGGCTCGTTGGCTTAAAACCGCGTATATTATTAAGCATCATACCACTGCCTTTCCCTCTACTGCTAACAATATTATCTATATTGCCTGCCAACACTTGTGCTTGGGATGCTAATTGAAACACTTTTTCAATCTGTTGTTTTGGCGGTGGATGAGGGGTTGCTTCATTATTCGCTATTAAATCAATGGCTTGATTATAATATCTCGCGGCAGCCTGCCATTGTTTATGGCGCATGGCAATATCCCCCTGTATCACTTGTGTGCCCCATGTCAACATGGGGGCACGTTTGAGCCACTTATTAGCCCGTTCTAATTGACCTTGCTGCATTAACTCATCTGCATGGGCAGCCGCAATTTGTGCCATACTGCGTCTCAACCAGTCTAAATAATTTGTTGGGCAGTCCGCCTGAGTTATGGCAAATAACTGTTCCAATTTATCTAAGTTATGATCTCGCACGGCTTGATTCACTTGGTTTTGATAATCAATACAAGCGGCCAAACTCGATCCCGCAAGACACAAAAAAAACCAAAAAACAATCGCACTCACCAAGGATAAAATCCTTTTATTTTGCATTGTGTTCTCCATTAAAAACTCCCACCAAGACTAACGAACAATCTCGTAATTTTTTACCGTTATAGACCAACGCACGGGACTATTAACCACTTCTTCATTTTTATTGTATTTTGGCAATGTTTGATTAAGTTGCTGACGTAATTGCTGTAACACCGCTTGAGCTTTTTGGCTTGGCAATTGTTTTTTTATCGCCTCTGGCAGTAATTTTTGTATCTCTGGTAAGTTATCTTCTACCACTAGCGCGATCAGTAAACCCTTGCCCAATGGCGGCTGAGCCGTGAATTTAAAACCATAATCAAGCGTTGGAATGATCACCGTTGTCTTGGCTCTCACATAGCCATCTCTACCTTCTCGCTTGCTATATTCATTCGGAAAGAGGCGCGTTAATTCGCCGACACTATTAATGTCAAACAATAAAAAATAGCCATCCTGATCACTGCGTATCCGTATTTTCAAGCTGTCACCTACTTGAAAAGTGTCATCCGGTAAGATTTCAAGCTGCAAGTTCGCTTGGTTATCATGGACTAACACACTATTCGTTGTGCTATGATTTGGGACTTTAGTAGAGCGTACATCCATTGCTAAAACTTCCGGCTTGGCTTCTAATTGCGGACTCAGTACTCTAGCCGTACATTGATGTTTGTGTCTATCACAATAAGCTTGTGATTCAGTACGGGTATATTCTAACAACTCGGCATGGCTCACTTGTCCATCATGATTGCTATCAGCGAGTCTTTTTTCAACACCTTCGATAAAGCGGCGAGTAAACACGCCACGATAGGGGATTTCGGTATCGACCAAAGCCACTTGGTTAGGGGCAACAGCACTATAAGCAATCACATCTAGCGAGCTACTAATAAAACCATCTGGCTTGCTACCTCTAGTCAAATTTTTAGGTCTCTCAAAGAAATATTGTGACTTTAAAACGGGAATTTTGATAGTTGGTGTCGCTTTTCTTTTCGTTAAATCCCGTGTCACGGTGCCAGAATGACAGGCATCAATAACGACCATCACTTTCCGCCCTTCTAAACGTCGCAAACGCGCTTCAATCTCATCATCACGAATCATCGTCTCACTTGTGATTTTGGTTTCGACGGGACACAAAGTTTCATCATACCCATCAGTTTCATCACCATTATCATCCCAAATGTAATAACCATGTCCACTGTAGTAAAAAAACACTCTATCCCCAGGATGAGTGCCTTTAATGAGCCAATCATCAATGCTGTTAAGAATATTTTCACGAGTGGCTTGCTCATCGACTAGGGTACGAATTTGGTGAGATTGGTAGTTCCACACTTTTTGTATAAATTGTCGCATTTCTTCAACATCGGTTTTACTGCCCCTTAATGGGCTCACATATTGATAGGTATCAATGCCCACCAACAAGGCACGATCTTGTGCTAAAGTTGGAACAGTAGAAATGACTAACAATAGGCTAGTGAGTAATTTTTGCATCATAACTGTCTCCTTCCTAAATTGATTAGTGATAATTTAATTATACTAAAAGTACAGTTGGGTTGCCAAAAAATGTCCTGTAGTGAGGTTTAGGAGACAGGATTAAGTCCACAGAAATCGTCGCCAGTTCATTTAACAATTCTGCTATGATTTAATATTTAAGGAAAGCAACCATGAAACCCGCCCCTTTAGCCTTTTTAGGACTAAGCCTTTGGCTAACGCTAGCCATTGCCGCCAGTTTGCGCCCCTCTCTCATAACTTATTGGCAATCCGCTGCCATCATCTTACTACTCTTAGCACTTATTGACGCTTGGCGAGTTTGGCGATTGCCCTCAATTCAAGTGGAACGCCAAGTCCCCACTTCATTACCTTTAGGCGTTTGGAATGAAGTGATCCTCCGGCTCCACAATCCCACGAGCAGCCCCCGTCTTGTGGAAATCTTTGATGATTATCCTATTCACAGCGACTTACAAGGGTTGCCACAACGCCTCACTCTCCCCCTCTCTGCGACTATAGAAACCCAATATCGTCTCCGCCCCCAACAACGCGGTGCAACACAATTTGCTGGGCTACATTTATTATTCTACTCTCCGTGGCGATTTTGGAAAGATTACCGTTATATCGAACTCAAAACACCTATACGGATTTATCCCAATTTTGCCACTATCACTAAATATGCCCTATTTGCCGCTGAAAACCGATTGGGACAATTAGGTATCCGTCAACTACAACGGCGCGGAGAAGGTTTAGAATTTCTCCAACTGCGTGAATACCGCACTGGTGATGCCTTGCGTCAAATTGACTGGAATGCCACATCGAGACATAAAAAATTGATTTCAAAAGAATATCAAGATGAGCGTGACCAACAAATTATCTTTTTAATTGACTGTGGGCGGCGCATGTTGGCACAAGATGGTCCACTTTCACATTTTGATCACAGCCTCAATGCTATACTATTACTCTCTTATGTGGCACTGCGACAAGGGGATGCGCTAGGATTGATGACATTTAGCGGTGAACAACGTTGGCTCGCCCCACGTAAAGGCATCAATACTATAAATGTTGTCTTAAATACTCTTTACGATTTACAACCCAGCAAGCACGCCAGCGATTATTTAAACGCTGCAACGCAACTCATGTGTCGTCAAAAAAAACGGGCATTAATTGTCCTGATTTCTAATTTACGCGATGAAGACAATGACGAATTGTTACCCGCATTGCAATTGCTCCGCAAAAAACATCTTGTTATAGTCGCCAGTTTACAAGAACGAATTCTCAATGAAGTGCTAGAACAACCGGTGTATCATTTTGAAGATGCCCTGCGCCACGCTGCCACTCTTCACTATTTAAATGCCCGTCAAAGGGCTCATGACGTTTTAAAAAGTCATGGCATTGTTTATTTAGATACTGTGCCTGAACAATTACCAGTGATGATGGTTAATCGTTATTTGGATATTAAACGGAGTGGTGTGTTGTAAGCGAGTTTCAAAAAATTTTCCACACAATCATGTCATGAAAATACCAAAAAAAATTCAACAACAAGCAACCCAATTACGCGAGCGCCTCAATAAACACAATTATTATTATTATGTGTTAGATGATCCCCGCCTTCCCGACAGCGAATATGATCAGTTGATGCGAGAATTGCAGGCACTTGAGGCAGAATACCCCCAACTGATCACCCCGGATTCGCCCACTCAACGTGTGGGTGCGGCACCATTAAGTGCATTTGCCGAAGTTATCCACAGCATACCCATGTTATCTCTAGGCAATGCCTTTGAAAATAAAGAAGTCCACGACTTTGATAAACGGGTGCGAGAAGGTTTAGGCGTACACAAAATTGAATATGTCGCTGAGACTAAACTGGATGGACTGGCTGTCAGCTTACGTTATGAAAACGGCATACTTGTCAAAGGCGCGACACGGGGAGATGGCAATCGCGGCGAAGATGTGACACTCAACGTCAAAACCATCAAAGTCATTCCTCTCCGTTTACAGGGTGACGATTATCCGCCTATCTTAGAAGTGCGTGGTGAAGTGTTTATGCCAAAAGCCGATTTCAAAAAATACAATCAACAACAAATCGCTAAAGGTGAAAAAACGCTGGCGAATCCACGTAATGCCGCTGCGGGCAGTTTGCGTCAATTAAAATCTCGTGTCACAGCCCGTCGTCCATTGACATTTTTCACTTATGGTATTGGCGTGGTTGAAGGGGCAAAATTACCTAACCGCCACAGCGATATTTTGCAGCGTTTACAAAAATGGGGCTTTCCCATTTCTGAGCAAACACAAATCGTCAACGGAGTCCAAGGCTGCTTAGACTATTACCAAAAGATACAGGCACAACGCGACGCGCTGCCCTTTGACATTGATGGTGTCGTCTATAAAGTCAATCGCATCGATCAACAAGAAAGCTTGGGATTTGTCTCCCGTGCCCCCCGCTGGGCGATTGCCCATAAATTCCCAGCCGAAGAAGCCCTAACCCAAGTTTTAGATATCGAGGTACAAGTCGGGCGCACTGGCGCATTAACACCCGTTGCCCGTCTTGCCCCCGTCAACGTCGGCGGTGTCACCGTCACCAATGCCACGCTGCATAATCAAGATGAAATTAAGCGCAAAGATATCCGTGTCGGGGACACCGTCATAGTGCGCCGTGCTGGTGATGTCATACCCGAAGTCGTGCGCGTTGTCCCAGAAAAACGGCCAGAAAATACCCAAGCCTATCTTTTACCTGATAAATGTCCCGATTGTGGCTCAGAAGTCACTCGCGTCAAAGACGAAGCGGTGCTACGTTGTACAGGCGGCTTATTTTGCCCAGCGCAACGCAAACAAGCTTTACAACATTTTGCCTCACGCCGTGCGATGGATATTGACGGTTTAGGAGAAAAACTGGTTGAGCAACTGATAGATAATGATTTAGTCAAAAACATTGCGGACATTTATAGCATAAGCCATGAACAATGGGCGGGCTTAGAACGCATGGGCAAAAAATCTGCCGAGAATATGATAAAGGCACTAGAAAAAAGCAAATCTACCACCTTAGCCAAATTTCTCTATGCGCTTGGCATCCGCGAAGTGGGCGAATCCACAGCCGGCATTCTCGCACAACATTTTGGCAGCATCGACAAACTCATACAAGCAACAAAGGCAGATTTACAAAAAATCCCTGACATTGGTCCTGTGGCGGCTCAACAGATTGTTGCTTTTTTCCAACAGTCGCATCATCGTGAAATCATTCAACAGCTACAAACGGTGGGCGTGCATTGGGCAGCGCAAACCGAGCCACAAACAGCAAATTCGTTAGCGGGACAAACCTTTGTTTTAACCGGCACATTAAGCACTATGACTCGTGAAGAAGCCAAAAGCCGTTTACAAAACTTAGGCGCGAAAGTCAGTGGCAGCATTTCTAAAAAAACGCATTGTCTGGTGGCGGGAGAAAAAGCAGGCAGTAAATTGAAAAAGGCGCAAGATTTAGGCGTGAAAATCATTGATGAAGCGGGCTTGAGAGCCTTGTTGGGGGATTAAATTCACTAAAAACCCAAAACATCTTGAACTTGTTTAATAATCGGCAAATCATCAGAGTTAATCTTTACAAAATAACATCCGATACGATACAACTTCGGATTGTTATCGGGTTTCATCCATCGTACTTCCACTTGTAAATTAATAAATTTCTTAGTAAATTCATCAAAATCTGGCAATTGAATACTAACATTTTTCACATCACCTTTTTGAAAGGAGCTGGGTTTATCTGTGATGATAATCATCATGCCTTCATTTGATAGATTGACCAAATGCCCCAATGGATCGTGCGTGTTCTCATCAAGAATATTTAAATAAAACAAAAGTTCCTTACGCGGGGGGCGTGGGGGATATTCATTTTCCATATTATCTCAATCCTTCTACTAAGCGATTTTGTGCCTAAACAATAGCAGAAATACAACAAAGTTTGCAAGAAAAGGTAACAGACTAATGAATCGATATTTTCACCAATTCATCCTACCTCAAAGCTGTTTTCTATGCGGAGATAGCAGCACACAAACGCTCTGTACAGCCTGTTTAGCCGATTTACCTTATCACAACCACAACATCGCTTCTTGTATTTACTGTGCCGAAACCTTAGAAACGGAGGGCGTCTGTTCAAAATGCCAAACCCAATCGCCTCCCTATACGAAGACACAAGCCATCTTTTCCTATATTTACCCCATAGATAAACTGATTATAGCTGCAAAATTTGATCAGAATTTGGCTGTGTTAAATCTATTGGGCAAGGTGATGGCACAACATTTGATTATTGAGCCACGCCCCGATATTTTAATTCCAGTACCACTACATGCTAAACGATTACGCCAACGCGGTTATAACCAATCACTAGAACTGGCTAAACCTATTACAAAACAGACGGGCATTCCTTTAGACTACAAAGCTTGTAAACGCATAAAAAATACGCGCCCACAAAGCAGCCTGTCTGCTAAACAACGTCAAAACAATTTGGTGGGTGCCTTTTCTGTACGACGCTTTCCACAACACTGGCAACACATTGTTTTGATTGATGATGTAATGACGACGGGTACAACTGTGACAGAATTGGCAAAAGTATGCTTAGAAGCAGGCGTACAACGTGTCGATGTGTGGTGCTGTGCGCGTCGGTAAATAGGAGTCCAAAAATTAAAAATAATAAAAAATAATAGTCAACAATTATATTTTTGTGATAATAATATCCGTTTATTCGTCTTTAAGAATAAAAATATATTATTAAATAAATTAAAACAAATAAAGATGATAAAAATTAAAGAGATGCGGTTATAAAACCATTATATATATAATGGTTATTAGCCTAAAATCTGAAAAAAAAAATTTTTAACCTTGACAGAAATTTGATAGGATAGCCCTTGTCTTTTTTATGTCATATTTAAAATCTTTAACTACAGGGATTATTTATTAGCAGGGATAAGTCAAAATCTTTTATTACTTAAGGCAAGAAAAAAAATAAATATTTTTATAATACCACAATCGGGACAAGGGATTGCCCCTACAAACAATATTAAGGTTTTGACTTATCCCTGCTAATAAATAATCCCTGTAGTTCAATGGTAAATAGGTCTTTATAACTCGACATTTTTCTAATTTTTATAGGAAAAATTCTCACAAAAAAAAAAATGGTATAAACCGAGAACATCAAGTCTTAATTTAAGTTAAGAGCAGAATTTTTCGGCCTAAGCAATGGAGATAATACCAATAATGCATTTGACAAGTCATTTATATTTTCGCTCTAAACTAAAGGAGCTTGTTTTTTTGCTCTTTGGCTCATTAATGATTTTACCTCTATCGTTGTCAGCTCAGTCCATTGAAGCGGGTAAAACGAGTTATCAGACAAAATGCGCTGCCTGCCATACGATTGGAGGCGGACGTTTGGTTGGCCCCGATTTAAAAGGGGTTATATCTAGGCGAGATCACAGTTGGTTGATACGTTGGATACAAGCGCCTGACAAAATGTTGGCAGAGGGCGATCCGATTGCCACACAACAACTACAGGAATATAACGGTATTCCCATGCCAAATTTGGGAGTTTCTGAAAGCGAGGCTAAAGACATTTTGGCCTATATTGAAAATGGAGCGCCTGAACCAACGACACAGCCAGTGGAAGACAAATCCACAAAGTTAGTGGCATCAACTGGCAACAGTACACAGGGTAAACAAGCTTTTAAGCAGAAATGTGCGGTTTGCCATTCTATTGGGGGCAAAGGGGAGGTTAGTACCAAGCCAGGGGAAGTGGGTCCCGATTTAAAAGGCATCACGTCTCTGCGAGAAACCAGTTGGTTGGTACGTTGGATACAAGAACCCAATAAAGTGTTGGATGAGGGCGATCCGATTGTGACCAAACATCTACAGAAATATAACAATGTTCGCATGCCAAATTTGAGTATTTCTGAAAGTGAAGCCAAAGACATTTTGGCCTATCTAGCGGTTGAAAGTGGCGATGAACCCAAAAAACAGCCCAAGCATCAACCAGCAGCACCCGCTGGTGATCATGAAATTGGTAGAGCCTTATTTGTTGGGCAAAAAAGCTTTACCAATGGTGGACCTGCTTGTATTTCCTGTCATACGACAAGCGATGTCAGTGGTTTAGGCGGGGGAACATTAGGTCCCGATTTGACAAAGGCTTACGATAAGTTTGGGGGGGATATAGGGCTAAATTCTCTCTTAGTCAGTTTGCCCTTTCCCACAATGCAAGGTGTGTTTTCTAAAAAACCTGTCCAAAAGGACGAAGCGGCTCACCTAGCGGCTTATTTTGCACAAATAAAGAGCCAGGCAGAAAAAGCGTCGATGGACTTTACAATCAGTATGATTAGCATTGGAGGATTTATTTTCCTATACCTCCTCACACATATCCTCTGGAGAAAACGATTAACCGGGGTACGCATACCCATGGTTGGGAGATAAATAATATGGGCTGGATTCAAGACATTGTCAAGCCAAAAAAACGTCAATGGGAACAGTTTTATCGCTCTCGTTGGCAATACGATAAAGTTGTTCGCAGTACGCATGGTGTTAACTGTACGGGGGGATGTTCTTGGCGCGTTTACGTCAAGTCTGGGGTGATCACATGGGAAATGCAAAATGTTGATTATCCTAAATTAGAAAGTAGTTTACCCCCTTATGAACCTCGCGGTTGTCAACGGGGTATCTCCGCGTCTTGGTACGTTTATAGTCCCATCCGGGTTCGATATCCCTACATTCGCGGTGCATTGATAGACTTGTGGGAAAAAGCGCGTGAAAAGCATAGTGATCCCGTTGATGCTTGGGCATCCATTGTTAACGATCCGGAGTCTCGCACAAAGTATCAACAAGCACGCGGCAAGGGTGGTTTTCAGCGTACCAAGTGGCGGATAGTCCTGGAACTCATTTCAGCC
The DNA here is from genome assembly GCA_026991885.1 of Thiotrichaceae bacterium. Lineage (GTDB taxonomy): Bacteria > Pseudomonadota > Gammaproteobacteria > Beggiatoales > Beggiatoaceae > Thiomargarita. Next base: position 10,956 of record JALXAQ010000107.1, read on the forward strand.
GCCAATGTTCACACCATTAAACAGTATGGTCCTGACCGTATCGTAGGCTTTTCACCCATCCCCGCCATGTCGCAATTGAGTTTTGCGGCAGGCTCACGTTTTCTAGGGTTGATGGGCGCCTCTTTGCTCAGCTTTTACGACTGGTATAGTGATCTGCCGCCAGCCTCACCCGAAGTTTGGGGAGAGCAAACGGATTCTCAGGAAAGTGCTGATTGGTACAATGCCAAGTTCATCGTCTCAATGGGGTCAAACTTAAATATGACCCGGACGCCCGATGTCCATTTCATCGCGGAGGCTCGCCATAATGGCTCAAAATTTGTGGTTTTTGCGCCCGATTTTAGCCAGGTGAGCAAATACTCAGACTGGTGGATTCCCGTCCATGCCGGACAAGATGGTGCCTTTTGGATGTCCGTCAATCATGTTATTTTGACGGAATATTTTGTTAAAAAACAAACAGAGTCTTTCAATGCTTATCTGAAGCAATTCACCGATTCACCTTTCTTGGTGGTATTGAATAAAGGTGAAGATGGGTACAAAGCAGGCCGATTGTTACGTGCCAACACCATTGCGCCTTACAAGGATGAAGAAAATGGTGAATGGAAGTTTTTAATGTTTGATGAGAATACCGGGGCCCCCAAGATGCCCAAAGGCACCGTGGGACACCGTTGGCAAACCAAGCCCGGTCAGTGGAATTTAGAATTAAAAGATGGCCTAGATGATTCGCCCATTGCGCCCCTACTCTCCTTTATTGACAATCGTGATGAAGTCCTGCAAGTTGAATTTGAAGACTTTTCAAACGACAACGCGATGAACAAGCGTGGTGTGCCGGTGAAATATATCGAAACGGCTGAAGGTAAAGTCGCGGTCACCACCACCTTTGACTTGATGATGGGGCATTTTGGCGTTAATCGTGAATTAGGCGGCGAATATGCCAACAATTACGATGAAGCGGAACTGACTTATACGCCCGCTTGGCAAGAAAAATTTACCGGCATTAGCAAAAAAGTCGTCATCAATTTTGCTCGCCAATTTGCCGACACGGCTGAAAAGACGGATGGCAAATGCACCGTCATCATTGGTGCTGGTGTTAACCACTGGTATCATAATAATCTGATCTATCGAGGCCCGATCACGGCTTTGATGTTGTGTGGCTGTGTGGGTAAAAATGGCGGTGGCTTAGCTCACTACGTGGGACAAGAAAAATTAGCCCCCATTGCCCCCTGGAAAACGGTCTCAAGTGCAGCGGATTGGGGCGCCTCTGCCCGGATGCAAAATGCCCCGACTTGGCATTACATCCACTGTGATCAATGGCGTTATGAAGGCCCATTTTCCAAGTATTCCGGTGTCAAAGGGGATAATGAATGGACCGAGGGTCATGCGGCGGATGTCAATGCCCGTGCGGTACGCATGGGCTGGTTGCCTTTCTATCCTCAATTTGAGCGAAACAGTATCGAGCTCGTTAAGGATGCAGAACAAGCTGGTGCAAAGACAGACGGAGAAGTTGTCCAATATGTCGTTGATCAACTGAAAGAGAGAAAATTACGCTTCGCTGCCGAGGACCCCGATCATCCGAATAACTGGCCGAGAGTCTGGTTTATTTGGCGCGGTAATGCCATCATGGCCAGTGGTAAAGGCCACGAATACTTCTTGCATCACTATTTGGGTACCCATAGCAATCGGGTTGCCGAGGATGAAGTTAGCAAGGATATGCTAAAGGAAATTGTGTGGCGAGACGCGCCTAAAGGTAAAATGGATTTGGTAGTCGATATCAATTTCCGTATGGATACTTCAGCACTTTATTCAGATATTGTGTTGCCGACCGCGCACTGGTACGAAAAGAATGACATCAATACCACTGACATGCATTCTTTTCTTCATCCCCTCTCAGAGGCCGTCGCTCCGAATTGGGAAGCGCGAACTGACTGGGAGATTTATAAGTCGGTTGCCAAGAAAATAAGCAAGTTGGCTGAAAAACATTTTCCTGAGCCGGTGAAAGATTTTGTCTGTACGCCCTTGGAACATGACTATCCTGATGAAATCGCGCAATCCTCTATTAAAGATTGGGCGAGGGGAGAATGTGAAGCTATCCCGGGTAAGACGATGCCAAAAATGAAGATCGTCACCCGAGATTATAAAAACTTGTATAATCGTTTCATCTCATTTGGTCCCGATGCGAGGGAGAAAGGTCTCGGTGCTCATGGCGTTCATTGGGATATTGATGAGATGTACGATAAAACGCTAAAAACTCATCCGACCACACAATGGGATGGAAAAACCTATCCCTCCTTGGAGGATGTGGTTCATGCCATCAATATCGTCTTGCGATTTGCGCCAGAAGCCAATGGTGAATCGGCTTATCGTGCCTTTGTTGAACATGAGAAAAAGGTAGGTTTGCCGCTTAAAGACTTAGGAGAAGGGAATCGTAATGCCACGGTGACTTATGAAGACCTTCAGCGTCAACCACGTCGCATTTTGACCAGCCCTTGTTGGTCTGGCATCATCAATGAAGGTCGCGCCTATTCTCCCTTCTGTATGAGCATAGAGCGTAAGGTGCCTTGGCGAACTTTGACGGGACGGCAACATTTCTACCTAGACCATGAAGGTTATCTGGCTTTTGGTGAACATTTGCCCACCTATAAACCCAAGATGGATCCCCTGTTATATGGTGATTTTGTCAAAACGCAAAAAGAAGATAAGAGCATCATGCTCAACTATCTGACACCGCATGGTAAGTGGCACATTCACTCCACCTATTATGACAATCACCGTATGTTGACCCTGTCGCGGGGTATAGAACCCTTCTGGTTGAGTCCTAATGATGCCGATCAAATTGGGGTTGTCGATAATGACTGGGTAGAAGTTTACAATGACCATGGGGTTGTCGTGACTCGGGCGGTTGTCAGTGCCCGTATTCCTGATGGTGTGTGTATCTGGTATCACGCACCAGAACGTACTATCTCCATACCTAAATCACCTTTGCGGGGCGGTAAACGCGCAGGTGGACATAATAGTCTCACCCGTACTCGACTCAAACCGGTACTGATGATGGGTGGTTATGGACAATTTACGTTCCATTTGAATTATTGGGGGCCCACAGGGGTCAATCGTGATGCCCATGTGATGGTTCGCAAGCTAAAAGGTGAGCCTCAATTTTAATTAATGGGAGTGTGCAAGGTACGCCTTGCACTTCTAGCGGAGTGAGAAATAATGGATGTCAGAGCACAAGTCTCAATGATGTTTCACCTAGACAAATGTATTGGCTGTCATACTTGTAGCGTTGCCTGCAAAAATATCTGGACAGACCGCGAAGGTACAGAGTACATGTGGTGGAACAATGTAGAAACCAAACCGGGTACAGGTTATCCCACCAAATGGGAAGACCAAGACAAGTATAAAGGCGGTTGGCAACCGAAAGGCAAAACGATCAAATTAAAGGTGGCGGAGAAAGCCAGCACTTTCGCTAACATCTTTCATCAACCTCATTTGCCAACGATTGATGATTATTATGAGCCATGGACCTACAAATACGGTGATTTATTTAATGCCGAAGCCGGTGACGATCAACCGACGGCACGCCCTGTTTCGCTCGTGACGGGTAAAAATATTGACATCAATGCGGGGCCGAATTGGGATGATGATCTGAGTGGTTCAACTGTTTATGCCAAAAATGATCCCAATTTGACTGAGGCGGAAAAACAGGGGCTATTTGAAATTGAACGGCTGACCATGTTCTATTTGCCACGGATATGCAACCATTGTTTAAACCCTGCTTGTGTCGCGTCCTGTCCATCGGGTGCGCTCTATAAGCGTGGAGATGATGGTATCGTGTTGCTCGATCAAAATACCTGCCGAGGCTGGCGTTTTTGTATTTCTGGTTGTCCTTACAAAAAAACGTATTACAACTGGAAAACCGGCAAATCGGAAAAATGTATTCTCTGTTTCCCAAGACTCGAAACGGGACAAGCCCCTGCCTGTTTCCATTCTTGTGTCGGTCGCATTCGTTATTTAGGCGTAGTATTGTATGATGCTGATAAAATTGAAGCCACAGCCTCTGCCCCCGAAAATGAATTGGTGGAGCGTCAACGGGAAATGATTTTGGATCCGCATGATCCTGAAGTGATTGCTGCTGCGGAAAAGAGTGGGATACACTTTTCAATGGTTGAAGCCGCTCAGAAGTCACCCGTTTATAAATTTGTTAAGAAATGGAAAATGGCTTTACCGTTACATCCAGAATTTCGTACCTTGCCAATGCTATTCTACATTCCGCCACTTTTGCCAGTGTTAGGGCGTGTTGAGGATGGCGTTTACGATTTGGATTCTGAGGATTACTTTACTTCATTGGACAAAGCGCGTTTGCCCATGCGGTACATGGCCAATTTGTTCACAGCCGGGAATGAAGAGCAGCTACGTCTCGTTTTGGAAAAACTGTTGACAGTCCGCACATACAAACGGGCTGAAGAAGTGGGCGATATGGATTCGGAACAACTCAAAGCGATGTTTGAAAAAACCGGCTTAACGCCAGAACTCTGTGAAGAGATATATCGTTTGACTTCTTTGCCAACCTTTGAGGATCGTTTTGTGATACCGCCGATGCACCGTGAATATGTGGCTGAACTGACGATGGATGATCCCTACACCTTCAAAGCCGAAATCGGTTTCGGTGGATTCAAAGGACGTATCGAACGGGGTTCGTAAGTGAAAGAAAGCCAACAACTGCAAACATATCATTGCTTCTCTAATGTGTTGGATTATCCAACAGAGAATCTGGTTGAACAAACACGTACTTGTATTAACTTGCTCAAAAACGATTATCCTCAAGCGGCAGAAAAAATGGCAAGCTTTCTGACGTTTGCAGAAAGTACGCCTTTGGGCACCTTAGAGCAAGTTTACACAGGGACTTTTGACATTAACCCAGCCTGTCATATTTTTGCAGGTCATATTCTCTTTGGTGAAAGCTTCAAACGTGGTGCTTTTATGGCAAAGCTTGAAGAAGAGTATCAAAAACAGGGTTTTGATACTAAAAACGAACTGGCCGACCATGTTCCTGTCTTATTCAAGTTTTTATGCACACTTGAGCCGAATGATACTTTAGCCAAGGAGTTGATTTCTGACTGCTTGTTACCCGTTTTTCAAAAAATGAATGATAATTTTGAGGATGATTCATCTAATCCCTATGTGCCGGTACTTCGGAGTGCTTTAATCGTCCTTCAAAATTAAACGTGCAAGGTACGCTCGGCGTACCTTGCACTCGCTGGAGAAAAGATAATTATGTATGATCAATTTTGGTTTGCTGTTTTTCCTTATGTGTGTATTATCATCGCCATAGTGGGAAGCGCTTGGCGATATGCGAATGATCGCTTTTCTTATTCAAGTCTATCTTCTCAATTTTTAGAAAGTCGACAACTATTTTGGGGCTCAGTGGCTTGGCACTATGGTATTTTAGGGGTGCTGGCGGTGCATTTTGTTGGCTTTTTGATCCCGGAAAGCATTTTATTGTGGAATACGGTTCCAATGAGAATGTATTTTATGGAAACAACCGGTTTCACCTTGGCTTTGTTGACGCTAGCGGGACTGATCATGCTTATCGTCAGACGAATAAGCAAAAGCCGTATTAGAGTCGTGACTTCACCGATGGATATGGTCCTACTGACTGTTCTTTTAGTTCAAGTAGCAACAGGCGTGTGGACAGCGATATTCTACCGTTGGGGTTCCTCTTGGTATGCCGCGTTTGCCGTTCCTTACTTGTGGTCAGTGCTCCAATTTAAACCTGATGTGACTTTAGTCAACCACTTACCGACGGTAGTACATATACACATCCTGAATGCGTTTCTCATGGTATTGTTAATACCCTTTACCCGTCTGGTTCACTTTTTAGTGGTTCCTATTCCATACGCATGGCGACCCCATCAAGTGGTGAGATGGAATCGACGCGAAGAGAGCCCGGGTCCATTAGAGATAGAAAAAACCTAATTGTGTCAATTTAAAAATCCTATTTCTTCAAGAAATAGGATTTTTTTTTGCGATTTTTGACTATTTTTTAAAGAAACCAATCACTCAAAGAATGATTACTCCGCCGGAAACACGCCCGTCGATAAATACCTATCCCCTCGATCACAAATAATCACCACAATCACCGCATTTTCGACTTCCTGAGACAAGCGCAACGCGCCCGCCACCGCGCCGCCTGATGAAATCCCACAAAAAATTCCTTCTTGTGTCGCCAAAGCACGGGTCGTATCCTCAGCACTTTGTTGATCAACATCAATGACACGATCCACCCGTTTCTCATCAAAAATTTTGGGTAAATATTCTTGAGGCCAACGACGAATCCCCGGAATTTTTGCCCCTTCCGCCGGTTGCAGCCCGACAATCTGAATCGCTGGATTGACTTCTTTTAAATAGCGCGAAGTACCCATAATCGTGCCGGTCGTACCCATTGCACTGACAAAATGGGTGATTTTGCCATCAGTATCGCGCCAAATTTCTGGCCCGGTGGTGCGATAATGGGCGAGAGGATTATCGGGATTATCAAATTGATTGAGCACTTTGCCTTTGCCTTCTTTTTCCATTTGAAAAGCCAAATCTCGCGCCCCTTCCATGCCCTCCTTTTTTGAAACAATCACAATGTCTGCACCATAAGCTTTCATCACTTGTCGCCGCTCGATGCTCATATTTTCTGGCATGATTAATACCATGCGATAACCCTTTATCGCGGCTACCATGGCTAAGGCAATGCCCGTATTACCGCTCGTCGCTTCAATCAAACTATCACCGGGTTTAATTTCGCCACGTTTTTCAGCCTCGGCAATCATGCTCAAGGCAGGGCGATCTTTTACCGAGCCGGCGGGATTATTGCCTTCTAATTTTGCAAAAACAATATTGTTGCCGGCTAAACGTTGCAAACGGACTAGCGGCGTATTGCCGATAAATTGTTCAATAGTTGCCATATCAGTTATCAGTTATCAGTTATAAAAAATCCATCGCAAAAATCAACGCATCTTCTCGTTTTTTATCCCCATTCGGATAATAACGCTTTCGCACCCCAATCTGGTTAAAGCCCGTCTGATGATACAAATGAATAGCCGCCTCATTGGAAAAACGCACTTCCAAAAAAACCGACTTAACCTCTTTTTGCTTAGCCAGATCGAGTAAATGTTCAAGCAAGTACCGCCCATAGCCACAGCCTTGCCAGTCGGGATGCACACAAAGATTTAAAATTTGCGCCTCACCCGCCGCGACTGACATCAGCCCATAACCAATGAGATGTTCCTGTTCCAAAACGGAAGCATTATAACCCACCTGTAGACAATCTTTAAAAAGTCGCAACGTCCAAGGAAAAGGATAAGCTGCCCTTTCAATTTCCATCACTCTGGGTAAATCATTCTCTTGCATAGGGCGCAGAACAGCATTCATCTTTTCAACTCCGCTAATCTTTGATTGATGAATTGCAAATCTTGCCAAGCATGGCGTTTTTCGCTGGGACGACGTAATAAATACGCCGGATGATAAGTGGCTATTAAAGGTATTTTGTTCTCACCATATTCAAAGCCTTGTCCGCGTAATTTACCGATTGCCGTCTCGGTGACTAACAGATGATGGGCAGCCACTCTGCCGACAGCAACAATCAACTTAGGCTTAACCAGAACAATTTGTCGCTGCAAAAACGCATGACAACAATCGAGTTCATGTTTGTCGGGATTACGATTTTCAGGCGGGCGGCATTTGACCACATTCGTAATATAGACGGACTCTCTTTTTAAATCAATAGCATAAAGCATGGCATTTAACAATTGTCCCGCCCGTCCAACAAAAGGCTCACCTTGAGCATCTTCATCAGCCCCTGGCGCTTCACCAATAAACATCAAATCGGCTTGGCGATTACCAACACCAAATACCGTTTGAGTGCGGGTTTTGTGCAGTGAGCAAGCGGTACAAGCTGCGACTCGATTTTGTAAAGCCTCCCAATCTAATTCATGTACTGGCGCAGCCTGTGGCGTTTGAGAGACTTGGGCAGTGTCAGTCATCGGGGATGGCTCGGGTGGGAGATGCCGCCGCACCCAGACTTGTATGCCCATAGCTTTAAGGTACTGAGCATGAATGTTTGTCATTGTATCTGGTACAAATTCTCAATTAAATATCAATTGTAGCGATCTAAAAATCCTATTTCTTAAAGAAATAGGATTTTTTTTTGTCACACCCTGCTATAATAAAGTACAGGAGTCCAAGATTTATCTTGGACGCTATAGAGGAAAATCTCATGTTACGTGTAATAATAACAGTATTTAGCTTATTAATTGTCTTCTTTTTTGTGGCATTGATGTCACCAAAGCTCAACAAGACGCAGTGCGTGTTGAAGAGATGATCAACTATTTTAGTTATGACTATCCCTTGCCCGACAGTATTGATCCGCCCTTTAAAGTCACCACCGAAATCGCCCCAACAAAAAACGCATTTACTACACATCGGCATCAAAGGATATAACATCCCCAAGGAGAAATTACCACCCGCCAATTTAGTCTTTTTAGTGGACAAGTCAATTGGAATTGCTCAAATCCTCTTTGAAATTGCTAACACAGCAATTGACAGCAAAGGATAAAGTCTCTTTAGTTGTTTATGCCGGTGCCTCTGGCTTAGTATTAGAACCCACAGCGGGCAATCAAAGCGACAAAATTATCGCCGCTTTGGATCGTTTGAGTGCTGGCGGCTCAACCAATGGGGGAGCAGGCATACAACTCGCTTATGCCGTCGCAAAACAAGCGTTTATCAAGGATGGCATTAATCGCGTCTTATTAGCAACCGATGGAGATTTTAATGTTGGCACTGTCACATTCGGCACTGAAAAATCTCATCGAAGAAAAACGCAAAACTGGGATTTCCTTAACCACGCTTGGCTTTGGGATGGGCAATTATAATGATCACTTAATGGAACAATTAGCCGATGCCGGCAATGGCAATTATGCCTATATCGACAACCTCAACGAAGCGCAAAAAGTGTTAGTGGATGAAATGTCTTCTACTCTCAACACGATTGCCAAAGATGTCAAAATTAAAATTGAATTTAATCCGGCGATGGTGGCGGAATATCGCCTAATTGGCTATGAAAACCGCATGTTAAAGCGTGAAGACTTTAGCAATGACAAGGTTGATGCTGGAGAAATCGGGGCAGGGCATACTGTCACGGCTTTATATGAAATTGCTTTAGTGGGCAGCGGTGGGGAACGCCTATAAAATCTGCGCTATGGCGAAAAGAAAACGGCAGTTACAGCCGCCTTAGACAGTTCAATATGCCCCCGCTTCATCAATTCTGAAAACGGGAAGTGATCATTATGCACACCAATAAGGTTAGGCTTTTTGTTCCATCATTGATGACAATATACCAATAATTCGTTCTGGGTTATCTTCAATGCTATAATCTTTCAAATCAATATGGACTATATTGTCTCTCAACTTTATAAATTTCCAAAAAATTCCTGTTGTAACAGTCCCATAAACGGCTGGTATATTATTACCTTCTTTTTCATTAAAAATTTTTGCTGCTATCATTTCAGCAATACACAGTCCACTCATTATATTTTCATTTTTGGCTTCTACAAGTGCGATAATAGGTGATTTCACAAACAACTGCTCAGGAGACAAACTGATAAGAAAATCGCAATATCCATTCAATCCTTTTTCTTTGTCAATGTTAAATTCAATTCCCGAAAAAAAACTAATTTTTCTATCAAATATTTTTCTGACTTCAATTAACACATTGGAAATAATTAATTCTGATTTTGCTTTTTCTGTATTGATAGAAACTGCTAATGGAATATTTTCTTCTAATGTGGTCGTCAAATAATCACTAATCTCCACATTTTGAATTTCTGAAAAAATTCCTAACTTTTCAATAATTTCTAAGTCGAAATCCTTTTGAACTTGTTTGACATTAAAATCACTATAAGACATTATTAAATCCTAGCTTAATACCGTTTTTCTATGTGTGTGTATTTTCAGGATACGAGTCTATTTTAGACGAACTAATTATTATTATCAAGCATATTTGCCTGCCATCCAAATTATCAAGCAAGCGTAGGGTGCGTGCGCCAAGCGAAGCTTGGCATTTCTTGCTGGGTGAAAGTCCCGGTCAGGTAAGGGCTAACCACCCACCTGTATCGAGTGTTGCGTGTCCATAGGTAACGAACGACACG
>JALXAQ010000108.1 GCA_026991885.1 Thiotrichaceae bacterium
AGTAAATATTATGCTGTACTTGAGTCTATGGATAACGGTATCTCAGAAATAATGCGTGACTTGATTTTCAGTGTTGGTAGCGCTATGGTATTTGCGCTTACACTTGATGGTTTCTTTGATAAATATGATGAAACTCCTGACACTATCACGAATTATGCTACACTTGTTGTCTCCATGTTTAATGCCATTCTACAAGTAGCTAAAAACGTAGATGCCGATGAAGACGATACAGCTGCGATGGATGAGTTAATCAAAATGGCAAAAACAATCATCTACTCAAAGTCAGATGAGCGCCCGAATTAAAAACAGTATTTAAAAGATAAGTTAAAAAAGGAGATTTATCATGGCCGAAAACAACACCCAAAATTCCCGTCGTACATTTAACAAAGTAATTATTGCCGGAATTATCGGTGCTGATCCTGAAATTCACCGTAGCGCAAATAATGTCGTCCGAGCAACCTTTAGTGTAAGCTCGCACAGACGTACGTCAAACGGTATGAAGACTGATTGGTTGCCCGTGGTGGCTTTTAACCAATTGGCTGAAATTATTGCCCGGTATGGTAAGAAAGGACGACTGATTCACATTGATGGGGCTCTTGTTGCCTCAACATGGCAGGATCCGAACGATGCCAATCGTCAAATCAAGCGCCTCGAAATTCATGCAAAAGAATTGTTGTTCCTGGACAACAAAAACCCCGAGGCTCAAGAAAATCGCGAAGCAATTGAAGCTTCTACTGGAGAAAACGAAACCGGGAATCAAGAAGCACCGGAAGAAGTTCCGAGTGAAGTTTCCACATTGGATGAAATCCTCGGCAAAATTTAATCCGGCAGCCCCCGCTTATGCGGGGGCATTTATTTTTTTTAAAAACTAAGGAGGCAATTATGGCTTATTCAATTTATTTAAACCGCCGTAATGTCACATCAGAATTGCAACAACTGCTTTCTGTACTGGTAACTGCTATGAATAGAACAGGTGAAACCTTGCGTATCGTCAATCGTAACGAGTCCGAAAAGAAGTTGGCAGATAAAGCAAAGAGGGTGACCGTTTACAAAAATGTTAATCCGTTTGGCTTAACCAACGATATGATTCCTACCATTGAGAATTCGGATGAACTCACACGGAAGTTGTATGCTAATGATGTATCATTGGTTCTTGGCGGTAACTATTCTTCTCCCACTAAGATGTTAATTACCTTTGCAGGTCGCAACAGTGTCGATCCTATCATACGACTTGCTCAAAAGAAAGGTATTAAGGTCGTGAACTTGAGTGATCGCCAAGTTCTGCGAGGGTTGGCTCAAACACTTAAGAAACATTTTCAAAATTAAATTACCAAAAAAATAAACAGTGCGTAGCACTTGGATATGAAAATTTAATTTTCTTCGCGTACCGCCTCCGAATCGCTGATGGTATGCTATTCGCATACGATAACCGATTCAGGAGGTTTAACGCGAAGCCGGCAGCAAGCCGGCTGGAAAAGAACGGCGTCTCCTAACGGAGCGCCATTCTTTTCTGTATTTAAGGGGGCGATACAGGTTTTGACGGGTGTGGACTGTAGAGAGCGAAAGGCCCACAGCTAAAGCTCGATTCACGCTTGTCGTGACAGACATGCCCGGACCTTGGTTCAATTCCGAGCGCCTCCATTATTTTTCTAAAATACAAAATAAAACTATGGAGGTATGAATGAAAAAGTTCTTTATAGGCTTAGGTATTTTCATTGGACTCATTGCGTTAGAATTTACTCTTGAAGCCGTAGGATTGGTTAAACTACAGGTCTTTGGCGTCAAAAGGGTAAATATCGAGCGCAATATTTTTGAAGAAAGTAAACCCTACGTTAAAGGC
>JALXAQ010000109.1 GCA_026991885.1 Thiotrichaceae bacterium
GGACTGGACCCTTGTTTGGGGCCATATTCCTCACCATTTATACTATGATCGGGGTATTTCTCCTCGATCATCGCCCGCATAATACGTTCAGCCCCTTTGTCACCTTCAGTAACAGGATCAAACCCCTCATCCACCTTATTATCAATAACAACAGGCTGACGAAAATGAGCTAAAGTTTGCTTTTCAGACGCTTTTGCCATCTCTAAAGCAAAATTGGCCAATTCTTTTTGTTCTTTTTGTAAAATATTTTCCATAGCAATCTTGAGTAGTTCCCAAACGAACATTTGGCAAGAGGCAAATTTATTGTGCGCTGCAATATTAGTTTTTTCTAATATAAACAATGACTTCGCAGATTACCAAAGCTTAATTTTTGCGCTGCATGATTTTGAATAGTGATTATTATTGTTATTTTACAATGTGTTATTAAGATGGACCGCACCTTAAAAAGTTAATTTTTGCAGGCAAGATGTCGCATTCGTATATTAGATATTGCAAATGTTGCGCTGCATCACTATATTAAATTCATGGCGCGCGGTTCTTCCGCAGCCTAAATGCCCTTTCTGGGCGTTTCCTCCCTAGACTTGGGCCAGATTAGCGTTCTGTATTTATACAAACACTATCTGGCCTTCTTTTTTGACGTTAACGCAAACGTTAGTTTTTCTTCATCGTCTCCGCCACCATCTTGGATAAGGACCAGTCTTTGCCTTCAAGGTCGAGAATCTGCAACTTACGCCCTTCATTCAATACCAAACGAACCGAAGCCGTAAGCTTTACGGGTTGGCCAAAATTCTTAAAACTCACCACAACAAAATAGGCCCCACGCAACGCTGGCAATTCAGGATCAGGATAAATCTTCAAATCTGTGATCTCAGCATCCTGCCCATCAATCAACGGATCAAACCCCAGCTTCTCGCCATCCATATTATTGGCCAAGCCGTCTTCAAAGAATTTGCGCATCTTAGCTTTGTTACCAAACACATTCGCCTGGTCCAGCTTCGGCCCAAGATGCTCTCGATACAAACTCTTGACCAATTCGAGTGCTTGAGCCTGCTCTGACACCTCCGCCAAACTAACCCCAGAAAAACCCAGAAACCCTGACATTGTGACCCCGAGCACAACACCCAATCTAAAATACTTTTTAACCAACTGATTTCCAATCATTTTCCTGTTGCCATTTCCTAACGAGTCACATCTTAGTACATTTTAAGCTACTCGCAAAAACCCCATTATTTTCAAGAAAACCGACCTTCCAAACCGTAAGTCACAACTTACCAATATGATTTATTATTGAAATATCAATCGGTTAAGCCAACCAAAGCGGGTCTATACTTCTTATATAACTTAGCAATGACATCAACAGCATGGCGCACTACGGGCTCTCTGAGCAGGTCACGGTGCACAATAAGATGCTCACTAGCACTGTAGACATCGCCAAATTCATCAACGCGCACTAAATCATCCACGGGATCGGCTAAAAACCGAGGCAAAACAGCATATCCGGCACCAGATCGTGCAGCGTATAATTGTGCGGGAATAGTGTTAAATCGCATCTTGGGGGCATATTTCAGGGTTTTATCCATCCACTGTTTTAATTCAGGATACCAAAGCCGGTCAGCCGAAAACCCAATCCAATTGCAATCAACAACAGGTGTTACACCCTCATCTGATGTATAATCCTTAGACACATAAACCCCATAAACAGTCTCCCCCAACTTTCGAACAATCAGTGTTTCAGACTCTGGCAAACACGAACGCAGTTGAATTTCCGTCTCACGACAAGAGTGATTAAGGTGCATTTGCCCACAAAAAAGCTCAATCTCAGCGTCACCAATCC
>JALXAQ010000110.1 GCA_026991885.1 Thiotrichaceae bacterium
AAAGCGAATAACTTTGAAGAGCCCGATGCGGTAGTCCCGCACGTCGGGATTCTGTGAGGGGGCGGTTCGGGTAACTGGCCGTTCTACCTTAATGTCCTACGCACCTTTTGTCAATGTAGAACAATTATACGTTACAAGACGGTGCGTAGGACGCACCCTACATTAATCCAGGCGGAGCGAACTTTCATAAGCTCAAGTAAAGTCGATTGGTTGATATTAAAGTGGAATAAGTACTGGCATTTAGGAGTCCAAAATTTATTTTGGACGACCTCCAAGATAAATCTTGGACTCCTTTTATACCTTAAAATTCCTGATTATAAAATGGATTAAATTTTAAGCCCCAACATCTTAGCCACCAAAGCCAACGATTTTTTCGCCGCTTCATCATCAAAGTCTGGACTCTCTCCTTGTGTGACTTCTTGTCTCACTTGTTTCACCATTTCTCCCATTTGTCGCCTTTCTCCAGCCGGAAAACTAGAAAAAGTGCGCCGTAACAAGGGTAATAATTGCGTAAAAACTTCATCCTTTAATTCACAAACCCAATTATCTAACACCGTCCAAAGTTGTTCATCATGCAACAACATGATACCGCTCCCCCGCAGAAAACCATCCACCCACGCGCCCGCATCTGTTGGCTCACCCGATAAAGCAAAACTCATTTGTTGTGCCGTTTTTTCAAGGCTAATGACATCTGCACTAAACAGTAAGCGGCAACTTCGCCCAGCTATTAATCCATGTAGTCCATCTTGTCTTAAAAGTTTTTGCAAAGTTTCGGTCCACATTGAACTATATTCCTGATTTTGCAACAAATTGACTGCATCAGCCATATTCACAATCCGTTGATACATTTCAGTGGCAGCCTCATCGTCTAGTGAACTACAAGCCGCTGCTAAGCCAACACAAATATGTGCGATTAAAGTATCCACCACATGGCTGATTAACTGGCTATCAAAACGCCTGACATTGCCATAGCGTAAAACCTTAGCCAAAGTCGGGAGAGTATCCATCAGTTCTAGCACATCGCCTGCTATTGCCGCTTGTGTCTCTAGGCGTGTCATGGCAAAATCAACGGCTACCGGTAAATCGGCTAATAAAGTCTTATCAAGCAATTCCGTGATAACTGTAATATTATTCGCATTTTTTAACTGATCAGTCGCAAATTGAGTAGCGGCATCTTCAACCGTCACTCCCCAAACGTTGGCTTCAATCAATTTAATGACAAATTCCGGTTGCCATTGCACTCGCCAAATTTCTTTAAAAGTCCCTTTAGTCGAGCCAGAACCCTTAAATTCTCCCCAAGGGATTTCAAGTAAAATCAGTCGATGCAATAAATGTGAACGCCCTAATCCTATCTCTTTTCGCAAATCCAATTCTAAATCGTTTTCAACAGCCGACGGTTTTAAGCGTAATTTTTTTTGCCATTTTTCCAAATCTTGTTGTAGCGGCATCATCGGCGTATCACTTGGCACTTCGCCTAATCGTTCACCAATGATAAGTTTTTCGTGAATCAAACGCATGGGCGTCTCATCACCAAAACATAAAGTCGTGATGGCGGCTTCATTTAATTCTTCTAAATCAGGGACTGGTTTTTCGCGTAAAGCGGCTAAGGTTTCGGCTAGACGCACACTTTCAATGACATTGGCGGTAGAAGCATCAATCCCTTCGGCGCGTAAATGGTGAGCCACTTTGGTAAGCCAACCGCTGGCTATTTGTTTGGTACTTTTATTTTCCCATAAATGTTGATACCAGCCCGGCGAACTGATGCCGGCACCATAACCATTAAAATAAGTCAAACGGCTATTGCTCCAAGGTACCCATGTCGTTTTAACTTTACTTTTTGGCAAACCTTTGAGCAGGGCATTATCATCTTTAATCGTCGTTTTTTTAGCGAGAGCGGGAACGTGCCATGCGCCACAGACGACAGCAATACGCTCAAAACCGTCTTTGAGTGCAGCCCGTATCGTTTTACGCATCCAGGCTTCTCGCAGCAGATTAAAATCACTCTCCTCAACTTCATCGCGCAAAGCCGTCATAAGTTCTTGAATAGCTAAAAATAAATCTAAACTACCGCCTTGGCGTTGCTCCACCATATATTCCCACCAACGCTCACTATCGCTAAAACCCGCCGCTTGTGCGAGTAAATTGAATGGCTCAAGATTTTCTTGATTTTTTAAATCATCACTGAGCGCCATTTGATGGGTTTGCGGTAAATCCATGAAACGCAACTGAATATTTTTTTGATGTGCGTAATGGATACTTTGCCATTCAGGGGAAAATTCAGCAAAGGGATAAAATACTGTCTGCGACAGATCATCAATTTTATAGATGAGCAGCGCGACGGGTGGACGCATTTCTTTATGAGTGGCGAGAGAGAGCAAAGCTTCTGCTGGTCCTTCAACTAATATGGCATCTGGTCTTATTTTATCTAATGCGTTCAATAAGCTGCTAGAAGAGCCCGGACCGTGATGGCGGATGCCTAGAAAATGAATTTTGTTGTTGTGAGTCATATCAGTTATTAAGAGCCGGTTTTGACTTATCCCTTCTTAAATCTAATCCCTGTCGTTAAGTGTTTTGACTTATCCCTGCTAAAAAAAAATCCCTGTAGTTCCTAAAAAAAACTAACTCAATTCCCGACAAGAACGATATAAATCCTTCCAACCACTACGCTCTTTCACCACAGTTTCCAAATATTCTCGCCAAACCAAACTATCTTGTACCGGGTCCTTTACCACTGCCCCAACTAAACTTGAAGCTAAATCAGGGGCTTTTAAAACACCATCCCCAAAATGAGCCGCCAAACTTAAGCCATTGTTGACAACTGAAATCGCCTCAGCAGTGCTCAATGTCCCAGTGGGTGATTTGACTTTAGTTTTGCCATTTTCGGTCACGCCATTGCGTAATTCCCTGAAAATGGTGACAACGCGGCGAATTTCAGCCAAAGCCGGTTCAGCCGGTAATTCTAAGGCGCGTCCTAATTCTTTGACGCGCTTATCAACAATTTGAACTTCTTCATCTAAATGAGCGGGCAGTGGCAATATCACCGTATTAAAGCGGCGTTTTAAGGCACTGGATAATTCATTAACGCCTTTGTCCCGATTATTAGCGGTAGCAATCAGATTAAAACCGCCTTGTGCTTGAATTTCATCATTTAATTCTGGAATAGGTAGCAGTTTTTCGGATAAAACGGTGATTAAAGTATCTTGCACTTCAGCGGGAATTCGGGTTAATTCTTCCACCCGCACAATTTTGCCTATTTCCATGCCGCGCATCAATGGACTAGGGACAACAGCATCAATTGAGGGACCTTTTGATAAGAGTTGTGCATAGTTCCAACCATAACGAATCGCCTCTTCGCTAGTGCCGGCGGTGCCTTGAATGAGTAAAGTTGAATTTCCACAAACAGCCGCTGCTAAATGTTCTGATACCCAAGATTTAGCGGTGCCGGGTACCCCGTAAAGCAATAAAGCTCTATCAGTAGTGAGAGTAGCAACGGCAATTTCAATGAGGCGCCGATTACCGATATATTTGGGGCTGACAACAAAGCCATTTTCCAATTTTCCCCCCAATAAATAGGTGGCAACCGCCCAAGGGGATAAAATCCAATTGGGTGGACATGGGCGATCATCCACTTGTTTCAGCGCCTCCAATTCTTCGGCGAATTGTTGTTCGACGTGTTCCCGTAAAATCATTGCGTCAACTCCTTAGTCATTTGAGCGCGAAATTCGTATATTTTTAGAAATTCTTCGGTGGCAGGGTGCGTCTTGTCTGATAGCCATTTATTATTTGATATTTCCTCATAACATGACGGTGCGAGTGCTACTGAAATTCGTTCGGCATAGCCATAATTATTTTTCTGTTTCAACAAGCGAGGCAGACTGGTAGAGAGTAATGCCCGTGATAAGTTGACTGACATGCCATTAGGCAATAAATCAACCATTTGGCTAATTTGAGGCCAAGTGATAACATTTTTTGAAGTTTTTAGATAATCTTGCAAGAGGCTATCTCGCTCCTTTTCAGAGAATACGGATGCCAAATCACTCAAACTTTGAAGAAAAACATTAGCCTTTTTGCTCTGACGCACCAGCACGGTAGCGACTGACTGATCTTTATGGATTTTAGTCGCCACTGTCAGCGCATTAGAGAGCATATCAGCAAAATCCGTCCGCCGCAAAATTTTCAGATAGCTTTCTGCTGACAATTCAAAATACGCTAATAAAAAAGAGGGGCGTACCAATAACAACATTTGATATAACCACCACGCTTTTTCGCCCATAGACGAAGGGGGCTTTTCTTTAATGCCTACCCATACTGACTTGTCGTATTTGATGGGCAGCTCAACTTCCAAAGTCTTTTTAATAGTGATATAAGTAGATAAGCGTTCAAGTAATTGTTTTAGAAAACGAGACTCTAAAGAGCCCAACATTTGGGCGGCAAGTTGTCGCACAATTTGGCTGCGATCTTTGAGACAATTTTCTAAGAAGGCTTCATCATCTAAACTCAATTGACTCCAAAAAATGGCTAAAAATGCTTGCCGTGCTTGCGCCGTTTCTTGTTGCCAAGTAGCCGCTAATAATTCTCGTGCTTTGGTGGGATCAGTGGCACGAACTTGTTGTAAATAGCTCAATCGGGCAGCATGGCTGCCAGTATCCCATCTAACGTCTGTGTCCGCTTGCCAATCTGGATTGAATTGAATGAGCCAATGCCCCCGTTGTCCCATAGTCGGTTTTAAATAAGGCCATAAATTTTTTTCTTGTTTAGCCTTATCCAGCAAAATCGGCAAAAATTCAAAAGGGACACGTTGCCCCGCCGCTTGCAGCAAGCGTAACCATTCCTTGATGAGGGCGGATTGAAGGTTTGAATTGTCTTCTTGCAAAATTGAGCGCAACAGCCCAACCGCCGTACATTGGGGCAAAGTTTCTGCTTGACTTGGTACAAGGGGCGGCTTTTCATCAAAGCTGAGCGGTTGCCAACCTATACGACGATATTCAGTCAATAAAGCGGCACTATGAAGTAATTTTTCGGCAGGCTCTTTTGTTTCAAGTTGCGCCGATAGGGATGATAGGGGGGATTGAGTTTTTGGTAGCGAAAAAGCTTGCCGCTCGGTGCCTAAAATGGCATGTTTGGTTAAGAGTTCCCAATCGTTCATAATGATAAAAAAGTTGCACATTGCGTATATTTATAGAGCTAAAACCATGCGCCATGCCAAGCACCATGAACAAACAAAATAGGTGTTTTATGAGATATAGAGCTTGGTGTCTCAGACAAGATTTCTAGGTTCATGGCTATTTTAACTGAAAAGGCACATAACCAGATAATGTTCCAGCGTTTTGGAGCACTTCTTTAAGCAATGCTGTTGATATGGCACTGATATGTTCTTTGGTGAGCCGTTGTTCATTAGATAACAACAGTTTCAATAAGGGCTCATGCCGATAAAGAACTTTATCGGCGGGTGGATTAAAAGGAGTATTAATACTGATACGGGCAATTCTTCCCAAATTGATCCCCCGCCCGTCATCCAGCAAAATAAAATGCGGAAGAAGGCCAGTTTGCGGGTTCGGTTTGGGAAATTTTTGCACAGCCAATAATTCAAAAGCGGTAGAATTGATGGTCAGACTTAAATGAGTGCCACTAAAATTAACTTTCGCAATATAAATCTGTTGACCGACTGCCGCTTTTAAATTTTGCACAGATTGCCCGTACTCTTGCGATGGCCATAAATTGTTTTCAGCATGGATGGATGTCATTTAATGCGCGTGTCCATGCTCGTGAGGGGCTAAACGTTCCAAACTCCCATCCAAATAAGCTGCTACAGCCTTATCAGGCGACTTTTCAGAAGTCACAATACCTTCAATCCCTTTGACCTCAAGACGACGTATCAGCCCAGCGCCCATACCGCCAGTAATGAGGACTTGCACATCGTCTAGGGGATGCGGCGCATGAGGTGAACTTTCATGGAAACACTGCTCTTTTGGCAATTCCAACAAAATTTTTTCACCTATATTTTCCGTTTCATAAATCCAAAATTTGCGACACTTACCAGCGTGTCCAGTCACTTCTCGCTTGTTTTGGCTAGTAACAGCAATTTTCATTAATCAATCTCCTCATAGATGCGGGGTACAAAAACCCCGCTGGTTCATCATAAAATAAAAGCTACCATCTTCTTCTCCAATCCACACAGCGACATGAGTCACTCGTGTCATTGCAAACCATTTTCCGACAAGAGTTATCAGAAGGCGGATAGTAGATAATGCGACCTTCTCTGAAACAAATCCGGTCACCTGAATACCAATAATTATTCTGACATCCCCTCCT
Source organism: Thiotrichaceae bacterium (assembly GCA_026991885.1). Classification (GTDB taxonomy): domain Bacteria; phylum Pseudomonadota; class Gammaproteobacteria; order Beggiatoales; family Beggiatoaceae; genus Thiomargarita. The sequence continues at coordinate 6,313 of JALXAQ010000110.1, forward strand.
GCAAGAAGGTCCATAGCAATAGGGACTCTCATGATAAGGTTCTTCCTGCCATTGATCGCAGTGGCCATGAGAATAGGAATAGACATCATTACACCGGTTCCATCCATCATCATAAATTGGTGGTGGGGGGGGCGATGGGAGTGGGG
>JALXAQ010000111.1 GCA_026991885.1 Thiotrichaceae bacterium
GACATGGACGGTAATGGCCAGGATGAGGTGATCATTGATTTTGGTGACACTTATGGTCTCTGGATACGGGTGAATAACAGCAGTTGGATTCAATTGCACTGGTTGTCAGCCGATAGCATGGTGACGGGGAACATAGATGGAGATGGGCAGTCAGGGGTTATTCCAGAGCCGCTCTACTCTGACGCGGGTGGAATTCCTGTATTAGATGGCGATTGGTATGGCGCAATGGGTGAACATCCCGTAGCAAAGATGACGATTAATAATCCGAAATATGACGATAAAATCGCCAATGAATTCTTAAATTGGTACCCGGGGGATCAAAACGCCTACTTTAAAAGTCAAGACTCTGAAGTGCGGTTAACAGTGGATATGTATTATCCTGCGGATATGCATACACAAAGGCCTACGATTTTCTTTATATCGGGCTGGCGACATTACCATTCCGAACAATTTTACAGTCTGTTGTATTTCATTGCCAGCCAGGGCTACAACGCCGTCTTTGTTTCCTATAAAGAGACAGATGCCATGCAAAACGGCTTCATTAAATGGATATTGCAAACGGTTGTTGCTGAACCACGTTTCAGCGATAAAATCAATACCTCAAAAGTCGGGTTTATGGGGCACTCGATGGGGGCAGGCATTCTGTTTCATCTTGCCCAGGAATTGGAGGATTGGGGTACGGAAGGCCGTTTCCTTTTCTCCATGGCGGGGGCGACAGCCTATTTTCAGACTCAGCAACTGATCGAGCTGCCAGCGAATACCAAAATGATTGTTCAGACCTACAATGAGCGCGAAAATAATAGAGACATCAAGTGGGATACAGACCCAAGATTCAACATCGACTATCTGATAAACACCAATATCAGTGACACCGACAAAACCTACCTGTATTTGCCGGGAGATACGCAACACAAATCTAGTCACGACACACCCAAGAGCCCGTATGACAATAGCAACTTTTATTATGATGCATTGCAGCAAGTGGGTATTTTTCGTCCACTGGAATCGCTGATGCGCTATACCTTTGATAATGATACTGACTGGAAACATATCGGATTGCCTGATAGTGATCCTGATATGCGGCAAACAAATGGTATCCAGTTTTATTCTGGTGACAATCCTTATGTTGACCTGAATATTGCCGAAGATCCTTCCGATGACTATAGATTCAGCTTCAATAATGCAGAATTGAACCCAGATAGGCAGGATTATTGTTGTCAGCCATAGCCAGCGTTGCCAAGGATCGACTGTTTCTGGCATGGAAAACGAGCCAAGATATACTTGGCACCTTCACAATTTGAGCTTTTGTCATTTCGGTTTCGGCCCTCCTCCCAAGGTTGGGGGGCCAAAGTCTGGCACCCCAAACACTTAGCTTAGGCCAAGCGAGACGCCGCAATATTTAATTTCACGGGCAACTGCTGCTTGATGAATAAATAAACCTATTGAAATCATTGATATAGCAATAAACTCGTAGACTAACGACTCACAACGGCATTGATCCGATATTTTATTTGAGTAAATATCGGTGGAGTCGCGATCTTAAGGAGCCCTACATATTAAAGGTTTACTTGTAATCCCCGAGCTTTCTGAGACAGATTCCTAAGTTCATGCGCGTTCGAGCGAGTTCGGGCCGCAAATCGTGACGTGCCTCGCTATCAACCAAATGTTGATACAGACTCAGACTCGCCTCATACTCGTCACGCGCCCCTTTCAAGTCGCCGAGATTTCTGAGGCAGAGTCCTAAGTTCATGCGCGTTTGGGCGAGAAAGGCCCGCAAATCGTGACGTGCCTCGGTCTCAATCAAGTCTTGATACAAACTCAGGCTGGCCTCTAACTCGCCACGCGCCCCTTTCAAGTCGCCGAGTTCAGAAAGGCAATTTCCTAAGTTCATGCGCGTTCGGGCGAATTCTGGCCGCAACTCGTGACATGCCTCGGTATCAACCAAGTCTTGATACAGACTCAGGCTGGCTTCATACTCGCCACGCGCCGCATTTAAATCGCCGAGGGAATAAAGGCAGTTTCCTAAGATCATGTGCGTTCCGGCAAGAGAGGGCCGCAACTCGTGATGTGCATCGCTGTCAACCAACTGTTGAAACAGACTCAGACTCGCCTCATACTCGCCACGCGCCGCATTCAAATCGCCGATGTTTCTTAGACAGTTTCCTAAGATCATGCGCGTTCCGGCGAGATCGGGCCGCAACTCCTGACGTGCATCGGTCTCAACCAACTCTTGATACAGACTCAGGCTCGCCTCTAACTCGCCACGCGCCGCATTTAAGTCGCCGAAGTTTCTGAGGCAGATTCCTAAGTTCATGCGCGTTTTGGCGAGAGAGGGCCGCAAATCGTGACGTGCATCGGTCTCAACCAACTCTTGATACAGACTCAGGCTGCCCTCTAACTCGCCACGCGCCGCATTTAAATCGCCGAGGTTTCTGAGGCAAATTCCTAAGATCATGCGCGTTCGGGCAAGAGAGGGCCGCAAATCGTGACATGCCTCAGTGTCAACCAAGTGTTGATACAGACTCAGGCTGGCTTCTAACTCGCCACGCGCTGCTTTCAAGTCGCCGAGTTCAGAAAAGCAAATTCCCAAATTCATCCGCGCTCCGGCGAGATCGGACCTAAAATGACTTAACCCTTCAACAATTAGTTTGTCTAAACAATTGGCATAAACACTAAAAAATTCACTGGCTTCCTTAAATTGAGCCTCTTGGAAAGCTTCCACAGCTTTATTAAATAAGGAAAATAATTCGTCAACACGTTTATCTTGTTTTTTCATAATTAAGCTATTGGTTTTTTATTTTTAATTTTGGAGTCCAAGATTTATCTTGGATATAACTAGGTGAATTGTGGCAAAAGTTTTGTGACGTAGGATGAATTTGTATATGTAGGGTAGAGCGATATCCATTGATATTTGTCTATTGATAAAAATGGGAATAAATATATTATAGTGAAATAGTCATTGATTAAAAATAAAATATGCAATACCAATCGTATCCTGACACATTAACAACTGATCAAGAATTACGACAATTATATTTATTTTCTTGTCTTAACGATCAACAATTAGCGCGGATCAAACAGAGTGTACGCCAAATTCAGTTAGAAGATGGAGAATACCTATTTAAACAGGGGCAACGAACGGAGCATTTTTTTATGCTCAAAGAGGGACATATTAAATTGCTTCGTCTGTCTCTGGAAGGCGCAGAAAAAGTATTTGAAGTGATTTTACCGGGGCAGACTTTCGCAGAAGCCATCATATTTCTGCCTAAATCCATTTATCCCGTCACCGCACAATCTATTAATTCTAGTGTATTATTAAGTTTTGAAAATAAGATATTTATAGATATTCTCAAGGAATCTTCAGCTACTTGTTTTCAGCTCATGTCTTACATGAGCCAGCGTCTCCGTATGTGGGTCAACGAAATTGATAACTTAACCCTACAAAATGCCACGCATCGTTTGGTGAATTATTTACTTTATCAAGTACCTGATGAGCATAATAATGTTTATGAATTTAATTTTTCTATTCCTAAACATGTGATTGCATCCCGCCTCTCTATTAAGCCAGAAACCTTCTCCCGTATTTTACATAGTCTCAATCGGGAAGGTTTGATTACTGTGAAAGGTCGGACTGTCCACATTCATAATGTGGATAGACTGCGGCTACAAACGGTTAAGACTGATAGTATTATTGAATAGAGTTATTACAATAACCATAAAAATTTAATTTTGGACTCTGGAGCCTTTAGACTTTTCACTTGTGCATTGAGCAACGGTACATACAACATATAGTTGGTCCAGTCTAGGTGGGCATAGATTATTCTATGCAATGAGTTAGAATATGCGTTTTCAATAGGAATTAATGTGTAACTATAAATAATATGATTACAAACGACAAACAAATTGAAATATGCCTTGAACAGATTTGTGAACAAGGTTGCCTCGCAGTCAACAAAATCATTCAACAACTTGAACAAGGCAAAGAGATTGAAGTTGTTTGGCATCTTAATGCTTTACAGCGAGGGATACTCTTAGATGAATTGAAAAGTGTTATGGCGGTTTATGCAAAAACGGGCTCATGTGAGATCAAGTGAGTTATCGGCTTGACAAATATTTTTAAAATATGCAATATTACAACAAACATTGCCCCCCTCTCCCTAACTTTGGATCTATAAACCATGAAATTTTTATATGATTTGTTTCCCATCTTATTATTTTTTATCGCCTATAAAATGTATGACATTTATGTCGCAACTGCCGTGATTATCGTCGCCTCGGTTGCACAAGTCAGTTTTTTTTGGCTAAAACACCGCCGTGTTGAAAAGATGCACCTGATTACATTGGTAATGGTGCTGATATTGGGAGGTGCCACAATATACTTTCAAAATGCCACATTTATTTACTGGAAACCAACCGTCGTCAATTGGCTGTTTGCAGTAGCGTTTTTGGCGAGCCAATTTATTGGGGACAAAAATTTGCTACAACGGATGTTAGAAGGGCAAGTGACTCTCACCTCACAACACGTTTGGACACACCTGAATTTCGCATGGATAGGCTTTTTTATTACGATAGGTGTGGTTAATTTGTATGTTGCCTTTAATTTTGAAGAAAATACTTGGGTTAATTTCAAATTATTTGGTATGATGGGCTTAACAATCCTCTTTGTGGTTGCCCAAAGCTTTTATTTGATGCGATATATTGATGAAAATGCGGAGACTGAAAAATCATAACCCCCTTTAATACAGATGAAATGAGCCTGTTTTTTACGGCGATCAAATTTGCAGCCGTTAAACACCGCGAACAGCGGCGCAAAGATGCCAAAGCAACCCCCTATATTAATCATCCTATTGAAGTGGCAGACACCCTATGGCAAATAGGCAAAGTGCGTGATATGGTGACGATAATCGGGGCACTGTTACATGATACGCTAGAAGATACCGAGACAACGCCCGAAGAAATTCAAAAATTGTTTGGTGCCGAAATCTTAGCAGTCGTGAGCGAAGTGACGGATGACAAACGCTTGTCCAAACAGCAACGCAAATTAAAGCAAATTGAACATGCGCCGCACATATCCACACGCGCTAAACAACTTAAATTGGCGGATAAAATTTGTAATGTTTACGACATTGCCCATTCACCCCCAAAAAATTGGCCATTGAAACGCCGCCAAGAATACTTAAATTGGAGTGAACAAGTGGTAGCAGGTTTACGTGGAGTAAATCCTATCCTCGATGCACATTACGATGCGACATTAAAGGAGTCCAAGATTTATCTTGGACGTCCAAGACAATAATTATGCTCTATGCCATTATCAGTGAAGATGTTCCAAATAGTTTAGAAACGCGCCTCAAAACTCGTCCTGCCCACTTAAAGCGTTTGGAAACGCTAAAAGCCCAAGGTCGTTTAATAATAGCAGGACCCCATCCTGCCATTGATGTGCATGATCCTGGTACGGCGGGATTTACTGGCAGCTTAGTCATAGCAGAATTTTCCTCTCTCGATGAGGCGCGTGCATGGGCACAAGCGGATCCGTATCATGAAGCTGGCGTGTATGCCCAAATGACTGTCAAACCCTTTAAAAAAGTATTGCCATGAATAACCCACTCATTAAAGAAAAACTGACAGCGGCACTGACACCCACTCATTTAGACATTATTGATGAGAGTCATAAACATGCTGGTCATGCTGGCGCACAAGCTGGCGGTGGACATTTTCTCGTGACTATTGTGAGTCCACAGTTTGCGGGAAAAAGCTTGATAGAGCGTCATCGCATGGTATATGCTGCTATCGGCGAATTGATGAATACTGCCATTCATGCCCTAAGCATTAACGCGCAAACCCCCGAAGAATTTTCAACATAAATCAAGGAGATAAATAGATGTTTAAACCCTTAATTCGTACTTGTATCTTGTCCAGTGCTTTATTAGTATCCCTAAATGCTCATACAGCCCCCACCGATTCCCTAGCAATGGTCAATGGCGAACCCATCACTCAACAGGAGTATGATGATTACGTCAAGGCGCGTGCTAAACAAAACCCAAAGCAGAATGAGAAAGTTAAACCGGAAAAGGTGATTGAAGAACTCATCCAACGCGAACTCCTCAAGCAAGATGCGCTCAAAAAAGGGATTGATAAAACCCCTGAATTTCTTCAGAAGGTTGAGTTTATGCGGGATAGTTTGTTGATGGCGATGGCTATGCAAGATTATCTGGCAAAACATCCAATAGACGATGCGACGCTTCGCAAGGAGTATGATACACAAATTGCTTTGATCAAAGTTCCCCAAGAGTACAAGGTTCGGCACATTTTGGTAGAAACAGAATCCGATGCAAAAGCCATCATTGCTGAATTAGATGAAGGCAAAGACTTTGGTGAGCTAGCCAAGGAAAAATCCAAAGATCCCGTATCGGCAAAACAGAGTGGCGATTTGGGTTGGATTACCAAACAAAAAGTCGTTCCCAAATTTGGAGAAGCGGTTGTCAAGTTGGAAAAAGGCAAGTACACGGCTAGCCCTGTTCAAACTCAGTTTGGTTGGCATATTATCCAACTTGACGACAGTCGTCTGGCTACTTTACCTTTACCCCCGTTTGAAAGTGTCAAAGACAAAATCGAAGCCGGATTGCAAATCAAGCTTATGCAACAATATTTGAGTGATTTGCAAAATCAGGCTAAAATTGAAATTGTTAAACAAAACCCTTAGCTGAATTCGACGCGGAGCGTCGAGGCCTGCATTCCCACGCAGAGCGTGGGAACGAGATGTAGGGTGGGTAGAGCGATACAAAGTGGCGATACGCCCAACTCACCAGGGTTCTCGTTCCCACGCTCTGCGTGGGAATGCATGTGGCGACGCTCCGCGTCGCGTGTGTGTTATTATGTCAACAACCCTAGATTTAGCGATTGAACTGATCAGTCGCCCCTCCATCACCCCCAACGATGCCGAGTGTCAAGCTTTAATTGCTAAACGCTTACAAGCCATTGGTTTCACAATTGAACACTTACGCTTTGGCGAAGTAGACAATCTCTGGGCACGGCACGGAGAAACTGCCCCACTATTTGTATTTGCAGGACACACAGATGTTGTGCCAACGGGTCCCAAAAATCAATGGCAATTTCCACCGTTTACGCCTACGCTGCACCAAGGTTTTTTATATGGACGAGGAGCGGCGGATATGAAAGGCAGCCTGGCTGCAATAGTCACCGCTTGTGAGCGTTTTATCGCAACGCATCCCCAACATAAAGGCTCAATAGCTTTTTTGCTGACTAGCGATGAAGAAGGGCCGGCGGTAGATGGAACGGTTAAAGTTATCAACTATTTACAAGAAAAAGGCGAAAAAATTGACTGGTGTTTAGTGGGAGAGCCATCAAGCGTGGAGCGTCTAGGAGATGTTGTGAAAAACGGGCGGCGTGGCTCCTTAAGTGGTCAATTGACGATACAGGGTATCCAAGGTCATGTCGCTTACCCGCATCTAGCCAATAATCCTATTCACCGCTTTGCCCCCCTATTAAAAACGCTGTGTGAAACTGAATGGGATCAAGGCAACGAATTTTTTCCCCCCACGAGTTTTCAAGTGACTAACATCAATGGGGGCACGGGTGCTGATAATGTGACTCCTGGAGAATTAGAACTTTTATTTAATTTTCGTTACAGCACCGAAGTGACTCATACTCAATTGCAAGAACAAATCACCAGCTTGTTAGACAAACATGGACTCAAATATAGTCTGACATGGCGACATTCAGGTTTACCCTTTCTCACGACGCCTGGAGATTTAGTAACAGCGACTCAAAAAGCGATTGTTGAAGTCTGTGGTTATGAGACGACCTTATCGACGGCAGGGGGTACATCAGATGGACGATTTATTGCACCCACAGGCGCACAAGTGATTGAACTTGGACCAAACAATAGTACGATCCATAAAATCAATGAATGTATCAAAGTTAAAGAACTTGATAGCCTGTCGATTATTTATCAGAGGCTTTTGGAAAAATTGTTGATATGAATTTTCAAGAACATTATAAAGGCAGATTTATCAACATGTTGCGTTGGCCCCACTTAGACCAATTATGGGAAAAAGTGAAAGCGCAACCCAATGATTGGTACATTTACTTTGTCGGAGAAACGGTGCCAACTACGCCCGTCGATGCCACTGAATTGAACAAATTTATCGAAGAAATTGACCAATTATTGCGTAAAGAGCATGACTATGATTATTGCGGGATTGTCTATGCGGATGAAACGCCCACTATGATTAAAATATTTGACCCAAATAATCTTGGCGCGGTTTGTGGCGCCAGCGGCACCGTTGTGCCCCCGCGTTGGTTACTGACACGCATTCCCCCAGAAGCCATTGTCGATGACGCGCCTACCCCCGCGAATCGTAAACGCTGGTGGCAGGGACTGTTTCGGAACATTCACCATGGAAAATGAAACCGGCTTACATGAAAGAAAAAACTTTTTAGTCTTTGGCTCACCGAGTATCGGTCAAGAAGAAATCGCCGAAGTCGTTGACACTTTAGAATCAGGTTGGCTAGGCACAGGACCCAAAGTGGCACAGTTTGAAAAAGCCTTTGCTGACTATAAAGGACTCGCACAGGCAGCAGCCGTTAACTCTTGCACAGCAGCCTTGCATGTAAGTATGATTGCCGCCAACTTGAATCCCGGCGACGAAGTGATTACCACGCCACTGACATTTTGTGCGACCATCAACGCAATTATTCACGCCGGCGCGACACCAGTATTAGCCGATATTAATCCGCAGACATTGAACATTGATCCAGCCGCTATCGAAGCGCGGATCACGCCGCGCACTAAAGCCATTTTACCCGTGCATTTTGCCGGGCTTCCCTGTGAAATGGACGCAATCATGGCACTGGCGGCGCGTTACCATTTAACAGTGATTGAAGACTGCGCCCATGCCATAGAAACCGAATACAAAGGACGTAAAGCCGGCACTTTTGGAGATTTTGGTTGTTTTAGCTTTTATGTCACCAAAAATGTTGTGACTGGTGAAGGCGGAATGGTGCTTGCCAAACGGGAAGAAGATATTGGTCGAATTAAAATGCTGGCTTTGCACGGAATGAGCAAAGATGCGTGGCACCGCTTTGGTGATGCCGGTTTTAAACATTATTATGTGGTTGAATGTGGCTTTAAATATAACATGATGGATTTACAAGCCGCGATTGGTATCCATCAACTGGCACGAGTAGAAAGCAATTGGCAACACCGCCAAGCGATTTGGAATCGCTATCAACAAGCTTTTGCCGATTTACCCGTGACGTGCCCTCTCGATCCTGCTCCAAACACGCGACATGGTTATCATTTATATACCTTATTAATAGATAAAGAAAAAACTGGCATTGAACGAGATGCCTTTTTAGATGCGATGACAGCACTCAATATCGGAGTCGGCGTGCATTATTTGAGCATTCCTGAGCATCCATTCTACCAAAAACAGTTTGGCTGGAAACCAGAAGATTATCCTCATGCCATGAAGGTTGGGCGGCAGACGGTGAGTTTGCCCTTGTCTGCCAAGTTGACGGATAAAGAGCTTGAGGACGTGATTTTTGCCGTCAAGGCGGTTATTTAAAAAAGGTCAGTTTCAGAATAAAGCCGATAATGGCTAATAAAAAATCTAAAATGGTTTGCCATATTCTAGCTAATATCGCAATTTGAATAGCAACTGCCAAAGTGAATTGATCTGATAACAGCATAGCATAAGCACCTTCTGTGACACCGAGTCCCGCAGGCGCAAAAAATGCGAGAACACCCATTTGCATAGCAATAATAAAAGCTAACAAAATCTCAAAGACAAACTCATGGACTGGTATAAACGCACTCAGAAATAAGACTAATGACAAACCCTTTGAAATTTTCTGTATGCCTAAAGCTATAACATGAAGTATTATTCTGGAATTGTTAATTATATGGTTATAATTATTAGAGATTTTTATTAGCATATAAATCGCAAAAACACTCCCTAATAAGAGAATAATAGCAGCCACATTGAATTGAAATAACAGTTGCGAATTTTTGATAACCGTAATACCGATAATCGTCAGCAAAACGGAAGACAAAAGTCCGATGATCTGGCTATAGACTTGAAAAAAGCCAGCATCTTTTTCTGAAATGTTAGCCATATTTTTGGCTTGTAGGATAAAACCCACAAATGACCAAATTTTGCCGGGGATATATTTAGCGATGGCTGGTAAAAAAGTCAGAATAAAGGAAATCAACCATGATTTTTTCACGAGGTAATCACGCACTATCCAAACCAAAGGCAAACTAAATATCATCCCCGTCATAATCCCTAATCCTGCCCGTGTATAGTCAATATTTTCCCATCTGAACAAATCAGGAGGTAAGTCTTTCAGTACGATGTAACTGACTATACACAGAACAATTAACCAGATTGCTGTTAAAAGCTTATTAATTTTCTTTTCCAATTGTGAACCTATTTTTTGAGTAACCAGATATAACCCGGCAAAAAAACGTAGGCAACTTTTAACATCGCCAGTGCAACCCGCTGTTTCAGCGTATGACTTCTAACCATATCTGTCAGATGAAATTTTTCGGGTTCAGCTATAACCTTAACAGTGTAATCAATCAAATCAAAGTCAGCAACCAGTCTTTTTAAGCCCCAATAGCTATATAGCGTTTCATAATAATAATCCCCTTTACCAAGCACACGTAAATACAAATGGGCAAGTGACTTTGGCAGATAGGAAAGAAAGGGTAAATTACCATAATGGGTTTCGATGACTTTTAAACGACTCGTCGCACCAAAATAACAGACACCGCTTGGAGCCAATAGGCGGTGAATTTCACGCATTAATTGTTGCGGATTCGGGACATGCTCATACATTTGATTACAAATAATCACATTGAAGTGATTATCTGGAAAACTCGTAGAAAGTGCATCCATCCTATGAAATTCAATATTTTTGGCACTATGATGCGTTTTGGCAAATTCAACCGCGCTTTGGTCAATATCAATACCATAAACCTTCCCAAAGACAGGGCTGAATGCTTTTGTCAACATTCCCGTAGAGCAGGACATATCTAGCAATGATAATTCGTTTAAATTGCCAAAATAGTCCTCAAGAACAGTTATAATCTTATCGGCTTTTTGTTGACGCCCAGCCTCATCGTACATATTGACTTTGGCAACGGCGTTTTCTGTGTAGTTATATTGATATTGTGTCATAGCAACTCTATGGGCTTAGAAACTGCTACACCATGATGAAGTGCTGTACTTCTTAGCAAGGGTAACAAGTGAACAGACATAGTATTCTCGGCATCAGCCGCGAATAATCCCTGCAATTCTGGCATACTAAAATGGTACACACTTCCGCCAGTGGGAGAGGCAAATTGAGTCCGAGTGAGACGACGCCACAAGTTTAGAAATTCAATGGCAGGCTCAATGCAAATCATCATCCCACCAGGGGCTAAGATAGACCATAATTTATTGATAATCGCCTGACGTTCTTCGCCATCAAGATACATGAGTAAGGTGACAATGATGATGACATCATAATGTCTATCGGCTTGAAAATCTTGTATGGCACCATTGAAACAAGAACCAATTTCCTTTTCATAAGCAGCGGCAAACTCCGTACACAATTCAATACCTGTAAACGATAACTGTAGATGATGAGATTTGATTTCCTTAGAAATTCGCCCATAGCCACAACCCACGTCTAAGAGTTGATTAGCATGTTGAGGTATATTTTCTAAAACAAATCTAACATGTTGCTTATGTATATGGTTATTTAACCAAGCCGGAAATCGCTTAAACAGCACCGCCCGTTTAGTTTGACCTAGCCGTTTTTCCCGTGAGTCCCATTCTTCTTTCAATTGATTGATGCGATTCTTCATAATTAATATCCAAGGGCTTGCATTGTCGGCTGAATGATTGGCATAATCCGTTCTATCTTCTCCCTATGCTGCTGTTTCCACTTTTCAGCGGAAGTGTCATTGTCAGGAGAATTGACAACGGGCAGTTCAGCAGCCATTGATTGAAAATAGTCATCATAAGGCAACTCCACAAATTCAGCCATTTTTTTGATCCAGTATTTGGGTGTACTCACCAAATCTTCTAGCTTTATCTGTAAAACTCGATTACTGTACTTAGGTTTAGCGGTTTCATTTAACATGAATTGATGACAGGATTGCCATTGGAAAGCACACATTTCTTCCAAAGAGCGATTGGTGTACTCGCGCCAGCCGGGCGGCAAGACAAATTTCCATTTGCCATGCTCATAACCTTTTATGTTCAATTTAGCTGGGACATCATAGGTAAAAAAGCGACTGGGATGCAACCAAGCATTGATAAGCGAATTGATATTATTGCGCCCATCTCGTGTTGGATAAATTATCTTGGCATCGGGAAAGACTTCATTTACAAATCCCAAACGAAAACAATTGCTTGCTGTTTTTTCAACGATTCTCTTGGTTTGATTTTTCCACAATAACATTTGGCTAATCGGAAAGGCATACTGATAAACGGGGCGCATCAGTTTGCGTAATAGACGCAATCGGTGAAATCCCCAGATCAGATTGCTTTTTTCTAGCGGCTTCCAGAAATGGGCGGGACATAAGTATCGCTCAAATTGTTTGAGTATTTCAGCCTGTATTTCAGGTGTTATATCCGCTTCTGTCAGGCTTTCTGATTCCCAGTGATGTAACTTAGGATGGCAATACATATCCCAAATCATATCCGATTCGCTGGGCAATGACCATAAGGAGGGATGGTTACGAAGGATTTTTTGCAAGAGGGATGTGCCCGATCGCGGTGCGCCAATAATAAGAATTGGTTTTATGAGCATAAGTTAACCTATATTTTGCTAGTCCAAGATTTATCTTGGACTCCTATTTTTTTTGTCAATTGTGGTTAGTAGCATCTCAACACTATGCTCCAAACTAAAATCATCAGCGGCTTGTTCAAGTCCAACGGCAAAGCTTTGAGGTGATTGCTGTAAAATTTGACTGATAGCAGAGCCAAAGGCTTGCGCTGATACCTCTGCCGCTAACACGCCGACTTGATATTCTGTCACCAATCGTGGTAAATCTCCGACGGGCATACTGACTATTGGACACTGACACTTCATGGCATCTGAAAAAACGACGGGAATACTTTCTATTCTCGATGGAATCAGCACATAATCTGCCCATAAGAATAATTCAATCGCTTCTGTTTTATTCAGATAGCCTTGCAAGACAATGGGATGTCCTTGTAGGGTGGCACAGGCTGATTTGATGGTTTCTTCCAATGGTCCACCTCCACAAATCCTTATTTCCTCAATGCGTTGCCAATCTGTGTCGTTCAGTGTCTTAAGACTTTCAACTAATAAATCTGTCCCCTTATTGGGATGCCAGCGCCCTAAAAATGCTAGACGATAAGGCGGCGGATTTGTAGACAATTGTTTTTGCTTAGAAATGCTTAGGGCGCGTGTACTTGGTAAAAAATGACAATTGCGCCCGGAAATGGATTCTACCGATTGTTTGAGTAAATAGCCATCTGCAAAATTGCTGTGGCTGGCTTTGAGCACCTTTTTTAAGAGGGTTTTTATCACAGGCACTTTTCCCAAACTCCAAATGTCGCTGCCTAACGCCCAGGTGGAATAGGGGATATTGTAAGTGTCTCCGATACTTTTAGCCCAATAGCCAGAGGGCAGTGCCCATAATGCAAAAATATGGTCTATCTGACTCTGTTGAGCGACTTGCTCTAAGGCAATAAAGCCGGCGCGTAGCGTTTTAATAATAGCTAACCAATCCACTGGATTGTAGGGCTTGAGTAAAGATAGCGGCAAGCGAGGGACTTTAAAACGCCTGAGAGTGAGAGATTTGTGTTGTTCTACCTCAGCACTCAAGCTAGGCGCGATAACGGTCACTTGTGCGTATGCCGTCAGAGCTTGGGCAAAGTCGGCGACAAAAGAACCGGCTGCTTCACTGCCATCATGGCTAGTGGGATAAGAGGTTGTGACAAGTGCAATATGTGGCATTAGATCATCCATTGGACTGATAAAGGCAGCAATAGCCAAGACAATAGGTTGACAACGATGATGGGGGGTAAAATACCTATCATCAAAGCGACGATGTAGTTAGCCCCCTTTCCAATCCGTTTATTTCCCTAATCCGTTGTAATTCAGACAATCAACGTTGTCGCTTTTTGAGTTGTTTGAGGTACTCTTCAATTATCTCTGGCTTGAAATAAGACAACATCTCTTCCGGCTTTAAACCCGCCAACCTATCAACCGGCTTGAAATGAGGTAACACCTCTTCCGGCTTGAAATGAGGTAACACCTCTTCCGGCTTGAAATGGGATAACACCTCTTCTCGTCCAAAACGAGCCAACATATCATCCACCGTTAAGTCCGCTAACCAAACCTCTCCCAATTGTTTACCAAATTCTGTGACTTCTTCGGGCGTAAATTTCATGCTCATTTTTTCTTCTCCTTCCGCTGCTCCAAACCAAATCTGCATTAATCCACTGATAAACCACTTTAATTCATTGGCTATGGAGACAAAACCCAGTTGTTTAAGCTAAAACCTTTCGGGTAACGGCGTTTTGTGTCTGATAAACGCCCGGATATTTCGTCGGTTGATAACCCAAATACTTAATAATACCGTCATAACACTCACATTTGGTTGGACATCAATCTCAACCTCCGATAGAACGATTTCTAGCAATCTTGCTAGTAAGCGATGCGATGCCATGAGGTTTTTTGCTTTTTTACCGTTGAATTGGCGCCATTATTTTCATCGTTCATAAAGTTTATTGTTTTTCCAATAGCAATCGGTAACTATGTGGCATTATATCATCCATTGGACTGATAAGGCTGAATAGCCAACACAATAGGTTGATACTCAAAACGACGACGGGGGCTAAAAGACCTAAAATAAGTGCTGGATTTTTTTGTTGTAACCAATTGAGTATCGTTTTACTGATAGCAATATTGAGTAACAATCCCGCCGTTTCCAAGGGTTTTCCTATTTGTATTTGTTGACGAATGATAAAGCCGTATTTTTGGACTATTTTTTGTAGTCCATGTTGAGTCCAGCGATGAAAATCTAGCGGCGCATCGTGAAGTGGATAAATAAAGGGAACTTGTAACACAAATGTGCCGCTTGGCTTAAGCACCCGTGCAATTTCGCTGATACAGTCTTCTGGGCGTGGTAAATGTTCAAGCACATCTAGTAACAATACGGCATCTATGCTGTTATTTGCAAAAGGCAAGGCTTGCGCGTCACCATAGACATGCGGTTGCGTGGCATACCAATGGACAGCGGTTTGATAGTAATCTAGTCCAATGTAGTTATGATTGGCTTGAATATAAGTTTTAATGTATTGATCAGCACAGCCTATATCTAGTATAGTCCCTGCTACCTGCTTGCCAATTTGGCTATGGTGCCAATGTTCATTGCGGTAGACAAACCACTGTGGGTGGAACGGTGTGCGGCGTATTTTTGCTAATGTTTTTTTGAGTATTTTGTAGAGCATTAGGTTAACTTTAGAATTTCAATTTTAGTAAGCTCACTGGGTTCTAGGCTCGCCTCTTTAGGTGCCGGAATACTAAAGTCAGTCATTCCTTGAATCCTTCAATTTGTTTTTAAATATTTCTTTTATCAAGGCATTTGGTCTTTCGGGATTTTTAGGAAGCTCACTACCAAGGGCAACCATAAAGGATTGCCCCTACAATATGCGAATATGTAGGGGCAATCCCTTGTGGTTGCCCCATTGAACTTAATTCTCCACCGCTTCTAATATCTCCCAACGCTCATACGCCGTTTGCAATTCTGCCTCAAGCGTTTTGAGACGCGCCAAGCTTTGATTAATTTGATCTCCACGGTAAAAGTCGGGTTGGCTGATCAAGCTTTGTAATTCTGCTTGTTCCGTTTCTAAGGTTTCAATCTGTTCTGGCAAATTGGCTAATTCGCGTTGCTCTTTATAATTTAATTTGCGTGTTTTTTGGGGACGGGGTTTAGGCAGCACTGCTGCTGCTTTTTTGCTGGGGGCTGGCACTGTACGTTGTCTCAGCCAGTCTTGATAGCCGCCCACATATTCTTTAATTTGTCCGTTGCCCTCAAAAATGATTGTGGATGTTACCACATTATCTAAAAAATGGCGATCATGGCTGACGAGTAGCAGGGTGCCGGGGTAATTTGATAATAAGTCTTCTAGTAATTCTAAGGTTTCTACGTCTAAGTCATTGGTTGGCTCGTCTAGCACTAGGACATTGGTGGGCTTGGTGAATAAACTTGCCAGTAAAAGGCGATTACGTTCGCCGCCTGAGAGGGATTTGACGGGGGAGCGGGCGCGTGCCGGGGCAAAGAGAAAGTCGCTTAGATAAGACATGACATGTTTTTTGTGCCCATTGATGGTGATCGTTTCTTGCCCTTGTGCGATGGCATCAACGACGGTTTCTTCTGGATCGAGTTGGGCGCGGAGTTGATCAAAATAGGCAATGCTGAGTTTGGTGCCATGTTTGACGGTGCCACTGTCGGGTGGGAGTTCGCCAAGTAGTATTTTGAGCAAGGTCGTTTTGCCTACGCCGTTGGGTCCAATCAAGCCCACTCGATCACCGCGCATAATGAGGGTGGAAAAGTCGTCTATCAGTGGGGTGTTTTGATAGTTTTTGCTGATCGCTTCTGCTTCAATCACGATGCGCCCCGATGATTCGCCACTATCGAGGTTTAAACGGATTTTGCCGATTTGTTCACGACGTTGGGTGCGTTGTTCGCGCAATTTTTTTAGGGTGCGTACTCGCCCCTCGTTGCGCGTGCGGCGGGCTTTGATGCCTTGACGTATCCAAATTTCTTCTTGGGCGAGGTGTTTATCGAATTTAGCCGCTTGTGTGCTCTCTGCCGCTAAGCTGGCTTCTTTTCGGCGCAAGTAATTGCCATAGTCGCCGGGGTAACTGGTTAATTTGCCGCGATCTAATTCGATAATCCGGGTGGCTAGGCGTTGCATAAAGCGTCGATCATGGCTGATAAATAGTAGTCCGCCTTTAAATTCTAAGAGGTTTTCTTCTAGCCATGTAATCGCGTCAATGTCTAAATGATTGGTGGGTTCATCTAGTAATAATATGTCTGGCTCTGTGACGAGTACTTGTGCTAAGGCGACGCGCCGTCGCCAGCCGCCTGACATTTCGCCAAGTGTCTGCTCGCTGGGTAATTTTAATTTTGATAAGACGGTTTCTACTCGCTGCTCCAAACGCCAGCCATCTTCAGCTTCTAGGCGATGTTGCACGGTTTCAAGTTGCGCCAATAAATCTTCATCGTTGTTGTGAGCCAGGCGTTGTACAAGGTTGTGGTAGGCTTCAACCAGTTGTCCGACTGTGCCTAAGCTTTTTGCGACGGCATGAAATACGGTGTCATTTGCTTTAAATTGAGGTTCTTGGCTTAAGAGTGCTATTCGACAACCGGTTTGGTATTCCAGTTGTCCTTGATCGGCACTTATTTCTCGGCTAATAATTTTTAGTAGTGTGGATTTGCCTTCTCCATTTCGTCCGATTAAGCAGATTCGTTCTTTGTTGTCTATGCGTAAGGCTATTTTGTCTAATAGTGCAACGTGTCCGAAGGCGATGCTAATATTATTTAATTTTATCATATCAATTATCAAATTTAAATGTCCAAGATAAATCTTGGACTCCTAGAGAACTTGTGATTTCGGAAATTGTTATTATAATGATGATAACGACATCTGATAATGATGTCACAGTTTTCTTTATCCTTGATGATGACTTTTGACTGAAGTGAGGTATTTTATTATGGCTTTATTTGATAACATGAATAAAAACGTTAACCTTGAGCGTAATCAAAGCATTCCGTTTGGAAACCAAGATGAACAAGTTTTTGAGCAAGAAGCATTGTCATCCACTGAAGCTAATAAGCTGATTCGCAACACTTATATTTTGTTGTCGATGACTTTGTTGTTCACGGCTTTCACGGCGGGCATCGCTATGGTAACCAATATGCCACACATGAATTTTGTGGTCGTCTTGGTGGGCTATTTTGGGTTGTTATTCCTGACCTCGGCATTACAAAATAGTGTGTGGGGTATTGCCTCGATCTTTGCGCTGACTGGTTTTATGGGTTTGACTTTGGGGCCGATTATCAGTATGTACTTGACGATGTTCAGTAATGGCTCCGAGTTGGTGATGATGGCTTTTGGTTCAACGGCAGTCATCTTTTTAGGGTTGTCGGGTTATGCCTTAGCCAGCCGTAAGGATTTCAGCTTTATAGGTGGATTTATATTTGTCGGTATTTTGGTTGCCTTTTTGGCAGGTATTGGTGCCATCGTTTTTAATATGCCCGGCTTGTCTTTAGCAGTGTCAGCCATGTTTGTCCTGTTGATGTCTGGTTTAATTCTTTATCAAACCAGCGAGATGGTCCATGGACGTGAGACTAACTATATCATGGCAACGGTGACTTTGTATGTGAGTATTTATAATCTGTTCTTGAGCTTGTTGCAGTTGTTTGGTCTTATGGGTGAAGATTAATTCTATTTGCTTTTGATGCAGGACGGGGTTTGCAACCCCGTCTTTTCCTGAGCTCCTTCCAGCACTTTGTTAGATAATGATTATTTGGCAAAATCAATAATCGTCATGAGCAAAGACTCCATAGCGATTTTATCTCCCACTAAACACTGCATATTGTCCCACTTGGCAGCCTAATTTGGCATCATTAACGGCACCTTTTAGTGTGTTTATGTCAGGGTGTTGATAGTGATCGATGCCGATGACTAAGGCGTGTTGGGAGGGTTGCACTCTTCCGAATCTGGTGGGCTCGGCTTGAACGCTTATTGCGAAAAGGCATAAAATTAGTAGATGGTTGTGTATATTCATAATATTGGCTCATTAGGAGTCCAAAATTTATTTTGGACTCCTGAAAATTACTTGGCAGTCTGCTCCAGCGTATAAGTCTCAAGCGTCATTTTTAAGTGCATACCCAATGTAGCCGCTGCTTTTGTGAGCGTATTCAAAGTGATAGCGTCTGGATTCATAAGTTTTTCAACCGAGGTTTGATTTGTGTGCATACGCTTTGCCATCTCTGCTTTAGAGATGTTAGCATTTTTAATGGCTTGTTCAAATTGATAAGCAAGCACTCTTTTAATGGCGGTTGCCTCGGCTTCCGCTAAAAGACCTTCTTCCTCAAGAAAATCCTCGAAACTTGAACCCATACTATAAGTCTCTTGTGCGTTATTTGTCATAGTTGGTCTCCTCACCCAATAACCCTAAATTATTTTGTCAGAAAGGTAGTTTTCCGTGTTAGTGCTAGTTCAATCTCTTCTTTTGGGGTTTGCTGAGTTTTTTTGATGAACCCATGCAATAAAACTATTTTGTTGTTATGAACAAAGAAAATTACTCTGGCAATGCGATTTTCCAAACTTGTTCTCACTTCCCATAATCCATTTCCTAAATTTCGCACGAGGGGCATACCTATAGGCCAGCCATATTGAACCGCCATAATGTCTTCACCAATAATTTTTTTTTCATTTTTAGACAAGTTTTTTAACCATTCACGAACTGGCTCTTTTCCTGACTGGTCATTTTTCGCAAAAATCACTTCTAATTTTTGTGATTTTTTTTCTGGCATTGTTTAGTACTCCTATACTTTAACGAATAAACTGGCTCAAGTTTGCGATAATTTCCACCTTTTGGGTAAATTGTATTAATGATACCACAGTTCTATCTAATCTAGTTTTATCTCCACTCGTCTGTTTTGTGCCCAAGCACTGGGATTGTTGCCGGCTACCAGCGGTTCATCGTAGCCATGTCCGTCGGTTTTGATACGGCTCATTGGGATGCCCCGAATATTCAAGGCGCGGGCTATGGTGTCTGCGCGTTGTTGTGAGAGTTCTAAATTGAGTCTCTTACTGTCCGCCAGTGGTGCATCTTTGAAGGGTTGCGTGTCTGTGTGTCCCTCTATTTTTATCAGGCGATTGGGCAAATTCATTAATGCGGCGACGATTTCTTCAAGTTGGCGTTCTGAGCCGGCTTCTAAGTCGGCTTTGCGGGGGGCAAATTGAAAGTTACGAAAAACCGCCGCTGGATTGACTCTCTTGAATCGCCCCAATCCACAATCGGATAGCATTTGATCAATGGCTTTTTGACGCTGTTTGTCATAGAGTACTAATAAGCTGTCTCTGTCGATAATCTTGCCCTTTTCGGTGAAGGTATAACGATTATCTTTTAATAGGGCTTCTATCCGTTTTTTGGAGTCGGTGTCGGTTTTACAGGCGTGAAGATGCGCCTCTAAGCTGAGGGGAAAGCTTCAGAGGAAAATGTTTTTGCGGTACTTATGCAAAAACTTTTTCCTCTGAACTTGTTTGTGGTATGTTTCGCCCAAGCCATTCCAGGCTTCTGAAAAGTCGGGACGTAAGGCGATGGCTTTTTTGTAGTAGGTGATGGCTTGGGTGTATTTGCCTTTGTCTTCGAGAAGTGAGCCATAATAATTCTGGGCTTCTGGCATTTCGGGGCAATTTTCTATTGCTATTTTTACTAATAGCTTTTCTCTTTGATAGGCGTGACTTTGGTGATGTAATTCGTAGGCTTGGTAAAGTACGTCGGCGGCATAGTCGCAGTCGAGAGCGGCAATGTTTTGAGATAGGCTCAGGATGAGCGGTAGTAGTAGTTTGTTTTTCATGTTGTCTCCTTTCCGTAATAACTACAGGGATTGTATTTAATAATGGATAAGTCAAAACCCCAATAACTACAGGGATTTATTTTTAGCAGGGATAAGTCAAAACCTACCAGTTGTTTCGGGAATGGAGCGGATTTCCCGAAACAAAGCCTAAGAAAACCCTTGAATCGCTGATTTACTTCGTTACTTCGTTTGACTGATTACGCTGATTGCACGGATTTAAATCAAAAACCTTGAATCGCTGATTTTACTGATTACGCTGATTGCACGGATTTAAAATCAAAAAC
>JALXAQ010000112.1 GCA_026991885.1 Thiotrichaceae bacterium
TGTTTGGTGTTTTAACTTATCCATACTAAAAAAAAATCCCTGTAGTTACTGTGTTTACATTGCATTAACACTATCATTTATCTACTGAGATTAAAGAAATCCGATTTTTTTTTTAATCTGATGTCTTTGAAAGTCTGTTGTTTAGTGTTTTGACTTATCCCTGCTAAAAAAAAATCCCTGTAGTTACTGTGTTTACATTGCATTAACACTATCATTTATCTACTGAGATTAAAGAAATCCGATTTTTTTTTAAAAATCTGATGTCTTTGAAAGTCTGTTGTTTAGTGTTTTGACAAATCACTGCTAAAAAAAAATCCCTGTAGTTACTGTGTTGAAATTGCATTAACGCTATGAATTTTATTAGATTTAATCCGTTGACTCCCCTAAACGAAGTAACGGAGCGAAGCGGAGTAATCCGTTGTACTGAGCCTTTAAATAAAAAAAAGCGATTTTTTTTATGTTTCACAAAAGTCAAAATCTTTAACGACAGGGATTATAGAAATCCTATTTGATTTTAAATAATATTGCTATAATTTTAAAAGTGCAAAGTACGCCTTGCACTCCATCCCTAATTCACACAATCGAAATAAAACCATGAGAAATACCCTCATTTGTACCGTAGGTACAAGCTTATTTGAATCCAACTTAAAACGATTACCAGACACAGCCCAAAAATTTCCAGATAGCGTACCCGCAAACTGGCAAGCACTTTATGACGCTTACCAATCCTCTCAATGGAAAAAAATGGCAGCGGAATTACTGAAAGTACAACCGACACAACGGGTTTGTGGTGCAGAAATCAACGCCATCGAGGAAATACGTAAAAAGAAATGGCTATCCTTGGAAAAACTCTATTTCCTCGTTTCTGATACCTCATTGGGCGAAAACACCGGTATTCTCTTAACGGAATACTTTAAACAACGTTCCGATTTGAAATTAAAAAAGGATGATGTCGCCTATAAAAAAATAGGGAAATTACAGGACAAAGTGCCTAAAGATTTTAAAACACATGGCTTGCGTAACCTCGTCAGAGCCATAGGCGAATATGTGCAACGGATGGGTGGCACAGAAAACGTCGCTATTGATGCCACCGGTGGTTATAAAGCGCAAATTGCCATTGCCCTCGTGATTGGACAAGCCCTGAAGATTCCGGTTTATTACAAACATGAACGGTTTTCAGAGATTATCGACTTCCCACCCATGCCCGTCACACTGGATTACGATATTTTAGCTGAACATGCTGATATCCTCACTGATTTTGAGCGTGGCGAAATCTTTTCAGCGACGGAATTGGGAAAAGTCAGTGAACGTTTGGACGTTTTCCTTAACGAAGTTGAGATTGATGACGAACTCTTTTATGAATTGAACGCCATTGGGCAAGTTTACCTAACCGGTTTTCGTTTGCGTTATCAGCAACGAGTAGAACTCAGCAAAGCTGAAAGAAGAAAAAAACCGACTTTTGGAGATGATCACCACTATCCAAAGGACTTCAAAGAGTTTGTGAACAAAGTCTGGCGAGAAAATGAATGGATTATAACGACACAATCAATTCATTTTAGCGGACAAGCAGGAATAAAAGGTATTGGTTTCAAAGTGATACAGGAGGGAGAAAGACTGTGTTTGGTGGGCACTTTTCGGGACAATAAAAAAGGCGCGAGATTCTGGATTCATTTGCCGGACGAATCACAGGCTAAATTGGCAATGGCAGCCGATAGACTTAACCAGAAGTATCGTTAATAGACTTGTTAGTCACCTTTAGGTGACGGCAGCCCATAGCCTTGGGCTTAAGCCCAAGGCTTATTTTCGGACAAGTCAAATAGAAAAAAGTCCAAGATTTATCTTGGACTCCTTAACGAAAAAGTTTCGGGAATGGAGCGGATTAAGTCAAAACACCTCGCTAAAAACCAAACCTTCAAAATTCAAGTTGAGCCTAAAATCATCTGGCACTAAATTGTTCACACATCTTTTTAGACTCGTCCAAAATAAATTTTGGACTCCCCCCCTTGATCGCATATAAAAAGACACTATGACTGAGTCAGTCAACTCACTTTATCGACTTTTATTACCGATGTCACGAGCCACTGATAAACGCAAACGTCTGATTGAGGCAGCCCAATGCTTAATCCACCAACAGGGCTTTAAGCAAACCACTTTGGCACAGATTGCCCAAAAAGCCAATGTGCCTCTCGGCAATGTATATTATTATTATAAAAGCAAAGAAGCTATTGGAGAAAGTGTGCTTGATGAATATATTCAATGGTTTAGTGACATGGCGGCTCAATGGGAACGGGAAACCGATCCCAAAAAACGTTTGCATAAAATGCTGGACATGATAGACGGTATGGCGGAGACGCTGGCGGAATATGGCTGTCCCATCGGGAGTTTGGCACAAGAATTGGACAAAGCGCGTATCACCTTGACCAATAAAGTTGATAGAATTTTGAAAAACCAAATTAACTGGGTTGCGGCTCAATTTCGGTTATCAGGTGTCGCAGAAGAGGATGCGACGGATTTAGGTATGCAATTTATAGCCATGTTGCAGGGCACCTTATTACTTGCCCAATCATTACATGACTCTGAAGTTGTCACGCGCCAAATTCGACGTATCAAAGCATGGGTTGATAGCGTGTAATTTTTTTCTTTTTTTTTTCTTGTTTTTTTCTTTTTTTTTTCTTTTTTTTTAGTTCAAAAATAAGTTGGATAACTTACTTAGAGACAAGCGATGAAAATATGCCGTCCAGCAGTTAGTTATTCAACTGACATAATCTACAAATATGACCGTCTTACAAATCAACATCATTAGGAGATGAAATTATGACTCAAACAGTCAAGCCATTAATCAATCCAGTCCCCCCAGCGGGTTCTGAAGAAAAAGTCGAAGCCTTGTATCAGCCAATCAAACAAATGCTGGGTATGGTACCCAGTGCCATAAAATTGTTCGGCATCAGCCCGTTTCTGCTGGAGGAACATGTCAACAACATCGGCTATTTCATGCAACATCCGACGCTGAGTCCGCCGCTGCTGGCTATGATCCGCCTCTTGGTTGCCAAAGAAAAGCACTGTGCTTATTGCATCACCTTGAATGAAGGAATGTTAATCGAAGCTGGTTTTGAGCTGGAGGCACTACGCGCTGCCCAAAAAACGCCAAGCCTGGCACCCCTGAATGAAAAAGAAAAAGCCCTGTTGTTATTGGTCTTAAAGGCGACGAATACGTCTCATGAGATCAATGAAGCGGATATGCAGGTAGTCCGCGAATTGGGGTGGACTGATTTTGATATTTTTGATGCCGTAAATCATGGCGCGATAGCGATGGCTATAGACATCGTTCTGGATACCTTCAAAGTGACTCAGGAAGGAGTTTTGTAAAGAAGAGCAATTTTATGATTTAGGAGTCCAAGATTTATCTTGGATGGACTCCTATATTCTGTGCTCTGTTATTTTTTTAATGCGCCTGCGTATTAGAAGACAAATAAATAGGTGCCGATTGTGCCACTCTTGTCAAAGGAGTGAATCTATCCAATTGAGTAAGAAGTCTTTGAGATTTAGTCAAAAAATGATATTTTTGTTCCTTGGGAATTGGCAGAGAGAGGGGAGTGCCTGCAAGCAATGATGGATTGATTGCGACACAATCTAATTGAATTTCGTAATGCAGATGAGGACCCGTTGATCGTCCACTTTGACCAACATAACCGATAATTTGTCCTTGAGAGACTTTGTCCCCAACAGACAAACCCTTAGCATAGCTTGACAAATGAGCGTATAAAGTGCTCACCCGTTGGTGATGTTGTAAAGTAACGAGCCTTCCATACCCGCCTTTTCTACCAACAAAAGTGACAGTCGCCTCTCCAGCCGCAACGATGGGTGTGCCCCAGGGTGCAGCATAATCAATGCCCTTGTGGAAATGAAACTTTTTAGAAATAGGATGTTTGCGTCGACCAAAGGGGGAACTAATTCGGGAGTATTCGAGGGGAGCACTGACTAAAGATATTTTTTGCAAATCAAAACCCATTGGGGTGTAATAATTCATAATGCCTGCCGAATCTGTATAAGCTATTGCACGATAGACCTTGCCTTGATTAATAAATTCAGCCGCTAAAATCTTGCCATCTTTCCTGTAAATAATAGTCAATTGATCGCCCGCTCGAACATCACGCTCAAAATCAATCTCCCATTGAAATATATTGATAAGTTGCACAACTAAGTGCTCTGATAAATCAAGGCCAGAGATTGAAGAATTAACTTGACAGTGAACAGTGACATTTTCAGTGTGTACACCTATTTTTTCACAATTGCTCACTGGAGTTAGATTGACTTTTTCTGGCACAATAACGGGTGTCAATTGCAAATGAAAAGCATTTGTCTCGATTAAAGTATTGGTTCTATTCAACGACGATAAAAACACGAATGCCATTAATAGGCAGCTTATTGTCAATAGGATAGGGGTCATCCAACGCCTAGCAAATGGTTTTGGACGTAATCCATTTTCAATGCTAAAATCATATCCCGCTGTTTTAAAAGGCAGCGTGGGATGACGAGATGAATTTGACAACGAATTGACTATCACATCTGATAAAGAACGATGTGGCTCAAACACATAATTTATATGTATTGGGCTGTCTCCGAGAGAATTATGATGTCTTCTGAACAATCGCATATAATTTTATGAACCTTTGTTAAAAACATCTGAATATTAGGAGCATCTGAAAACTTGATAAGATAACTTGAATAAAAGAAAGAGTCAATAAGATAGTTGAAGGGATTAGTAATTTAAACAAACAACTTGGGCTTTTACCTAATGTGATGCCTTTGTTAGGCTTTAGAAACCTTCTATTGGCAGTTGGTGGGATTAAAGAAGAAGAGAAAGACAATGCCACTGAAACAAAACATTAATCCTTTAGTTTGGTTAATTAAGAAATTAACACAACCAGAATATCTCTATACCATAGAAGGGTATTCTGGTTATTGGACAACTTCTGAACCAGAACATTGGGCTGAATATAATTTATCTCTTCAATACTGTTCATTTGAACAAGTTAAGCCTAATAAATGGGGGAGGTGGGTACGTACTGGACACTACCTTGATTTACCGTGTTCAGAAGTTAGGGTTATGATTTTAACAAAGAAAATAAAAGGAATTAGTTTCAGAGCTGTCAGAGAAATAGACCAGTTTTTCCACCTAATTGGTAAACGGAGAAAGAAATAAATGAAATTATTATTTTGCACTAAATGTCACGATGTGTTCAAGCTGCCAATGAAGGAATTTAAAACTTGTGAGTGTGGGGCATGTAAGGGTAGATATACAGATAATATTAAATCAGAAGTTAGTGGCCCTTGTTTAAGTTTGGCAATAGGAAACGGATCGCTTGTTAATGCCATGAGGAGACTTGTAATTTTAGGTAATAAAGAAGATAGGCATAAATATATAGAAGAGTGCAGGCTTGTTGCTTGGGTAAGGCCAAATGAAGGCCCAGGAAATCCTCATAGTAAAGTAATCAAGGAGTAGTAGCAAATGAGTACATGGTTTATTCTCTTCTTAATTGTTGTTGTGGCTCTGGAAATTTATTGGCTCCGTGAAAGTGAGAAAAAATTTCACTTACGGAACGATGAATTTTTTCTCACGAGGCTTGACCCCATACAGAGAAATGTGTTAGAAACCACAAGAGACTGTGACCACCGATGGAACTTGAAAGACTGATCCAAGAATTTAAAGAGATAGAGCCTCAATTAATTAAGCTAGAACAGCATTTTAGACAGCTTAAGGAGTGGGATAAAGAGGATGGCTATCTAATGGTAGCATTTCAAGAGTTTCTAACAGCAACTACAAGACTAAGGAATGTACTAAGTTTCAAAAATGAATGAATTACAAGCCTGTTTAAATAAACTATTGCTCAATTCAGAGGTTAATTTTGTTGTTCTTGATAATGATACAGGAGATATACTTGAAAGGGTTCCTGTTAAAGTAATAGCACAAGAAGATAGAGTTGATCTTAACTTAGAACAAGACCTTGTTATACAAACCAAAAAGTTAGATTGTTCTGCTGTTCGTTTTTGCTATGAAATTAAATTAAATAATGTAACTTGCTATGTTCTTAAAGATTTATATCCTATGTATTTAGAGAATTTAAATAAAATAACAATATTGTAACGGAGAATAAGAATGCCGTGCAAACTTAAAGACTTAATAAAAGGAACCAAAGCAGTAAGTAAAGCCAGAGTAGTAGCAACTCCTAGTGCATCATTTCATTATATAAAAACAATCCCCATGCTAGGAGTTAAAACCCTCCTTATTGAAGGCTTGTCTCATATAAAATTATCAACATCTGGAAAAGAATATAAATGTTTTCTATACATTCTTGATGTTGAATATTCCAATAAGGCAAAACTAGGATACAGAAAG
>JALXAQ010000113.1 GCA_026991885.1 Thiotrichaceae bacterium
CGTTCCCACGCAGAGCGTGGGAACGAGGGAAAACTGCCATATCGTGCCGAGGGCAACCATAAAGGATTGCCCCTACAAACAGTTTCTCGTTCCCACGCTCTGCGTGGGAATGCCTGCATCGACGCTCCGCGTCGAATTTTTCTCGTTCCCACGCTCTGCGTGGGAATGCCTGCATCGACGCTCCGCGTCGAATTTTAACTTCACAATTCAATCATTTTGGTTGAAAGGGAAAAACGTATTTATCATGTTCGATCTAGGTTTTTGGGAACTTTGCCTGATAGCGGTTGTTGCACTATTAGTATTTGGACCAGAAAAATTACCGGGTGCCGCACGCACTGCCGGACTCTGGATAGGTCGCGCCCGTCGTTTTGTCGGCAGCATCAAGCAAGATATTGATAAAGAATTACACTTGCAAGAAATGCAAGACGCTATCAAAAATAATGACCAAACCGGTCTCCATCAGTTTATTGAAGAAACTAAAACCGGTTTGAGCGAGTTGAATAAACCTATCAGTCTTGATCCGACAAAGCCAACGGAAGATGATAAATCAGCTTCCAGCGAGACTAACTCTTCTCACAAATCTGAAACTAGCTAATTTATGATATGACTTCTCCTATCGGCAAAGATATGCCATTTGTTCAGCATTTATTAGAGTTACGCGATCGCTTGTTAAAAATGATATTGGCTATCGTGCTGATTCTGTTGGTACTTATGCCTTTTGCAAGTGATTTATTTAAGCTCTTAGCGGAACCGTTGCTGCATTTGATGCCCGACGGTACGCAGATGATAGCAATTGATGTGGCTTCACCGTTTTTCACCCCTTTTAAATTGACGCTGATGCTGTCCATTTTTTTAGCCATGCCGGTGATCTTTTATCAATTATGGGGTTTTATCGCCCCCGGCTTGTATCAGCATGAAAAGTCAATGATTTTGCCACTGTTGGTTTCCAGCACATTCTTGTTTTATTTGGGGATGATCTTTGCCTATTATGTGGTATTCCCACTGGTGTTTGGTTTTATGATCAATATGACCCCAGATGGGGTGGAAATGATGACGGACATCAGTCGCTATTTGGATTTTGTACTCAAGCTACTTTTCGCCTTTGGCATGGCCTTTCAAGTGCCCATTCTTACAATTGTCTTAGTGCGGATGGGCATCGTCACGCCAGAGGCACTGGCTGAAAAACGTCCTCATATCATTGTAGCTGCCTTTGTGATAGGCATGTTGATGACGCCGCCAGATATGATTTCTCAAACGTTGTTAGCGGTGCCTATTTGGTTATTATTTGAAGTGGGATTGTTTTTATCGCGTAGAGTGCCAGTCAAAGAAACAGAGCCAGCAGATAAAGAAAATTATCCCGCGCTCAGTCAAGATGAAATGGATGCTGAAATTGCTCGTATTGAGGATGAGGACACTAAAAAATAGTCCTTTCTCGTTCCTTTGCCTCGCAAAAATGGCATTGCGTTAAGGGCAACCACAAGGGATTGCCTTCCTCGGCAAAAGTTTTCGCGGCGCGAAAACTTTTGCCGAGGAAACATAATATAACGGTTTGCTTCTCGTTCCCACGCTCTGCGTGGGAATGCATGCATCGACGCTCTGCGTCGAGATACCTAGCATCTTGAAAAACTTATCACCTTTTCCGCTCCTGATTCGCCACCTTGGCATTGTGCCCTACAAGCCCACTTATCAAGCGATGCAGCGTTTTACCGATGCTCGTGGTGCCGACACGCCTGATGAATTATGGGTCCTTCAACATCCGCCCGTGTACACATTAGGGCAAGCTGCTAAACCTGAACATTTACTCAATACTGGCAATATCCCCATTTTTCCCATTGATCGCGGTGGACAAGTGACTTATCATGGTCCTGGACAATTAGTTGTTTATATATTAATGAATATTAAGCGGCGCAATTGGGGTGTCAAAAAATTAGTACATGCCCTAGAGCAAGCCGTGATTGATTATCTTGGTAGTCAAGATTTGAGTGCTATGCGCCGTGATAAAGCGCCGGGGGTGTATGTTGATGATCGCAAAATAGCGTCCTTGGGACTCAGAATACGGCGCGGTTGTTGCTATCATGGTTTAAGCTTAAATGTTGATATGGATTTAACGCCTTTTCAGGGGATTAATCCTTGTGGTTATGCGGGCTTGGAAGTGACGCAATTGCGGGATTTGGGGGTGATTGAGGATTTTGATCAGGTGTCGGCACAATTTTTGTCGTATTTGTTAGAGTGTCTATCGTATTAATGTGTCCAAGATAAATCTTGGACTCCTTGCCTCAATGAACATCTATAGAATTATATGAACACTTCTCCTATCGGCAAACGCGGTGCCGAAAAAACCATCCGTATTCCTTTTACAGAAAAACCACTCCGTAAACCCGACTGGATTCGCATCAAAGTCCCAAGCGGTGGCGCAGTCGGCAGCCTAAAAGCGACGCTACGAAAACATCATTTACATACTGTTTGTGAAGAAGCCGCGTGCCCCAATTTAAATGAATGTTTTTCGGGTGGCACGGCAAGTTTTATGATTATGGGAGATATTTGCACACGGCGTTGCCCATTTTGCGATGTCGCCCATGGTCGTCCTGCACCTTTAGACTCTGATGAGCCGATCAATATCGCCAAAACTATTGCGGCTATGCAACTCAAATATGTGGTCATTACTTCAGTTGATCGCGACGATTTACGCGATGGCGGTGCCGGGCATTTTGTCGCCTGCATTCAAGCCGTGCGCGAAATTTCTCCGCAGACAGGTATTGAAATATTAGTCCCTGACTTTCGCGGGCGGATGGAAATCGCTTTAGATATTTTTCACCAAGCTCCGCCTGATGTCTTTAATCATAACCTAGAAACAGTGCCCTGTTTATATAAACAAGCTCGCCCTGGTGCCGATTATAAATGGTCATTGCAACTGCTCAAACGCTTTAAAGCCGCGCATCCGCAAGTGCCAACTAAATCAGGATTGATGTTAGGTTTAGGAGAAGAGATTGATCAGGTGTTACAAGTGATGAGGGATTTACGCGCCCATGATTGTGACATGCTCACATTAGGGCAATATTTACAACCTAGCCGCCATCATTTGCCAGTACGACGTTATCTCACGCCTTTTGAATTTGAAAAATTAGCTGATCTGGGGTATGAAATGGGCTTTAAAAATATTGCGAGTGGACCGATGGTGCGTTCTTCTTATCATGCCGATCAGCAAGCCGCTGGGACAAAACCGGTGTAAAAATTCCCAAACAATGTTTGGGAACGAGCTGTAGGGGCAACCACTAGGGTGTTGTGTTGCCCCTACAAAACATCACGGCGGCTCATGGGGCAATCCTTTATGGTTGCCCGACACGATATGTTGTTATTCGGCGCTACTTTGCCCATGATTGGCAATTTCCTTACGCACCATCTCCATATCTAATTCTTTTGCTTTACCAATGACATCTTCAAGAGCAGTAGCTGGCAAACTGCCTGCCTGCGAGAAAATGATGATTTGTTCTCTAAAAATCATCAGGGTGGGAATGGAACGGATTTGAAACTGAGACCCTAAACCCTGTTGTTCTTCCGTATTCACCTTAGCAAACACGACATCTGGGTGTTTTTCGGAGACACTTTCATAAATCGGCGCGAAAGAGCGACAGGGCGCACACCAGGGTGCCCAAAAATCAACCAACACTATGTCATTGTCTGTTATCGTTTTCTCAAAATTAGCATCTGTCAATTCAATGGTTGCCACATTATTTCCTCAAAGTTAATTAATATTAAAAAAACAATTCCACATTATGACACATTTTGGACAACAACGTGCATTGAGATGCTCAAAAGGTTTTACTTTACTTGAATTATTAGTGGCTTTGGCGATTTTTGCCCTAATTGCTGTGATGGCTTACAGTGGCTTAGAGACTATTCTCACGGCGCGTTTACAAACGGACCAACACGCGACACAATTGGCGCGTTTACAAATGGCTTTTATCTGGTTAAGGCGCGATATTGAACAATATATCGAGCGCCCTATTCGTGATCAGTATGGTAATAGACAACCGGCTCTACAAGGGACAATTTCACACTTAGAACTGACACGCGCTGGTTGGCGTAATCCGGCTCAACAACAACGGAGTTCATTACAACGGGTTGCCTATCACTTAGAAAATCAAACGCTTATGCGCTCCTATTGGTCGGTACTTGATCGTGCCCAATATGCTCGCACCTTCAAAATGGATTTATTAAATGATGTTAATGAGATAGAATTGCGCTATTTGGATGAAAATCTACGATGGCATGAGCAATGGTCCTCTAATGAAAAGGCATCGCTTAAAGCCATTGAAGTGACATTGACTGTTCTTGAGTGGGGGCGTATTATTCGTTTATTTAGAGTACCCGGCACATGAAACAAAGAGGCATTGCCTTAATTACTGTATTATTAGTCGTCGCATTAGCCACATTCGCAGCGGTGGCGATGACTACGCGACAACAAGTCGATATTCGCCGCACCGCTAATGTTATTAATGGTGAACAAGCCTATCTATATGCTTTAGGGGGAGAAAGTTGGGTCAAACGGATTTTACTACGCGATGCCAAAAAGAGCAGCATTGATAGCCTGAACGAAGTTTGGGCAACGCGCTTGCCGGCTCTGCCTATACCGGGCGGCAGTCTCCAAGCGCAACTTGAAGATTTACAAGCTCGCTTTAATTTAAATAATTTAGTAAAAGAAGATCAAGCCAGCCCTAAAGACATTGTCCTTTTTGAACGCTTACTCGGTGTATTAGATTTATCCCCGGCACTGGCGCAAGTCGTCGTGGATTGGATAGACAGCGATGAGAAGATACGCTATCCCAATGGAGCGGAAGATAATGCTTATCTTATTAAAACGCCCGCCTATCGCACTTCAAATACTTTATTGAGCAGCCCCTCTGAAATACGTTTATTATCGGGTTTTGATAAGGAGAGTTATCAAAAATTATTACCTTATATTTGTACCTTGCCTACTCGTACTCAGATTAATGTCAATACCGCGCCTTTGCCAATTTTAATGGCTTTAATCAAGGAATTGAGCGAAACAGATGCGAGGGCTTTGATAGCGGCGAGGGATGAAAAACCTTTTGAGTCCGTACAAGATTTTGTGAGCCATGACGCTTTGGCAGGCTTACAGGTTGAAGCGCAAAAACTTTCCGTTTCTAGTGCTTATTTTTTATTCACGGCGCAAGTCCAAATTGATCGGGCGCGGGCACAATTGAGTAGTGTTTTGCATCGTTTGCCTAATAAGGTTAAAATTGTGATGCGAGAAAATTAAAAGTCTAGCAGCCTGTTTCTCGTTCCCACGCTCTGCGTGGGAAAGCATACGGCACCGCTCTGCGGTGCGCGACGCAGAGCGTCGCTACAGGCATTCCCACGCAGAGCGTGGGAACGAGAAAGGTCCCACTGAAACAGATTTCTCGTTCCCACGCTCTGCGTGGGAAAGCATACGGCACCGCTCTGCGGTGCGCGACGCAGAGCGTCGCTACAGGTATTCCCACGCAGAGCGTGGGAACGAGAAAGGTCCCACTGAAACATATACTTATGTTAACTCAAGTCTCCACTTTTTTACTGATTTTTTTCTGCTTGCTACCCATCCAAGCGGCAGAAACAGCAAGCCGTCCTAAAATTGGGATCGCCTTATCAGGCGGCGGGGCACGGGGCATTGCACACGTCGGCGTATTAAAAGCTTTAGAAGAACTCCATGTGCCTATTGACTACATTGCCGGCACCAGCATGGGCAGTATTGCCGGCGGATTATATGCCAGCGGCTTATCTGGTCAAGATTTACAGGATGCCGTCGAATCGGTCAACTGGAATAATATTTTCAATTTAAATGTTAATCGGCATGATCTGTCTTATCGTGAAAAACAAAATCAACGGCGTTTATTTCAAGTCGATATTGGATTAGATAAAGATTTCAGTTTAGCGACTTCTTCTGGCGTTGTCGGAGGACAAAACTTATTTTTAGCATTAAAACGACTAACCAAAGATGTCCATTTAGACGATTTTTCTGATCTACCTATACCATTTAAAGCCGTTGCAGTTGATCTCAACACTGCCGAAACCTATTGGATAGAAAAAGGTGATCTTGCTTTAGCCTTGCGAGCCTCAATGGCAGTACCTCTTGTCTTTGCACCCGTCGAAATTGATGGACATTTACTTGTAGATGGTGGCATACTTAATAACTTGCCGGTTGACGTAGTACGAGCGATGGGGGCTGATATTGTGATAGCTATTAATATTTCTGAGCCCTTAAAAGAAATCAAATCAAACAGCTCATTTTTAACAATGGCAGCACAATCTCTGGATACTGCATTGATTCAAAATACGCGGCGTGCTTTGAAAAATGCTGACATTATCATTACGCCAAATCTTGAAGGCTATGGTCCTGCCGATTTTAATAAAGGGACTGAAATGATAGCCAAAGGTTACGAAGCTGTCATCAAAAAATCTTATTTATTTAAAGGTATTAGCATCAAACCGGCGGCATTCGCCCGTTATCGTGCGGCGGTGGCTGCTAAAATTCCCCCAAGCTCAGATAACATTACTCCAAACTTTCTCAAATTTACGGGTAACCAACGCACCAGCAATACTGCTTTACAGGCCAAATTGAAGAATTTGATTGGCCATCAATTAAGTATCGAAGATATTGAACGGGAAACGAATCGACTCATGGCTTTGAATGATTTTGAACAAATCACCTACCGAATTATTGACAATGAACGAGGAGAAACGGGATTATTGTTCAATGTGCGTGAAAAAGCCTGGGGGCCTAGTTATTTTCGTTTAGGACTTAATGCGAGGACAAATTTTGGGGATCAACTGGATTTCAAGATATTGTTACGCCATGAACGCTTAAATATCAATCACCTGGGTGCCGAATGGGTGACAGAATTAAGCATTGGCTCTGATTATGGCTTGTTTACTGAATTTTATCAGCCCTTAGATTATCACAGACAATTTTTCATCTCACCTTATGCCGATTTTCAGCGCTCGTTTATCGATGTTTTTAAAAATAAGCATGGCATTGGCGAGTATGACTTAAAACGTTTATCTTTAGGCATTGATGTCGGCATGAATTTTGAGAATGTAGCAGAATTGCGTGCTGGACTTTTATATAATAACCTAGAAGCTGATTTACGGTTTGGTGATCCTAATGTGCTGTCCACAGGATCGAGCCGAGAAAATTTATTCAAACTTCAGTTTGGCTATGATAGCTTGGATGACGATATATTTCCCAAACGCGGCACACGTATTAAGCTCATTGGTGAATTTTACAAAAAGTTTCTCGGCTCAGAAAAAAATTACCAAAAAATGACATTTTCTGTTCGTCGAATGCTGCCCGCCAATGACTACCTGACATGGTTGGCTGAAGCCAATTTTTTCACATTTTTTGACGCAACGCCACCTGAATATCAAACTTTTTCAATGGGCGGTTTAAACTACTTAGCGGGTTATCCTGAAGGCGATATTGGTGGTAAACACGCATTATTCTTAGCAATTGGTGGATTATTCAATCCTGGCAATCAGAATTCTGAGAGCCCCTTTGCTGTCAGATGGCTGGGCTTGCTACATGCTGGCAATGCTTGGGATAATTATGAAAACATCAGTGTTAAGGATTTACTTTATGGTGGCTTGGGGGGTATCGCGTGGGATACTCCGTTTGGCTCACTTCTTTTGGGTGTGGGCTATACAAAAAAGGGAAGTTTGAATTACTATTTGTCTTTGGGTCATTTATTTTAATATCAGTTATCAGTTAACACGCGACGCAGAGCGTCGCCACAGGCATTCCCACGCAGAGCGTGGGAACGAGAACCTTCTTGTTTTCTCGTTTTTCTCGTTCCCACGCTCTGCGTGGGAATGCATGCCTCGACGCTCCGCGTTTTCTCGTTCCCACGCTCTGCGTGGGAATGCATGCCTCGACGCTCCGCGTCGAATATTTAGGAACAAGTACGAGAATACAGTGAGTAATTATAAAGATACCTTAAATCTACCAAAAACTAATTTTCCCATGCGGGGTAATTTGCCCAAGCGTGAACCTGACTTTTTGAAACAATGGGAAGATTCAAAATTATATCAACAACTTCGAGAACAAGGCAAAGATCGCCCGACATTTGTGCTACACGATGGTCCCCCTTACGCCAATGGCGATATTCATATCGGTCATGCCGTCAATAAAATCCTCAAAGACATCATCATCAAAGCACGGACTTTAAGTGGCTTTGACGCGCCTTATGTGCCCGGCTGGGATTGTCATGGCTTACCCATTGAATTAGAAGTTGAAAAAAAACTTGGCAAAGCCGGTCGAAAAGTCGATGCCCGCCAATTTCGTGATGCTTGTCGTCAGTATGCCAGACAACAAGTTGATAAACAACGCATTGATTTTAAAAGACTCGGTGTCCTTGGTGATTGGGATGCGCCTTATTTAACCATGAATCCTCAGATTGAGGCGAACATTATCCGAGCCTTGGGACAAATTGTGACAGCGGGACATTTAGATAAAGGCTATAAGCCGGTACATTGGTGCAGCGACTGTGGCTCCGCTTTAGCAGAAGCCGAGGTGGAATATGAAGATAAGGAGTCTATGGCGATTGATGTACGCTTTCCCGTCGTCAATGAAGAAATTTTATTAAGTCGTTGCCATCATGCCCCCGATGCGATGGGTTCAGGTGCCTTATCAGTTGTCATTTGGACAACCACGCCTTGGACTTTACCCGCCAATCAAGCTGTCGCCTTGCATCCTGAGTTGGAATATTCGGTGGTGCAATGTGAAGAGGGTACAGAGCGACTGATTGTCGCCGAAGCCTTGCTCAAAGACACTATGTTGCGTTATGGCATAGAGCATTATCATGTTGTGGCTTATTGCCAAGGCAAAAACTTAGAAGGCTTGCAATTGCAACATCCCTTTTATGAGCGTCAAGTGCCCATTATTTTAGGTGAACACGTCACCACTGAGGCGGGGACAGGTGCTGTACATACCGCGCCCGGGCATGGTCAAGATGACTATATTGTTGGCAGCCGTTATGGATTACCCATTGATAATCCGGTTGATGGAAAAGGCAAATTTTTACCAGATACGCCACTGTTCGCAGGTGAACATGTTTTTTCGGCTAATGAACATGTGATCGAGGTGTTGAAAGGGCGTAATCGACTGGTGGCAGAGCAACGTATTCGCCATAGCTATCCACATTGTTGGCGACATAAAACGCCTATTATTTTCCGTGCGACGCCACAGTGGTTTATTAGTATGGATAAACAAGGGCTGAGACAAAAGGCTTTGGATGCCATCAAAACGGTGACTTGGACACCGGATTGGGGTCTGCAACGCATTGAAAGCATGGTGATTAACCGTCCCGATTGGTGTATTTCACGACAACGTCATTGGGGAGTGCCTATCGCTTTGTTTGTGCATCAAAGCAGTGGGGCATTGCATCCGCGTATGCCTGAATTAATTGAAACTATCGCACAGCGAGTTGAACAAGACGGTATTGATGCCTGGTTTGATCTTGATCCCGCAGAATTGCTGGGAGAACAGGATGCGGCTAATTATGAGAAAGTGACGGATACGCTTGATGTGTGGTTTGATTCCGGTGTGACTCATGCGACGGTTTTGGAGACTCGACTCAGTGTGCCAGCGGATTTATATTTGGAGGGCTCCGATCAACATCGCGGCTGGTTTCAATCTTCCTTGTTGACATCTGTCGCTATGCGAGACGGTGCGCCGCCCTATAAAGCGGTACTCACACACGGATTTACGGTTGATGCTCAAGGCAAAAAAATGTCTAAATCCTTTGGCAACGTGATCGCGCCGCAAAAGGTCATTAAAAACTTGGGCGCGGACGTTTTGCGTTTATGGGTGGCAGCAACCGATTATCGTGGTGAAGTCACAGTATCTGATGAGATTTTAAAACGGATTGCGGACGCTTATCGACGTTTACGCAATACTGCTCGCTTTTTATTGGCGAATTTGCACGATTTTAATCCTGAGACTGATTGTGTGTCAAAAGAGAAAATGTTGGCACTTGATCGTTGGGCAGTGGATCGCGCTTTGCGCTTGCAAGAAGAGGTGCTCAAGGGCTACGAAAATTATCACTTTCATGTCGTTTACCAAAAAATCCATCATTTTTGTGCCGTTGATATGGGCAGTCTTTATCTTGATATTATTAAAGATCGTCAATACACCTGCCAAACCAATAGCCTCGCTCGACGCTCTGCACAAACCGCTTTATATCACATTGTTGAAGCTTTAGTACGTTGGCTTGCCCCCATCCTCAGTTTTACGGCGGAGGATATTTGGCGATCTATGCCGGGTAAACGGGGAGAATCTGTATTATTGGAATCCTCATGGTATGAGGGTCTTTTTTCTTATGCTGATGAAAGATGGGAAAAAATATTTGAAGTGCGTGAGGCGGTGAACAAGGAATTGGAAAAACGGCGTGGTTCTGAGGGTATTGGCTCCTCTTTGGAGGCTGAAGTTGATATTTATTGTGACGATGCCCTTTACACACAATTGACCGCCTTGGAGGATGAATTACGCTTTGTTTTTATTAGTGCCTACGCCCGCGTACATCCCACGAGTGCTAAACCTGAGCAAGTGGTGACTGGCGAAGGTTTTTGGTTTCAAGTCAAACCCTCTGAGCATCCTAAATGTGTCCGTTGTTGGCATCATCGTGAAGATGTGGGTAGTCATCCTGAACACCCCGAATTGTGTGGGCGTTGTATAGAAAATGTTGTTGGTGGAGGTGAGCAGCGTCGTTATGCCTGAGAAATCCAGTGAAAAGGCTTTAGTGTGGTTTTGGTTATCGCTGTTAGTTGTGATACTGGATCAAGTGACTAAAGTGTGGATAAGTGCTAACTTAGCCTTGTATCAATCTATCGTTGTGCTACCCTATTTTAATTTGACATTGCTACATAATGAGGGCGCCGCTTGGAGCATTCTCGCAACAGCGGGCGGTTGGCAGCGTTGGTTTTTGAGTGGACTTGCAATATTGATCAGTGGCGTGCTCATGATTTGGTTGAGCCGTTTAAAACGTCAACAACGGTGGTTGGCTTGTGCGCTTGCTTTAATACTGGGGGGCGCATTGGGCAATGTGATTGATCGGAGTATTTATGGATATGTAGTTGATTTTATTTATATATATTATAATAAAGCATGGCATTGGCCTGCTTTTAATATCGCTGATAGCGCCATTAGTGTCGGTGCTGTTATGTTGCTGATAGATGCTTTTCGGAAACCGGCTAATTAAAACAACTAGGGCAACCACAAGGGATTGCCTTCCTCGGCAAAAGTTTTCGCTGCGCGAAAACTTTTGCCGAGGAAACGAGAAATCATGGCAGAGGGTAGGGGCAATCCTTTATGGTTGCCCTTAACTACTTTTTAGGAGACAAAAATGAGTCAAGAAACGGTGACAATCACTGACAATCGCACAGGTCAATCCATTGAATGTCCTATTAAAAAAGGAACACATGGACCAGATGTCGTTGATTGCCAAACTTTATACAAAAAATTGGGGATGTTTTTTTTTGATCCCGCTTATATAACGACAGCCAGTTGCGAAAGTCGTATTACCTTTATTGATGGTGAAAAAGGCATTTTATTATACCGTGGCTACCCCATTGAGCAGTTAGCTGAACACAGCGACTATCTTGAGGTGTGTTATTTATTGTTATACGGTGAATTGCCGACGAAAGAGCAAATGGGGGATTTCAAAGGCTCGATTTACCAACACACTATGTTGCATGAAGGCTTGTTGGATTTTTACAAAGGATTTAGACATGATGCTCACCCGATGTCAATGCTCGTAGGTGTCGTTGGGGCTTTATCAGCTTATTATCCTGATGCGATGGATATTGGAAATCCTGAGCATCGCAAAATGAGTGCTGTACGCCTGATTGCCAAAATGCCAACCATTGCGGCTAACAGTTATAAGTATTTGATTGGTCACCCTTATGTTTATCCTCGCAATAATTTAGGTTATGTCGAAAATTTCATGCACATGATGTTTTCTGTGCCCAAAGAGGAATATCAATTTAATCAAACGGCCATCAAAGCCTTGGAAATCATGCTCATTTTGCATGCTGATCATGAACAAAATGCGAGTACTTCAACAGTACGCTTAGCGGGTAGTTCACAAGCCCATCCTTTTTCTTGTGTAGCGGGGGGAATTGCAACCTTGTGGGGACCGGGGCATGGTGGTGCCAATGAGGCGGTTATTCGGATGTTACAACAAATTGGGACACCAAAAAACATCCCGCTTTATATTAAGAGGTTTAAGGATAAGAAGGATCCGACACGATTGATGGGTTTTGGGCATCGTGTCTATAAAAACTATGATCCGCGTGCCAAAATTATTCGGAATGTTTGTCACACGCTATTGCAGGAGTTGGATGCCACACAGCAACCCTTATTTGAAGTTGCGATGGAATTAGAACGGATTGCGCTTTCGGAGGATTATTTTATTGAGCGTAAGTTGTATCCTAATGTGGATTTCTATTCTGGGATGATCATGAGTGCATTGGGCCTTCCTTTGAATATGTTCACGGTTCTGTTTGCCGTTGCACGGACGGTTGGTTGGATTGCACAATGGACAGAGATGATGGAGGTGCCTGATATGAGGATTGGTCGTCCGCGCCAGTTGTATCTTGGGAGTAAGCAGCGGGATTATGTGTCGATAGAGCAACGCGGGATCTAAAAGAAAGATGGTGTGGTGGGCCCGGTAGGACTTGAACCTACGACCAATCGATTATGAGTCGACGGCTCTAACCAACTGAGCTACAGGCCCTTAAATGCTAGACAAATTGGACTGTCTAGCAACAAGTGGGCGTATTCTACCATAACAATCAAAATAAATGCAATGTTTTTTGGGATCGGCCAGATTTATCTTGGACGCGCCATCATTTTTCCATGACAATACCTGCTCAACTTTATTGTACTAGAACTTTGCATGAGTTGTAGTCCAACAGAGCTGAGTTCTGCTTGATACCAGCGGACCTCTCCATTAATGGAAAGCGTTGTGTTTGCTAATTCGATTTCTAATGCCAAATAACTGCCCTTTTCATAAGGATATTTTGAAAAAAACATCAAGCCTTCGCCAGAAACTGATATGTTGTCTAAATGCCCAACGTGTTCTCCATCTTCGTAAACATCGACGTTTTCTGGTGCTAAATTGCTCAATTGGTAGCGATGCTCTCTTTTTTGTTTTAGTTTGATCATGAGATAAAACCTCCGCGAGCGCAAAAAAAAAATTTTTCTTACTATATCGACATCAACGAGACAAGTCAAAAAACTATCTGCTAAAATAAAATTTTTAAGGCAAACACAACAATTAGCCAAATGAAAAAAACCTCATAATCAATTAATAGACTTGTCCGTCAATAAAAATAGGACTTACGCACTCAATATAATAAGTTATTGATTTACCCTAATAATGAGTACAACGGATTAGCGGAATAAACGGATTTAAAAAACAGAAAGCTAACCTTAACGCTGAATCTATTGTATATTTAATCCGTTTATTCCGTCAATCCGTTGTACTCAGTGCGTAAGTCCTAAAAAAGTCAAAAGTTCGGGATCATAGTCAAAAGTCCAAAGCTAAAGCTTTGGACTCCATCATCCCTGTCGTTAAGCCAACACTAATCCCCATACCAAAACGGTATAACACAATGCAATGAATACCGCCGCTGAACCAGCATCTTTGGCACGTTTAATCAGCGGATGCCTTTCTTGAGTCAAACGATCCGCCACCGCCTCAATCGCAGAATTCACTAATTCTGTTAGCAAGACTAATAATAAGCACGATATTAACAAAGCCCGTTCAACGCCATTCTCACCTACCCAAAAAGCAATAGGTATTAATATGAGACTTAATACCAATTCTTGGCGAAAAGCCGCTTCATTCAGCCAAGCCGCCTTAAAACCAGCCACTGAATAGCCAAAGGCTTTAACCACTCGGGTTATTCCTGTGTCTTGGTTCATGCCTTTTTCCACACAATGTCTAATTCTTTAGCCGCTTTGACATCATTTAAACGTCGCACTGGTAAAGTATAGGGGGCCTTTTTCAAAATTTCAGGAGACGATTCCGCCTCTTGTTGAATCTCACACAGGGCACTGATAAAGTTATCTAAAGTTTGTTTGTCCTCTGTTTCTGTCGGTTCAATCAATAAACATTCTGGAACCAGCAAGGGAAAATAGGTTGTGGGTGCATGAAAGCCTTTATCCAGTAGCCGTTTAGCGAAATCCATCGCGGTAACACCTTGTTGTTTGGCTTGACGTTTCAGTGTCAAAATAAATTCATGGCTGGCGCGACGTTGCCCAAAAGCCATATCAAATCCAGCTTTAGCGAGACTCGCTTGCAAATAGTTAGCATTGAGCGTCGAAAAGTCTGCCACCCTTGTCATTCCTTCACGACCCAATAGTCGGGCATAAACATAGGCTCGCAAAATGACTCCAATATTGCCTGGATGTGCCAATAGGCGCCCAATCGTTTGTGGATAGTCCGTTTCGGTCAACATGCGATAAGTCTTGCCATCGTATCCCACCACTGGTACGGGTAAAAAGGGTAGGAGTCGTTGATTGACACCGACAGGTCCCGCGCCCGGACCACCGCCGCCATGCGGTGTTGAAAAGGTTTTGTGCAAGTTGATATGAATCACATCAAATCCCATATCGCCGGGGCGCACTTTGCCCAAAATCGCGTTGAGATTAGCACCATCATAATAGAGTAAACCGCCAACTTCGTGGATAATTTTGGCAATTTCAGTGATGTTTCGCTCAAAAACACCCAGGGTGGAGGGATTAGTCAACATAATGCCAGCGGTTTGGGAACCAACAGCGGCTCGTAAGGCGGCAATATCAACATCACCTTCAGCGTTAGTCGGAATTTCACGCACTTTATATCCACACATGACGGCAGAAGCGGGATTTGTGCCGTGTGCAGCATCGGGCACTAGCATTTCGGTGCGTTGCGTATCCTTGCGTGCATCATGATAGGCACGTATCATGGCAACGCCAGCAAATTCGCCTTGTGCGCCAGCGGCGGGTGCTAAGGAAACGGCTTTCATGCCAGTGACTTCTTTGAGTATTTCTTGCAAGTCATAGAGGCAAGCCAGTAGCCCTTGACTTGGAGCGGCGGGGTGTTGGGATAGGAAGCCGGGTAACATGGCTAGGGTATTACAAGCACGGGGATTATATTTCATCGTGCAAGAGCCCAGTGGGTAGTAATGGGTGTCGATAGAAAAATTTTTCTGTGACAGGCGCGTGTAGTGGCGGACGACTTGCATTTCTGAGACTTCTGGCAAGTGGGGGCGC
Source organism: Thiotrichaceae bacterium (assembly GCA_026991885.1). Classification (GTDB taxonomy): domain Bacteria; phylum Pseudomonadota; class Gammaproteobacteria; order Beggiatoales; family Beggiatoaceae; genus Thiomargarita. The sequence goes on from JALXAQ010000113.1 coordinate 15,314, forward strand.
GTTTGACGCAGAAATTTGCTGGGAATGTCGGTGATTTCAGGACGATTGGCAGGCGATTGTGAACTTGCGAATCGTCCGGGGCTGCTGTGTTCAAAAATGTGCATAAAATGATTTCCAATAGTTAAGTGAATAATGTTTGCTCTGGTTCCCACGCGCCAGCGCACTTAGACAAATGTATTTAAGTTCCATTTTGTGTCTAGCTTTTATTGCGACAAAATTTTTTTGTCGCCTTTGTGATGGACGATATATTGGAATGATTTGATAAAATACCAATGCCTGTGTATAATCACCCGCACCCGATTTATGTCACTTGACGTGAAAAATTATAGACATTACCAAAACCGCGTCTTGCCAATGCACTATAAAAAATATAGGCAGCCAAATATGGTAAAAATTATAACTATGGATACCAATGTGCTTGTTGCGGCACTTATGAGCAATTTGGGTGCATCTCATTATATTTTGCGACTGATTTTTGAAGAAAAAGTCAAACTAGCCATCACACCGGCTGTGTTTTTTGAATACTATGATGTTCTCACCAGAGAGGAAATATTAGCCAAAATCAATTTATCAGTTGCTCAAGTAGAAGATATTTTAGACTTACTGGCATTATTAGCTAAAAAACATTCAGTCTATTTTCTGCTTAGGCCCAATCTTTTTGATGAAAAAGATAATATCATTTGCGAATGTGCCTTTGTCAGTCAGAGTGACTATTTAATTACTTCAAATATTAAGGATTTTAAACGCGGAGAGCTCAAAGGTTTTCGGTTCCAGAACATTACCCCAAAATATTTTTGTCAATTGTGGAAATTACACCATGAATAGACCCCAAGTCGTTACCATAACTATGCCACTGGAATTACAAAATAGGTTAGAACGGGAAGCGGAACATCAATGTGTACCAATCAATCAGTTAATCAATTATTTATTGACGGTCCAGTTAACGCAATTAGAAACCCTCTCCTCTCTTGAAGAAAGATTGTCGCAAAAATCAGTTCCAGAACTCAAAGCCAAAGTCAGTGCGATTTTAGATGACATTCCAAGTAGAGAGGTACCAGCTTGGGATTTGAGAGAGTCAAATCACTCAATCTGATTGGAGACGATGATGATGAAAACGGACCCGAATATGGCCACTAACACTGCTGTAAGCGAAGCCATTGTTTGTTCCAATCCAGAGTCCGCCGCTATTGGGCAAACCGTCTAAGTTGGTAAAAACGCGCACTAATTTGGTAGTGCCTACCCAAAGGTTTTTTTCGTTTTGTGACAAAGTCATCCTATAATAAGTCAGCTTCGCCCCAGTTCCCTCAATGTGTCCCTTAGCGGGTGTCCATAAGGTTTTTTATTGACGGACAACTCTAATAATAAGGTGGGTTTAGCTACCCACCCTACATTCTTAATCCTTAACTTTTTTAAAATCTTGCCAAGCAAAAGCTATCAACGTTACAACCGTCAGCGGTATCACAAACCAAAGCATCACAGTACTAAAAGCCCCTAACATGCTATGTTGAGTCGCATTCAAAAACAAATACGTTGCGTATATAGCATAATAGGTTAAAAATAATGCGCCTTCCCAACGTTCAATTAGATAGTCTGTAAAGAAAATCGGAAAACAAGCAACGGCTGCGGCAATCATGACGGGCATATCAAACACTATCGCTGCATGGGGTACTGCAAGTCCGCCCGGTGCAATCAGGCTGGTGAAGCCAAGTACGAGTAAAATATTAAATAGGTTGCTACCGACTATGTTACCAACGACAAGGTCTTGTTCTCCACGAAGACTGCCAATAATGACGGTCGCTAGTTCGGGTAAAGAGGTGCCTATTGATATAATAGTTAAGCCAATGATTAGTTCACTGACTCCAAAGTATTTGGCAATGACAACCGCTCCATTGACTAGCCAGTCTGAGCCTAGCACCAAGAGTCCCAATCCTACGATGATGAATATTAATTGTGTGATCAGGTGAAGGGGGCCGCTTTTGCCATCCTTTTTTTCATTTTCATCGGAAGGCGCGTCGATTTCACGGGCGGTTTTGATGCTAAAGATTATATAGAATACGATACCACAAGATAATAGTAGTCCCTCCCATCGATTGAGTGTGCCATCAAGTACCAATAAGAGTAGTAGAATAGATACACCTATCATCATGGGCACTTCCAATTGAATCAATCGTTTATGAACACCTAATGGGGCGATGACAGCGGCAACCCCCAAGACGAGTAGAATGTTAAGTATGTTGCTGCCTACCACATTACCGATTGCTATGTCGGGCTGATTTGCCCATGCTGATTGGATGTTAACCGCTAATTCGGGGGCACTCGTCCCAAAGGCAACGACAGTGAGGCCAACAATCAGGGGTGAGATACCGAGGTTTTCGGCTAATTCAGATGCCCCTCGCACCAAGACATCAGCTCCGACGGTTAATAATACAAATCCTATGATAAATAATACTAATGTCATTGGTTCCATAAATAATAAGACTCCTAGACGTCCAAGATAAATCTTGGACTCCTTTAAATAGCTATAGTAGAAAATGGTAAACGATTTGCGTATGTTATACTCAGTATTAATGATAACACGCAAAATGATCTGCCGACTAATTTATAAACTAACGTATAGTAATTATGATGCACCCTTTAAAAAATGACCGTTTTTTACGTGCTTTGCAACGTCAACCCGTTGATGTCACTCCCGTCTGGATGATGCGACAAGCCGGGCGTTATTTGCCAGAATACCGTGAAAGTAGGGCACGCGCCAAGGATTTTTTGACTTTGTGCAAAACGCCAGAGTTAGCGTGTGAGGTGACTTTGCAGCCAATCGCACGATTTCCCCTGGATGCTGCGATTTTGTTTTCAGATATTCTGACCATTCCTGATGCGATGGGGCTGGGTTTATATTTTAGTGAAGGTCCGCGTTTTGAGCGCCCTGTGCGTAATCTTTCACAAATCAATAATTTAGGGGTGCCTGATCCTAATGAGGCTTTGCGTTATGTGATGGACGCAGTCAGTTTGATCCGGCGCGAGTTAGCTGGAAAAGTACCATTGATTGGTTTTTCAGGCAGTCCGTGGACGCTGGCGACTTATATGGTTGAAGGGGGTTCGACTAAAAATTTTAGTCAGGTTAAAGGATTGATGTTTGAACAGCCTAAAGCCATGCACACTTTATTGGATACGCTGGCAGAGTCAGTCACGGCTTATCTGAATGCACAAATTGCCGCAGGCGCACAAGCGGTGATGGTGTTTGATACTTGGGGTGGCATTCTCAGCACCCGCGATTATCTCGCCTTTTCTTTAGATTATATGCGGAAAATTGTCGCCGGTTTAACCCGCGAATCTGATGGGCAACGGGTGCCAGTGATTTTATTTACTAAAGACGGTAATGAGTGGTTGGAAGAAATTGCGGCGACGGGTTGCGATGCTGTGGGTTTGGATTGGAAATTGCCATTAAGTGTGGCGCGAGCGCGGGTGGGTGATAAGGTTGCGCTGCAAGGTAATATGGATCCTTGTGTTTTATATGCCTCGCCAGAGCGTATTCGTGATGAAGTGGCAAGCATTTTAACCAGTTTTGGTGAGGGCAATGGGCATGTGTTTAATTTAGGGCATGGTATTCATCCGCAGATTGATCCTGAGCATGTGAAAGTATTTATTGATGCTGTCCATGATTTGAGTCGAACAAAATGAATAATAAAATTATTTTAGCCGCAAAAGGCTTTTGCATGGGCGCAGCCGACGTAGTGCCCGGTGTCAGTGGTGGTACCATGGCCTTTATTTTAGGGATTTATGAACGATTAATTGCCGCTATTCGCTCTTTTGACGTAATATGGTTACAGCACGTCTTTAAATTGGAAGTCAAACCGGCTTTACAGCGTCCTCATTTTGGATTTTTAATCCCGCTCCTCATTGGCCTTTTTTGTGCCTTACTATTTTTCACGCGGGTAATTCCATTACCAAGCTTATTGCACACGCAGCCAGAGGCGATTTATGGGCTCTTTTTTGGGCTGATTGTCGGTTGCGTTATTGCGCTGCTGCCTGAGGCTAAACGATTTGATGCCTCAATGATACTTTTTTTAAGTATCGGCATCGCACTCGGTTGGTTTATAGTCACCTTAGTGCCCACCAATACGCCTGATGCGCCTTGGTTTATATTTCTCAGTGGCCTGTTAGCCATTTCTGCCATGTTATTACCGGGGATTTCAGGCGCGTTTATCTTATTGATTTTACGCAAATATGAGACGATATTGAATGCGATAGGCCATTTTAATTTCATGGTTTTAATCCCCTTTGGATTGGGGGCATTGACGGGATTAGTGGTTTTCAGTCGATTTCTTGGCTGGCTTTTGGAGCATTTTTATCGCGCTACTTTGTTGGTGATTATTGGAATATTGATTGGTACCTTGTGGGTGATTTGGCCTTTTCAAGTGCGTCAATATGAAATGATACATAATAAGGAACGCCTCATCAGTTCCACGCCATATTGGCCAGAAGCTTTAACTCAGCCAGTGATTTATGCTTTGTTGATGATGGTCTTAGGTTTGGCATTGGTGTTGATTCTTTATGCGTGGGCTAAACGAGTGCCGCAGGATTAGATTTTTTTTTTTTGGAGTCCAAGATTTATCTTGGACGTCTTGGGCTCCAAAATGAAATTTTGAAATAAATAAATTTTTTTTATGGATCGAAGAAGACTGGACGTACTTATGGATGAGAGAAAGCCAATGAACCTACAAACTAATGCAAGTGAGTTACAACCTCAATCTAACCGAATCCTAGTCTATCACGAAGAGCGCAGGAGCGTGGGCGACAGCGTCACATAACATCAGCAAGCCCAAGATAAATCTTGGACTCCAGAATGGCTATTCCTGACTAGCATAAAAGTGAAGGAGATCCTCAAGACTTTCTTCGCTCTCATTATTCATGATAAAATATTCCAATGCGCTTGCCATCATAGATGATGAAGCGTCAGCATTCCTAAAGTCTGATAGGCGAAACTTCAAATAAGGCCTCCATTGTCCCGATAGAACGTTAAAAAGAGGTTGATCCTGACCCTCAATTTTGTGGCAGCCATCACAATATTGCTTGTGAAGTTCTTTCCCTCTCTCGGCTTTTTCGTGATCGAAATTCTGTGTGTAACGCACAACCTCTTGTTTAGAAAAGAAATCAGCCATCATTTCAACTTCTTCATCTGTGTAGCCTTTTGCAAGCAATCCCATGACGGTGCTAGGACGTTTGCCACTTTTCATATCTTGCATCGCTTTAATAAAAAGCGGTTTACGCATACCGGCAATACTGGGTGTCGCTGGACCAACACTGGAACCATCATTCCCATGACAACCCACACAAGTATTAACCAACATAGACACTTGTGCGGGAGTATTTCCCTCAATGGCGCTCGCCGGGAAGGTGATCATCAGTCCAGTAATAAGCAAGAGGATATATTTGAGTAAGTGCATTTATTTTCTCCATTTAGTCGGTTTGCGAATAGCAGACATTTTATATTTTTTGAGACAAGAAACACAATTTATTATATAAATAAAATGGTTA
>JALXAQ010000114.1 GCA_026991885.1 Thiotrichaceae bacterium
CAATATCGTCTTGGTGCGTTAGTGCTTGGGCATGGTTTTTTGTGGACTGATTTAGTCTGTTATAGTTTTGGAGTTGCTATGGGGGTGGTGGGTGAGATGATGCCAAAACCGGCTCTCAAACTACTTATAAGTACTGAATCATAAATTTTATGGTATTTTCAAATTCTGATTCAGACAAAATACCATAAAATTTCTGGTTCAGTTTAGTTACCATCAATAACTTTTATTGCAATTCCCAATTTTTTTGTCTATCCTAGATATTGCTTAAAATTAGCAAATTAGAATATTAAAATTATTGAGTATTCTAATTTTCGCTCGCTGGGGTCTGACCCATGCTGCTCAACTGAGATGCAAGGCGTTAAAGAACTTGGCATCCTCACTTAACTTTTAATTAACATAGTATAAGATTGATTATGAAACGAAACAAAATGCTCACCAGTTTGATAACGACGGTGTTGCTGCTGCCACTACTGATAAACCATGCTGCTACAGCATCAGGACAGAGTCATATCTGCTATTATAATGATATGGAGAGCACCGTGCCGTACAGTGGCGGCTCACAGACTTCTACTCTGTCCCATAACGGTACATATTCAGAGACATTCAGCCCTGGCAATGATCTCCATTCACTCGACAGATTCAACGAGTCAAGCTTATTGCCGACCTTGCAATCCGGTGAATCGTTCTCAAGCTTTGTTTACAATGTCTGGGTTAACGATAATAACGCTAACCAGACTTATAAATTACTCGTCAGATTCGCTAAGGAGTCATGGCAAGAGAGCGATTTTAGCGCAACTGATGAACTGAATATTGGCAACGGCTGGCACAAGCTGAGTTTTGATATTACAGATATTGTGAATACGCGCCGAAGTGAGGGATATACGCACATGTCGCGATTCGGTATCAGGGGGTACAGCTCATCAGCTTATGCGGATTACTATGTGGATGACATTTCCATTGAATACGAAATATCATCGGGTGATGACATGGTTCTGGCAGATAACGGTCAAGCTCATTATCATATTTATCACGGTCCGGAAGAAGGGGTTGTTATCCAACATGCTGCGCAAGAATTGGCAAGCTATCTCCAACAAATAAGCGGCGCCTCTTTTACCGTAACAACCGATGAAAGTTCCGCTACCAATCTGATTGTGGTCGGTCGTAACAATCCGCTCACTTTGGCTCATGAAACTGAAATGGGATTCAATTCAATGAGTGCTGACAGTTTTAGAATCCTGAATTTCCATGAGGATATTTACATTGCAGGAGCCATTGAGCGCGGGACATTGTATGGGGTATATCACTTCCTTGATACCTATTTTGGAGTGCGCTGGTTTTCGCCAGAATTTGAAGTGGTGCCTGCAAGGAGCACTCTTTCAGTCGCGCCGATGAATGATCTTCAGATTCCCCGCTTCACCTATCGAGAGATATTCAATGCAGACACGGATGACGGCAATTATCGTCAACGAAACCGGCTGAACGGCAACCGGTTCCATCGCATTTATGAAGACTATGATGATGGGATCAATACATGGTCCAAGCATGTTCCTGGCGGCCCTGACGGAGGACATACCTTCTATACAGCTCTTAGCGAAAACTGTCATGATGGCGGGCAAATTCTAGCGATGGATTCTGATTGTCGGCAAGAAGCCGCCAACACTTTTATAAATGCAATCATAGAGAACGGAGATGATTTCTGGTACGGCTTTTTTCAGATGGATAACGGCTGGTGGCCTGACGATGAAAGTCGTTCTTTTGCAGATGCCCATGGTGGCACTCTTTCTGCTCCTATAGTGGACATGGTTACCGATGTTGCGAATCGGGTTCGCCAAACACATCCGAATGCCAAGCTGGGTATATCGGCTTATCAGTGGAGTTTTGAACCACCAACGGGATTAACCGTTCCCGACTATCTGATGATCGAGATCGCGCCAATTCACGCGGATTTTGGAAAGCCGTACAGCGATCTAAATAACTCTCTGATCGATGCCACTATTAATGGCTGGGCGCAGATTGCGGGAAACTTAAACATCTGGGATTATATAACAAACTTTCAGAACTATTTGCAACCATTGCCAAATATCTTCCAAATGAGTCAGAACATACAGTATTTAGCCAATATTAGCAATGTGAAAGGATATTTTGGCGAGGGGAGCTATGGGACAGTCGGTGCAGAATTTGCAGCTCTTCGAGCCTGGGTAGCAGCACGTCTATTGTGGAATCCAAATCAGGATTACAAGAGTCTTATTGATGAATTCATTGAGGGATATTATGGCCCTTCCGCCCCTTATATCAAACAATATGTCGAGGCTCTGCACCAGTCATTGCAAGAGACTGGGGAGCGTATTTCAGTCAGGCAGCGCATAACTTCTAAGTATTTGAGCTTGGATTTTATCCAGCAGGCTGATCACTTGCTGGCGGATGCGGATGCGGCAGCAAGCGGAAATTATAGCCGTCATGTGCATGAAGTACGGCTGGGTGTTGATATGACGATCCGACTGAGGGAACATTTATACGAAGCAGAAGCACTGGAAAGAGGTATCACCTGGACGCACGATCCGGACCGGCGCTCACGGTTTGAGCAATATGTCACTGAGGCTGGTATTGTCAACTATAGCGAAGATTCTTCTATCGATGCACTATATGCGGCCATGGACATCAATCGTACTAACCCGCCAGTACCTGGCGTTGCTGATGGCTTGTCGGAAGAAGACTGGGTTGATTATCAGGACATTGATTTGGAGCTTTACGATAACGCAGAATGGGTAGAAGATTCCAAGGCTTCTGACAATGGTGCTGTCAAGAAAAGCGGTGACAACGGCGTTTGGGCAATTCAAATGAAGCTGAATATGCTACCCACTGAGGGAGAGTGGACGCTGTATGCCTATGTTAGGGTTGAGCCGAAGTCTGGTGGAAATCCAGATAATACAGCGTTTTATATGGGAGTTGATCCAGGAGAGCATTTAGAGATCAAGCTATCCGAAGTTCAGGACGCGGAGTACCATGTTTTTGAATTTCCTAACGACAACACCCAGTTTTCCTATGAAACGGGACGCGACATTTGGTTTAGTGCCGGATCAGAGATCGAGAATTTTTATGTTGATCGGATCGTTGCCGTCCGTTTTAAGAACAATGTGATTTTTAAGAACGACCTTATCATTGATTTTGGCGACACCTATGGACTCTGGCTCAAAATGAACAACAGCGATTGGGTTCAATTGCATTCCTTGTCGCCAAAGAGCATGGTGACGGCTGATATAGATGCTAGTGGTCAAGATGATGTCATTATCGACTTTGGCACCCAATATGGTATTTGGGTGTGGATGAATAACAACGATTGGGTTCAATTGCATTCCTTGTCGCCAAAGAGCATGGTGACGGCTGATATAGATGTTAATGGTCAAGACGATGTCATTATCGACTTTGGCACCCAATATGGTATTTGGGTGCGGATGAATAACAGTGATTGGGTTCAATTGCATTCCTTGTCGCCAAAGAGCATGGTGACGGGTGATATAGATGGTAGTGGTCAAGACGATGTTATTATTGACTTTGGTGCCAGTTATGGGATTTGGGTGTGGATGAATAACAGTGATTGGGTTCAATTGCATTCTTTGTCGCCAGATAGTTTGGTGGTGGGGAATGTAGATGGTAGTGAACAAGACGATGTTATTATCGACTTTGGCACCCAATATGGTATTTGGGTGTGGATGAACAACAGTGATTGGGTTCAATTGCATTCCTTGTCGCCAAAGAGCATGGTGACGGGTGATGATGGTAATGGAGAAGATGAAATCATTATCGATTTTGGTGCCGCATATGGGATTTGGGTGTGGATGAATAACAGTGATTGGGTTCAATTGCATTCTTTGTCGCCAGAGAGTTTGGTGACGGGTGATATAGATAGTAGTGGACAAGACGATGTTATTATTGACTTTGGTGTCAGTTATGGGATTTGGGTGTGGATGAACAACAGTGATTGGGTTCAATTGCATTCTTTGTCGCCAGATAGTTTGGTGGTGGGGAATGTAGATGGGTTGCAAGAATCCTCAGTGAGTAGTTTGGGGAGTGTGCCATTGCCAAATTCTGAGCTTATAAAGTTACCGCCTTCTGTGCTACAAGAAGAATTGCCTTTGCATTAAAATCAAACGTGACGGACGGAGTTGTAAACCCCGTCCAGCACAGATTATTCTGAGATACTGCCCGAGTTTATAAGCACCTACGCCGGTGATACCCTTTGGGCATTGATGGCGTTTCTCATGATTGGCTTTATTTTTGCATCACTTTCAACAGTGGAAGTGGCGGCTATCGCTCTACTTTTTTCACTCGGCATTGAATTAAGTCAACTGTATCACGCGCCTTGGATTGATGACATTCGTCAATATCGTCTTGGTGCGTTAGTGCTTGGGCATGGTTTTTTGTGGACTGATTTAGTCTGTTATAGTTTTGGAGTTGCTATGGGGGTGGTGGGTGAGATGATGCCAAAACCGGCTCTCAAACTACTTAGTACACAAAAGTTTATTAACATTTTTGGTAGGGGGGCAACGTGTTTTTAAGGAAAAAGTCCAAGATTTCTCTTGGACTCCAAAATATTTTGGCAAATCTTGAGGATTGATCCGTTTATTAATAGTAGGGGAATAAATATCCCTGTTTTTAACCCCCAACAAAACGCTCAAAATCGTGTTCAAAAAATTTTGGCCAATAGTTTGTCTGTGAGTAGAGCAATTTTTATTACCATCAAGAATTTTTATTGCCATAAAGAATTCTTTAGACTATAGTTAAAAGTATAACCGGCTACACATTTTATATATTTATATTTTTATTTTATTTTTTTTACTCGAAGAGGTATAACATGAAACTGTTCAAGTTGTTCATTACAACACTTTCGCTAGTGCTTGCAGGATTGGCACAGGCGCAATTCACAATTGATTTCACCGACACATCGGGCTTTGGAACGGCCCCTGAAGTGGTGCAAATCAACAATATCCGTGTGGATACTGAAATAGCGAACCCCTTCGGCGGGCCTCCACAAATTATCACTGTCTATTACGATGTTGGATTCCACTTTGATAAGGAAACCTTGCATCTGGTACCAGTGGTGATTGATCCGCCTGGTCTTAAGTGTGCCAATTTTAGTGTTTTGGTGAATCATGCCGTCACTGGTGAGATTTTGGCCAACGTCAATGTCGCTGTGGGCGATGTGTCAGCCAGTACGGATGAGACAGGTATAGCATCATTTAGTGAATTGCCAGAAGGTGTCAAAGAAGTGGTCGTTAGTCACACTAATTTTATCAGTGCCTCAAGAAATGTGGACCTCGTTTGTGGTGACAATCCACAGCTATCTATTGCTTTGACTCCAATATTGTCGTCTAAAGAAGTGCGCGTTATTCTGACTTGGGGCGAAGAACCTCGCGATCTGGATGCCCATCTGACTGGCCCTGCCCCTGGGCAGCCTGAAGGGGACATAAACGAGGCTGATCGTTTTCATATCTATTGGGATCATAAAAATTCCGGCGAAGGTGTGGCTGTCCTAGATGTAGATGATAGATTCTCCTATGGGCCAGAAACCGTTACCATTACGCCGCCCACCGACACTGAACAATTCAGACCGGGTACTTACCGTTTTAGTGTCTATCACTTTCTAGGAACGGGCACGCTGGCTGACAACGCCGTCGTGGTACTGAATATTGGGAATCAGCCATCTCGTACATTTTATCCTCCCAAGGAGAATCAAGAGAGCTTGTTGGGTGAGAACGATGTTTGGACTGTCTTTGAAATGGACGTGATAGAGGACGGTTCAATCAGCATAAAAGAGATAGGTGCCTACAGCCAGGGGAATGATCCCAAAACGGTGCGTAGTGGTGCAGAGCCGCACACTGATCCGCTAGATAAATTCTATCCATAGTCTTTCTGATATTTTGGAGTCCAAGATTTATCTTGGACGTCCAAGATAAATCTTGGACTCCTTTATTATGAAAATTTTTTGCTTGTTATTGTTGCCGCTATTGGCAATAGCCGACGAACTACCCACCGCCGATACCCAATATGAACGGGGAATGCGTTACGCTCGTGGATTGGAAGTCCCGCGTGACGATACACTGGCTAGGCAATGGCTAGAAGCAGCCGCAGTGCAAGGACATCCCAAAGCCATGTATGCACTGGGTTGGATTTATCATAATGGTCGTGGCGTGGAACAGGATAACCGCCTAGCAGTTGAATATTTTCGTCGAGCCGCCAAAGCACAATTGCCTGAAGCACAATATATGTTGGGCATCATGTACGGGCAGGGTTGGGGAGTAGAAAAAAATAGCAATTTATCCCTTTATTGGATAAGACAGGCAGCAGATAAAGGGTATGCCGTCGCCCAACGGATGTTGGAAGGTTTATTTGGTAAACGGGATTGAGCCTCAACCCAGGTGCCGCTATTCACTTGATTAGCGCATATACAAATGAATTTGTAATAAAAACAATTCCAAGAAGACGATAAAATAATGGCATCAATTCTTCTCTGGAAAAGTAAGAAAGCTGCTTTCCCATATCAGTTAATCTGTAAAACTGTTTGGATGTCGTTTATATTTCATATTTGAATATCCTTAGTCCAAAGCTAAAGCTTTGGACTCCAACTGAAATTCTTATTTAAGCAACTCACTCGCCCTTTTTTTATCTAAACCACGATCAAACGCACTTACAATCTGAAAATTTTTTTCTGGATCAGTAATTCTATAATGGATTATTTCTAATAATCTCAGTTTATGTCTGGAAAATTTAAATTTTTCCATAAGCAGCACAACCTGATTCGACGTAAAAGTATTACGGAAAGCCGCAAGTTCTATCAAATAGAGTTTTTCCTTTGGAAAAGATTGCCTATCCAGCACCTGCAACAGTTCAGAAAAAGCTGATTCTTCCATCGCAGCGGGCATTTCCACACCTTGGGATAATTCCCTATGCTTTAACATATTCAGTGCGGATTCCACATTTTCTGGTTGTCCAAGTAATTGACTTGCCCTTTTCTTATCTTTAGCAAAAGTAAACACGTCCATGAGCTGAAAGCTGTTGCCTATATCAGAAATTTTAGGACGCAGTACTTGGAGTATCCGCAATTGATCCTTGGAAAATGAAAAATGTTCCAGCATTTCCGCTACCTGATAACTCGTAAACGTATTTTTACTCGCTGCTGTTTGTACCAAAGTTTTTTTATCCTTGGACGAAGTCTCCTGACTGAGACTTTCTAACAGTTCAGAAAAATTTAACGGTTCCATAAGAAACACCCTTGTTTTTATTTACGATTGTCATAAAAATTAAAAATCGTCTCCACCACTTCGCTTGACTTCTCAACCACCGTGATTAAATCTAAATCTGCCGGCTTGATGGTTTTATGTGCGACGAGTTGATCTTTAAACCAATCAAGCAAACCCTGCCAAAACGCGCCTTGCACCAAAATAACTGGCACCCGTTGAGTCTTATTGGTTTGTACCAAAGTAAAGACTTCTGACAACTCATCTAAAGTGCCAAATCCTCCCGGTAGCACCACATAAGCCGACGCATATTTAACCAACATCACCTTACGCACAAAAAAATGCCTAAAATTCAATGAAAGATTCTGATAGGGATTGACTTTTTGTTCATGTGGCAAAGTGATATTTAGACCAATACTCTGTGATCTGCCTGCAAAAGCCCCTTTATTAGCCGCTTCCATAATTCCCGGACCACCGCCTGTCACCACTGAAAATCCCGCATCTGACAACTCACGGGCAATCTCTTCAGCCAAGCGACAATAAGGATGATCAGCGGCAAAGCGGGCAGAGCCAAACAGACTCACCGAGGGCGTAATAGTCGATAACTCCTCAAAACCTTCCACAAATTCCGCCATAATCTGGAAAACTCGCCAAGTTTCTTGCTGTAAATTCACGAAATTTTCTCCTTGTACCAACGCTTAACATCCTCTGGACGATCAACATCCCACTGTCTAGGCAATTCATACCAGCGCAAGCCTAAATCACGCAAACGCGCCCGTGTCTCCGTCAACACCTGTGACGTGCCCCAAGGCATATCAGTAAATAACGCCTGTCTGACTTGCTGCATACCTATTAACACATAACCCCCATCTTCTGCCGGTGCTAACACCACAGCATAACCTTGTTGCAAAGCAGCAAAAGCCTCACGAATACTTTCCGCCTTTAAACTCGGACAATCGCTGCCTATCAACACCGCAGGCGTGGGCGCCGCACTGGCTAAAGCATAAGCCATGCGTTCTCCTAAATCAGCCCCTTGTTGACGGTGCAAACTCACTCCGAATTCAGTTTGGCAAGCTTCAAAAAACGGATGATATGGCGCATACCATAATTGTACCGAAAATAAACCACTGAATTGTTGCAGACAATGCTTGACTAATTGTTTATGCAAATCAGTTGCCCCCTTTTCGCCTAATTTTGGAATCAAGCGCGTTTTAACCATACCCGGTTTGGGAGCTTTAGCAAATATTTGTAATACATGACTTTTCGTCATAAAAAAAAGTAGAATGTAGTAGAATGTAGGGTGGGTAGAGCGGAGCGAAACCCACCATTCATTGAGCTGTACTCAACAATTAATTAATAAAATCTTTTTAAAGTCGAAGGGCTCACACCCAAGGCATAAGCCAAACGTAAGCCCCACATCAGCAAAATAGTCCGCACAACACCAGACTCTTCCCAACGACGGCTAGAAGTGAGCACCGGAGTTTGTATGCACATAGGACGACTAAAACGTCTCAAACGACGACTCAAAGCAATATCCTCCATTAAAGGAATATCAGGAAAACCCGTCACCTGCTGATACAAGCTGCGCTGCATAAAAATCGCCTGATCACCCGTCGCAATACCCGTCAAACAAGAACGCCAATTCATCAAACGCTCCACCACGCGCAACAACCATACCCGCCCCGATAAGCGCACATCAAACCGTCCCCATTTTCGCCCCGTTTTTTCTAAACCCTCAAAAATAAAAACATCCGCCTCTGCTGGCAAACGGGTATCGGCATGTAAAAACAACAAAATATCATGATGAGCAAACTGGGCACCCACATTCATCTGCCGTGCCCGTCCACGATCTGCCCGCAAAATGCGATCCACTAAAGGGGCTGCTAAACTGCGCGTTTTATCGCGACTGCCACCATCAACAACAATCACTTCATGTCCCAGCTCACGCAAAACTTGCAAAGTCTGCAAAGTCTCCACGATAACCGCTTGCTCATTTAAAGCCGGAATGATAATTGACAGCCGCCCATTCAAAACAACGCACCTCCACAACTACTACCTTGTCCCGCCGTACAACCATAACAATGTCCCGCGACAACAATCGGATTACCTTCTAAATTCACATCACATAATTCTGAAATATGCCGTTGTGTCGGTGTCTCCAAAAGCAAGGGCAAGCCCAACATTTGATTAAAATCGCAATCATACACATAACCTTGCCAATCAATACTGATTAAATTGCGACACATCACCGTCTCCAAATTATCATCACTGTGGGCATCGCGTAACAACTGCATATAACTATTAAATTGCCCTTTCGTAATCAAAAAACTCCCAAAACGTTGTATGGGCATATTGCAAAGCGTGTACAATTGATTAAACACTATGCCATACTTTTCCCTTAAAAACTTTTTATAATCAGCTTCTAAAGCCGCTTGTGGTGCTGGCAAATCGGGTCCCTGTGGATTAAACACCAAATTAAGCCTCAAACTCGACTCAATTTGTCCATACCCCAAAGCATTGAGTTGACGCAAACCAGCGAGGCTCTCTTGAAAAACCCCTTTGCCGCGTTGCCTATCAACGTTTTCTTTCAAATAACAGGGCAAGGAGGCAATAATTTCAACCTCTTGTTCTGCAAGGAACTTTGCTAAATCTGTCTGTTCTGGCACCGATAAAATGGTAAGATTACAACGATCAATCACATGTACTCCAGCTTGTCGAGCCGCTTTGACCATGTAACGAAAATCTGGATTTAATTCAGGTGCCCCCCCCGTCAAATCTAAGGTTTCAATTGAAGGGGTGGCGCGTAAAAAACTTAAAACTTGCTCACAAGTATCACGCCCCATGATTTCGGTACGATTTGGACCCGCATTGACATGACAATGGATACATTGTTGATTGCACATATAACCTAAATTGACTTGTAAAGTCTCCAAAGTGCTGCGTTTTATAGCTGGAAAATCCGTTTTTTGTAATAAAGGTAAAGTCGGTAACATGAAAATCTCCGTGTAAATGAACTATTATTAAAATAAAAGCCAGTGAATTAGACTAGACCCAATTTTTGACGATAATATTGCACGCGGTGCAAAAAATAACAGAGCGACGGGTACACTAATCGTTATTTCCAATAATGTCTAGTATAACCCTTAATTTAATTATGAGATTTTAAGGAACAACACACATGTCATTAGCATCATCACTCCTAAAAATTGGACTAAACGCATTACTGGAGGACAACCCTGCTATTGCAGATTTTGCGAAAGCGGAAGGAGAAAAAGCCTTCTCTGTTCTACAAGCACAATTGACTTTTTCCGCCGATGAGATAAGCAAAAAATATCAAGACAGTTTTGATAGAACACTTGAAGCGATCAGCGATGAAATCGCCCAAGAACGGCCCTTCCTATTGCTAAAAATTCGCCAAGAATTTATTGCCCAATTTGCTGAAAAAATCGCTAGTCACGGCCTTAAAAGCGATGCTTTGAAGATTTTTAGTGAACACAAAGAGCCACTTTTTCAATTTGAAAAAATCACCCAAACCGACTTAAGCACCGTCGCGCTCACCGATTTTTTGCTAGAACAAATGCAGACGATAGCAAAGGTGGATGACAAGTTGGCTACCTTTCTCCGTCATGACGATCTCTTGGGCAAGGTGATGCTGTTTTTCTTAGCTGAACAATTTCGCACTGATGAGCGATTTGAAAAAAGCTGGGTCGTATTGCAACAAGAAACGCTCTTATTCAACCAAGCGCGAATGTCGCAAATCATGAAAGAATTGCAGCTATCTTCACAGCTGAAAGCCAGCGATGAATTCACTCGACATAATACAAAAACTCGGACAATCATTGAAAAATCCGTTTCTAACTTAAAACATTTGCCGACTGAATTGCCAGAATACAATCGGCTGGCACTCATGGTTGGGAGTGCCACGTCTTCTACAGGGGATTTGGAACAAGCAGAAGGCTTATTTTTGCAAGTCATTAAAAATACTCCGACTGATGAAGAAAAGGCACTGGCTTATTTCAATCGCTTTCAAGTGCAATTGCGGGGCAAGGCTTATGACAAAGCCTTAGTTGATTTAAAAGCGGCGATTGCTCGCAATCCTGAACAGTATGCTTTGCATGATGTCAAAACCTATCCCATGGTGAAATTATTAGGTGCAGGGGGAATGGGGTGCGTGTTTTTGTGTGACAACAATAACCCTGCGATAGAGAAAAAACAAGTTGTCGTCAAATGCTTTTGGGGAACGCTCAAGGGCGAGCCTCAAGAGCTTTTTAAAAAAGCCGTCGCCATACATCAAATAGTCGGTGACTATATGCCTGAGCCATTAGAGGCGGGTTATAGCAATAAAAGGGCTTTTTTTGTCACAGAATACCTTGAAGGGGCTATAAATGGTGAAACTTGGTTAGAAAAATATGGTCGAATGGATTTAAAAACCGGTTGGCAAATCGCTTTACAAATCGTCCAAGCTTTACAGCGAGCACATGATAAGGATATTTATCACTTAAATTTAAAACCCGCCAATCTGTTGCTGAAAGATAGCCCATCAGCGGTGCCGCTGAAAATCAGTGATTTTGGCTTATCCACGCTTGTACCTTCTTTGCAGCAAGAAGCTTTAACACGGCAAAATCAAGCTGGATTAAGCCAATTTGGGCAAGCCGTGATGGACAGTTTACATTACGTGTCGCCAGAGCAACAAGGTTATACTGGCAAGCCCAGTGCTAGAAGTGATGTATTTGCCTTTGGGGCGACGATGTATCGTTTTTGGACCGGCTTAAGTCCACAACGATTTTCGGCAAAAAATTTGCCAAAGGTGCCAGGCTTGCCTGAATTATTGTTTGATTGTGTTGAGGAACTGCCCAACAAACGACCGGAATCTGCACGACAACTGCTGAATCGTTTAAAAACCATTAAAGAGAACCGAGAGAAAAGAAGAAAAGAGAAGAAGGGGAGGCAACCACCTGCTGTTCATGCTGATGATTTGAAGGGAAGATCGGCACAAGCTGCTAAAAAACGGATACAAGTAGATAAGAAGGTAGGAAATCTCGCCCTAGATCAGTCTATCAGCCTAGATAACCGGGCACTCAAAGCGTATGACAATGTGAATCAAGGAGATACCGCCAGTGAGCAAAAGACAGAAACGGCTGTTCAAGGGCATTTGAAGGGACAACGGATACCAGATAAACCGATCACCGAAAAGCAAGAGAGTGCGGAAAAAGTGTATGACAACACTCTTTCTCCTTTAAATCCCTTCGACCATTTACGCTTATTGTGGTGGACTTTAGTCATGCCCCAACAATTAAATAATTATCAGCAACTTCCTGATGATAATGAAACTCGCGTAGGCAAGTGGTTGCTCAGTACTCTGATATGGTTGTCTTTGTTAATACCTATATTAGCATTAAGCTTAGAATTGTTGCCTCATTCGGCTAAGGCATGGGGTCCAAAAATTTACCTGATGCTCAGTGCCTTGTTGGCAGTATGCTGGCTATTAACGGGATGGCTAGGAGATATTGATAATGAAAAAGCCTTCCACCTGGCCCTCTTCATGGCGTTCTGTGTGGGGAGCTTCATAGCCTTCAGCGTCATCTTCGGCGTGAAGGGTGGCATGACGGTCGCCATGGTGATTGGTGTCGCTATCTTAGTGGTGGGGGGCGTGACAACCGCTATGGCCTCCGTTTTGACAGTCAGCATAGTGGGCCAGGTGGCAATAGGCATGACGGTAGGCGTAGTGTTCGGGCTAAGCTTCGGCCTGTTTTCCCTTGTGGCGAGCCTCGTGGCGGGTATCGTGGCCTTCGGCTTGGTAATCGCCCTGGCGGGTGACGTAGAAGGTTCCATTAGAGAGGGGGTAGATACAGGTATTCCTTCTCGATTTGCTCGTTTGACTTTCCTATTGCTGCTGAGCAGCTATCTCTTTTTGTTTGCTTACTGCTTTTTGGGCGGCTGGTCGCTACTCACACGGTAAACTGTTTTGGCCCAGACCTCTGAGGTTTTGAAAACCTCTGAGGTCTTTACAAAGGAAAAAACCTTTAACAACAACCACTCGTCGCCTCAATCATCCCCTGACTCTCATCCTTAAAGGGTAAATTCGTACCACAACCTTCAAAAATACCATAGTGCCTCTCCCAATGACCAATAAATTCAAAATGGGGCGCAAAGCGTGTTTCATGCAACATCCGATAAGTGTTGCCACAAACGGGAAAAACTTTATCCGTCTCAATAATATGATGTTTATCCAACTTAAACACCTTTTCATGGTACGGGATAGTCCCTTTATAAATCACAGCTTGCCCATAGTCTTCACAAGCACTTTCTAAGTCGGGCAATTTAAACAAGCGATAGGTAGCCGAGAAAAAACGAATAGTGCCAACTAATGTCTGAACGTCTTCATTATCAATCTGAAGCCGCCGATCTTCTACTAAACGCGGATCGAGAAACCCCATTTTTTTGGCAAGCGTCAAAAAATCGTTCCAATACAAAGCACCGCTTAAACATTCTCCGTACAACAAAGGATTTTTCACTAAAGCAGTAGGCACTCGACGATCAGCATAAACGTCAGAAAAATAGATTTCTCCACATGGCTTCAGCACTCGATAAACTTCACGCAAAACGGCCTCTTTATCGGGTGAAAGATTAATCACGCAATTAGAAATGACAATATCAAAACTATTGTCCTCAAAACCAAGCTCATCCAAACGTTCAATATAACCGTGCTTGAATTCTACATTGGCTTTGTTGTAACCATATTTTTGTGTATGGTAATCAATATATTTATTGGCTACCTCAAGTTGTTCCGATGTCATATCAACACCCACAACTTGACCCTTTTCGCCCACGAGACGCGATAAGACATAACAATCTCGTCCAGAACCACTCCCTAAATCCAAAATACGCATCCCTTCAAGATGCTCAGGGGCTAGCAATCCACAGCCATAATAACGCGCCATGACTTCATCGTGAACATCGGAGAGCGTATTTTTTATGTATCCTGGCATGTTGTCATCCGTACAACAAGCATCGGTTTGTAAATCATTCGTATTTTTTAATGTTTTACCGTAATAGTCCTTGACTTGTTGGTATTCCACCGCGACTGCTTTTTCCATAAATATCCTCTGTTTTTACTTTTTTTGGAGTCCAAAATTTATTTTGGACGAGTTGAAATTATAGACGAGACTTCATCGCCATCAAATCAGCGAGACTAGACTCCAATTCGTATTTTTCCTGCTCCAGTTTAGCAATTCTAATTTGCCATTGCAGTAACTCATTCTCCCGCTGGGAGTCTCGATAAAGTTGTTGTAAAAGTTTCAACTCATTTGTCAATTGAGATAAAGCTTGTTCTGCACTCGCTTGGCGTTCTTGCAGGATTTGCTTTTGTTTTTGCAAATCACGATAATTCACATTACCTTGGCTTTTCGCCTGTTCGAGCCGCTCAATTTGTTGTTGATAACCGCTCAAGTCATCCCTCAATTGTTGGTTAGTGGCACGCATTTCTCGAATAATGCGATCTGCGCGATCACTTTCCGACTCTGCCGCTTGTGCTTTTTGAGGCTGATCAAGTGTTTTGCCTAGTAATAGTCCGGCACCAGCACCAATCGCCGCCCCAATCGCTGCATTTCTCGCTTGATCTTCGTTATCATCACCTATAAAAGCACCGACGACAGCACCTAAAAATGCCCCCCAAAAAGCCCCTTGAGTTTTATTTTCTTCCGCTTTCTCCTCTCCCATCACGGGCAATCCCGATAAGGATAGGATGAGTATTAACGCCGTTATTTTAAAGCTATTCATCGTTTTTCTCCTGTGTAATGCCTACGGGATTAGCTCCCCATATTTTGACAATATTCAATTCATTTCCCAATGCTAACTGACACCCATCCTGCGTAAAAGCAACAGCACTCTTAAAATTTTCTGGTTTTTTTGAAACCTCTATAGTATATAAAAGTGCTCCACTGGCTACCTCCCACAATTTCATTTCGGAAGCACTGACTGAGGCTAACAAACTGCCGTCAGGACTGAATGTCAGTGAAATCACTTCAGATTGATGACCTTGTAAAGTACGTGGCCTTTGACAGGGCACAGTGGGCCACAATTTGATTGTCTTATCCCGACTGCCAGAGGCAAGCAACTTTCCATCAGGGCTAATGGCAAGAGACAGGATGCTATTTTGATGGCCGGTGAAGGTGTAAAGAGGTACGCCATCAAACCATAGTTTAATCGTTTTGTCCTGACTGCCTGAAGCAATCATTAAAATCCCATCATCACGTTTTCTAACCGCCACGGATGTCACTTCATCTTTATGTCCTTTTAAAGTCTGTAGCACTTCACCTTTATTGACTTGCCATACTTTAACGGTATTGTCGGCACCGCCTGATATGATCAGTTTTCCGTTAGCACTAAAGGCAACTGAATTCACATGATCTTTATGTCCATTACCAAAAAATAATCTGTTTTTCAGCGTGTGTTGTAACTTGCCGCTGCTCACTTCCCAGACTTTAATCGTGTTATCCATGCTACCGGAGGCGATAGTCTGACCATCCTGACTGAAAGCCAGAGAGGATACATCGTATTTATGGCCTTCTAATGTGTGTAGTTTTTTTCCTGTGCTGACTTCCCATAAGTTAATAATTGAGCCACGGCTGGAGGCGAAAAGACTAATATCAAAATTGAAGGCTGCAACACTAATAGGCTCTTCATCTCCTTGCCAAGTCATTTGCAAATGGATCGGTAACTGCTTATTAATATTGATTGTCCATTCTTTTTCTAAACCAACTAAAATGGGCTGACTGACTTTCAGTTGATTGTCCTTAAATTCTACATAAACATATAAGGGTTTTTGTTCACCTGCCTCCCAAAGTTGTTTAGCATCATCACGCAGAGCAATAATATGACCCTTTTCTGGCAACTTAAATTCTTTTAACCATGACGCTTGCCATTCCAGACGTACCGGAAAGATTGCATTTTCAATATCATAGCCATTTTTATTCAAATAGGCAACGCCGGCTTGATAACGTGAGTCTTGTTGCTGTACTGCTTGGTTAAAAGTATCGAGTAATTGTTGGCGACGTTCTTTAAATTCTGCCGTTGTTTCAAAAACATCACGTATGGGATGTAACATATCAGAAATTTTCGTGGGTAGCTGTGGTGGTGCTATGTCAAGCAATGTGACTTTCTGAGAGACTACCGCACCATCGGCAATCACGATTTCTAAGTTGACACTCTGTTTTCCCGCTTTTTTGATCTCTACCTGGTGTTTGCCTTCAGGGAGTCTCAGTATCAGAGGAGTCGTGTTGCCTTTAAGTTCACCATTAATATAAACTTCTGCCTCTCTTGGCTCGCTTGTGAGTGCTAAGCTACCCTCGCCTGCTTGTACTGATAAGGAAAATAAGCATAAAAGGCTGGCTACTAAAGTGAATTTTTTCATTTATTATATTTAAGTTTAAGTAAGAACGACAAGGGTTTCAATCGCTTGAATCCGTTGGTTTTGCAAACAAGACGGCTTGCTGCTTGTTGGGTTTTGATAAGGCTCTTGCAATAGCCGGCGATACTCTGCCGATGATTTTAGCTATTTTTAAGCCTGTTCCCACAATGGGTACTAAATCCGCCAGTTCGGTACCGACACCCGCAAGATAGCCTTGCTGAAGATTTTTATTGACTGTATCAAGTTTTTCTGTCAATAAGCGATTTTGCTCGGCAATGATCTCTTCTAAACTTTGCCCTTGGCGTTGTAATTCATTCACTACTGTATTTTCCAAGTGTTGAGTTTGAACTTGGATAGTTTCTACGATAGCTTCTCGCATTTCTTGGATACTTTTGGCAATTTCAGCCTGTTTATCTGCCATCAATTTTTGATAGGCAAGACGTTCCTCTCTATCCAAGAGTTCTGTAAATACCTGAGTTTCTATGAATATTTCTAAATTGAGCAACCTGTATTTACGCGGGGCAACCAAGGAATTCTCTTGTTTTTCGGCAAGACGCGCTTCATTAAACAAGCGACGTGCAATATATTCACGTTCTTCATAATTTTTGGTTTGGCTTACTTTTTTTTCAATCATCAGTTTTTCGGCTTTAAAAGCCTGATCTATTGCCATGGGGATTTGTTTAGCCCCGTAAAAAGTAGCCACAAAGGCATCAAAAACCAATGGATCATTTATTTTTTTTGCTCGCTGAAAAGCAATTTCGTGCGTTTTGAGCACGGCTTCAATAGATTCTATCACATCTGGAAATTCTGTGATAAATTGTTGATATTTTTCAATGTTATCTGATGATTTTATTAATTTAAAAAGGGCATGGATAGCATAACGATTAAACGGAGACTGTGGTTTGATTGTTAAAAAATCCCGATAAATGGCTTCTTGATTCAGCTTGTAGGTTTGTTGCCAGGCTTGCAGGTAAGCTCTATTGTCCGTGTCAAACTGTGCATACTTGATGGCAATATCACGCCATCTTTCATAAGTATTTTGCTGTTTGGCGATATTGTAAGCCAAAGAATATGCCGCTTCCAAGTCTCCCAAGGCTTCTAAACCTTGGATGATTTCATCGTCGCTGATACTCCAGGCGGAAGCACAAAAACAGATAAGTAGGATGATGATGCTTATAAATCTTTCAATAAATCTTTTTATTTTCATATTTTCTCCTTGCAGGAGCGTCCTGCAACGAAATCGTTCAATATAGCATATTCAGATTCTACAAATTATTCAATCATAACTGTGCAAAATATAAAAACATATCATAATATTTTTTTATTTTTATAAATAAAAATTTTATTTAATATTTAAAAAAATCAATGCAATCATTCTATGCAGTCATTTGTTGCAGCTATAGACATTTTAAAAACAAGGCAATACAATATTAATTTGTCGCATCGCTAAAGCGATTGACTATAAATCAATCACTAAAAATTTTTGGGGAACAAAAAAAATGTTACAGGAATATCAACAACATCTTGAAGAACGCGCTAGCCAAGGCTTGCCACCTTTGCCCTTAAATGCCGAGCAAGTGGCTGCCCTGATAGAACTTATCAAAAATCCACCGACGGGTAAAGAAAAAACCCTACTTGATTTGCTAACACACCGTGTTCCCCCAGGTGTAGATGAAGCCGCTTATGTCAAAGCCAGTTTTTTGGCTGACGTTGCCAAAGGCAATACCGATTGCGCTATGATAACGCCAACACAAGCGACAGTTTTATTGAGCACTATGCTGGGTGGCTATAATATTCAAGCCCTGATTGAGTTACTCGATGATGACAAGCTGGCATCCTTTGCGGCGCAAGGTTTATCACATACCTTGTTAATGTTTGATGCTTACCACGATGTTGTCGATAAGGCAAAAAGCAATGAGTGGGCTCAAAAAGTCCTCAAAGCCTGGGCAGATGCCGAATGGTTTACTACTAAACCGGCATTGCCAGAGGTGATCACTGTTACAGTATTTAAAGTCCCTGGCGAAACCAATACTGATGATTTATCCCCCGCGTCTGAAGCTTGGAGCCGCCCTGATATTCCGCTACATGCCAAAGCCATGCTCTCCAGCAAAATGCCAGAGGCATTGGAAACCATAGAAACGCTCAAACAAAAAGGGCATCCCATAGCTTATGTCGGTGACGTTGTAGGTACCGGCTCTTCGCGTAAATCGGCTATCAACTCGGTATTGTGGTATATCGGACATGATATTCCTTATGTACCCAACAAACGCCAAGGTGGTGTGATTTTGGGTGGCAAAATTGCCCCTATTTTTTTTAATACTGCTGAAGATTCAGGGGCATTACCGATAGAATGCGATGTCAGCCAACTCAACACGGGCGATGTCATCACCATTCATCCATACCAAGGGCGCATCGTCAATGACAAAGGCGAAGAAGTTAGCCATTTTGATCTGCGCCCCACCACGCTGCCAGATGAAATACGAGCTGGTGGACGTATTCCTTTAATTCTTGGGCGCAGCCTCACGGACAAAGCTCGCCAAGCCTTGAATTTAGAACCCACCTCCCAGTTTATCCAAGCGATACCCGCTCAAGAGAGTGCAGCCGGCTTTACCTTAGCCCAAAAAATAGTCGGAAAAGCTTGTGGAGTCAAAGGAATACGCCCCGGCACCTATTGCGAACCCAAAATAACAACGGTGGGCTCACAAGACACTACCGGCGCGATGACACGCGATGAATTAAAAGAATTAGCTTGTTTAGGCTTTTCTGCCGATTTAGTGATGCAAAGTTTCTGTCACACTGCCGCTTATCCCAAACCGGTAGATATTAAGCTACACCATGAATTATCCGAGTTTATAACAAACCGTGGTGGCGTTTCTCTACGCCCGGGCGATGGCATTATTCATTCTTGGCTCAATCGCATGATTTTGCCTGATACGGTTGGCACAGGTGGAGACTCGCACACCCGTTTTCCGATTGGTATCAGTTTTCCAGCGGGCTCGGGCTTAGTCGCCTTTGGGGCTGCCTTAGGCGTTATGCCCTTAGACATGCCCGAATCTGTGTTGGTACGCTTTAAAGGCGAAATGCAGCCTGGTATCACTTTGCGAGATTTAGTCAACGCCATTCCTTATGTTGCCATACAAAAAGGCTTATTAACGGTTGCCAAAAAAGGCAAAAAGAATGTATTTTCTGGGCGAATTGTCGAAATTGAGGGTTTGCCACAATTAAAAGTTGAGCAAGCCTTTGAATTAGCCGATTCCTCTGCCGAACGCTCCGCCAATGCTTGTACTGTGCGTTTAGACAAAGCCCCTGTGATAGAGTATTTAAATTCCAATGTCACCTTGCTCAAATGGATGATTGCTAATGATTATGGCGATAAGCGCTCCTTAGAGCGGCGGGTTGTTGCGATGGAAGAGTGGCTGAAAAATCCGGTTTTATTAGAACCGGATGCTGATGCCGAATACGCAGCCGTGCTTGACATTGATCTCAATGAGATCAAAGAACCTTTAGTGGCCTGTCCGAATGATCCTGATGATGTTAAGGCTTTATCAGATGTGGCGGATACTCAAATTGATGATGTATTTATCGGCTCTTGCATGACCAATATTGGTCACTATCGCGCCGCTGCCAAAGTGTTGGAAAATGTGAACAACGTGCCCACCCGTTTATGGGTTGCACCACCGACGCGCATGGATGAGCATCAATTGGTTGAAGAAGGCGTCTATTCGACATTTGGAAAAAGTGGGGCGCGTACCGAAATGCCGGGTTGCTCCTTGTGTATGGGCAATCAGGCGCGGGTAAAAGATGGGGCAACAGTGGTTTCGACATCGACCCGTAATTTTCCCAATCGCTTAGGCAAAGATGCCAATGTCTATTTAGCTTCGGCAGAATTAGCCGCCGTTTGTGCGAAACTGGGCAAAATTCCGACAGTTGCAGAATATATGCAACAGATTGAAGGGATTGCGCCGTTGTCGGCTGATATTTACCGTTATTTGAATTTCCATGAGATTGAAGAATATCAATCGGTGGCGGAGAAAGTGATACCGATTGCTGCGGCGTGATTGGACAGGGATAAGTCAAAAAACTACAGGGATTTTTTTTTAGCAGGGATTTGTCAAAACACTTAACTACAGGGATTTTTTTTTAGCAGGGATTTGTCAAAACACTTAACTACAGGGATTTTTTT
>JALXAQ010000115.1 GCA_026991885.1 Thiotrichaceae bacterium
ATCACTTATGATTTTGTTACTCAAGAGACAATTTTCTGAGTTTTATCATAAGGAATCGCTGATTTATTCACGATTCCCGCAGCGCAGGGATGTGCCGCCATTTTCAATATCCTGCTAAAAAAATGATGTCACGTTAACGTCGGTTTAGCTTTTGAATAAGAAAAATGACTACGAGTCAATGTTTTTTGCGGAATGTCAGAAAAATTTACATTTTTTTGATTATTTGTAAAAAAGCCACAGTAAGTCAATGGCTTGATTAGAATTTATGCGATTGGCATTTTGTTTGCTTAGATTTTCCTGAAAACTTTTTTATTGATACTCGGAGGACAGAGAAATGATATTAATCAAAGACTTCAGATCCATACTGTTGATCACCTTAATAGGATTAAATTTTTCGGCCGTTTCAAAGGCTGCGTTATTCGACCGCGGCGGCGGCATGATTTATGACGATGTACTGGATGTCACCTGGTTGCAGGACGCCAACTACGCCAAAACATCTGGCTATGATGCGGATGGATTGATGACTTGGAATGAGGCCAAAACCTGGGCGGATAATTTAAGCTTTGGAGGTTATAATGACTGGCGCTTGCCGGATGTACAGCCGGTTAATGGCGGCAATTTTAATACTAATTTTTCGAATGATGGATCGACTGATACTGCATATAACATCACCAGTACGCGAAGTGAGTTGGCCAATTTGTTTTATGTTAGTTTGGGAAATGATGGTTTCCGTGATGCATCAGGCGCATTATCGGGCTGTTCATCTGTTTCACCTTTTTGCTTGACCAATAGTGGACCATTTATTAATCTTCAGCCATCTATTTATTTTTTTGGGGTTGATATCACATCCATAAGGGTGTGGGTGTTTAATTTTGGTAGTGGCTTTCAGTCAGTCAATTTTAAAAATAATTCGTTCTATGCCTGGGCGGTCCGTTCCGGTGATGTTGTTGCACAAAATTCTGTACCATCGCCAGCTCCGGTTTGGTTAGTCAGTATCGGTTTGTTGCTGTTTCGGGGGTGGTGGCAGAGATTTAATAGTTTTTCGTGAGAATGTTTGGTTCAATGAGTAACAATCAAATTAACATTTTTCTGAATTCAAGTGTTTAAGTCTGGGAGTATGTAGGATTTAGCAGGATGAAGAAAAACGACGTTTTTTTTCATCCTGCGTTAGAAAAATGAAAAAATATAAAATCTTATTTATTCAATTAGCTCGGATAATTCACCAGAATGCTTGCATTATCAAAAAAATTCTATTAAATCATAGGTTTGAAGAAATATCAGAAAAACCAAACTGACCAGCTTTACGCTATCCGGTTTTCGCGGGGTTCTTATTGTGCTGCTTACCCAAAATGGCTGCAAGCCAATGAATGACATTACCTTTTACCGCTTTGAACAATCTGAATAACAAGCCTACCGGCCAATTCCCGTATCCTGGTGAAATAGAAAATTGTCGAAAAATTTTACAGTTGATCGAGTGGGGATATGTATTCAGAAACGTCTTGGAGAGAGGACGGATCTTAATATAAAAATACTGTAACTATTCAGCGTAAATGATTAGTGGCAAGTGATTGATTTTGTCGGCATCTGCGTCAAGGATGCCGCTGTTGAGCGTACAGGGATGTATTTACCGCGCCCCACAAAATCAATCACTTGCCGCTGATCAGGATAAACTCGATAAATAGTTAGAGTCTGCTTAAAAAGCATAACTCATTGAAAGCATTATAAATAAACGTGTTTTCAGGGTATAATAATGCACGAAATCCAAGCCTGCCACCTCAGATTCCGTGCAC
>JALXAQ010000116.1 GCA_026991885.1 Thiotrichaceae bacterium
ATTTGATACTGTTTGGGCTGAGAGTCAGTCACTTCCTAGACTCTGTCAACATTGTTTTGTAGGGTGCGTCCCACGCACCAAGCTTTGAAGGGTGCGTGGGACGCACCCTACATGACCCTATAAGCACAGTTATTTGATACTGTTTGGGCTGAGAGTCAGTCACTTCCTAGTACTCTGTCAACATTGTTTTGTAGGGTGCGTCCCACGCACCAAGCTTTGAAGGGTGCGTGGGACGCACCCTACATGACCCGTCAATTTAATCTTGACAAAGTACTAGTGCCAATGAGAGTATCAGTCTATAATAATATTATTATATTATAACATAATAAGATTGCCAACAAGTTTGGATGGTAGCATATTATTATTTTTGGCACTATCTTTGCAGTTACTTTGAATGAACATTTTCATTATGAGGATTAAGTCATGTTAAAAGCACTATTAGTTCCGCTAGTTGTATTGGGTGTTATATTTGCTCCCGCAATTATCATCGCTGTAAACGTTCTTGCACTCGTCGGTATCGTTGTTTACTCACTTTTTAGTGGGATAAGAGAAGGTTTTGGTCATTTTCACCACCATGGTAAGGCTGCTTGATTAATTATATTAGGAGCCCAAGATAAATTTTGGACTCCTAACTCCTAGTAATAAAATATTCTATAAAATTAGTAAATGTATTTAATACTGACGACGAGTCCTTATTTACTTCTCTGTTGTTTACGCCATTCCCAAGGTGTTTGATGGATGCCCGCTTGTGACCATATACCCCGTTTAGCCGCTTTCGCTTCATTTTCAGCGACTTTATATTCTGGCTTTTTACAATAAGCGTCATAAACGGCTGCCACACCCGCTTTAACTTGGGCTAGATTTAAGTTGACACCCCCGCTATACACTTCCCCCACAATTCGTCCATAACGGTCTTTATCAATCTCAACTAATTGCACCTTGTCTCCGCTGATAGAGCGCAGATGTTCGCGTGCTTGAGTACCCCAGGGTTTTTGCTTGATTTCCGGGGTGTCGATGCAATACATACGCACTCTGGTTTTCTCAGTTTGACCATGACATTGCAAAGTGACGGTATCACCATCGTAAATTTTTAATACCTGGCACTCGTCAGGCGCGATTGGAAAAAGGATGTTTTTGAGCCAATCGTTACTGACTAATAATGATGCCACTACAATGATGATTATCACTAACACGGGGTATTTTTGCTTATGCAAGCGACTAGTCAGTCTAATTAGTGATTTGATTTGCTTTTCATTCATACGATAGTTTTTCCTATTGTGATCAATTTTGAGAAAATTGTGATTTCAGGCAGGGCACACTGATGTTAATTTTACCACAAGCAATATCATTCGATGTCTTTAACTTTGAATTTGTCACCGTGAATGCCTGGCTTACTTACTTTATTCATTTTTTCAATTGTTTTAACATGAATTTAGGTCATTCTATCTAACTTAAAATGGTAACTGATCAACTTTTTCAAATCATTAACGATTTTGAGCGCATCTTTCAATAAATCCCGTTCTAATTTATTCAATTGATTGGGTTTAATATAATTATCATAAGATTCGCCTTGTTTCATCTTTGTCAATTGAAATTGAAGACGTAAAGATATCATGAAATTTAAGGCTTCAATCAAATCTGTGGCAAAAACCGGCTCAAATACCTCTATTTCGGTGAGTTTTTTAATACGTTTCATTGTATTCGTCTCGGTTATTTTGTAGGCTATGGCTAAACTACGGACACCGTGTACCACCGGAAAAATCCCCCCTTTTTTAATATCTAATTCGTTTTCGTGTGATTTATCAACAATAAATCTTGCAAATAAACTCAATGGCGTTTCAAATGACAAAGTGGGTTTAGCAAAATAAGAAAAAAAAGCCTGATTGTCTTGTAAATGTTTATATAAATACTGTTTCGCCTCTTTAAGTAATGTGACATCGCCCGCCACCGCTTTAGCATCATAAAAAATAGCCAAGTCTAATAAAGACTCTCGACATTCGACTACCCATTGAAAAATTTTGTTTTGAAAATCTTTTAAAGGGCGACACCAAGCCGAATTATTGACCATAATTTGTCCCTGACAAGGTGGATAACCAAACTCGATTAAAGTCTGAGTAAACTCTTCAGTGATTTGTTCTAAACCTTCATAAACAAAATCATCCCGTAAGATAATGCCATTATCTTGATCGGTTTTAAGAATTTGCTCACCGCGCCCTTCACTGCCCATGACAATCAGACAAGAATTTTCTAACAAAGCAGGCGGAGCAATAAACGCATACAATTTTTTAAAGACTTGTTGATTGAGTTCATTGACCAATTGCATCATATATTTGATTTTAATACCATTAGCATTAAAGGCTTTGATCATATTCGTCATATTATGACTGGCGACTTTCAATTCCTCTTTATTTTTCGCCCGATCAATCTGTACAGCCACTAAGCGGGTATGATTTGACAAATAGCTCAATAAATCAATTTGTTCTAATACACCAACAATTTTATCATTTTTCTTAATTAACAAATGTTTAATTGAATGCCTCAGCATCACCAACAGCGCGTGAAGCAATAAATCCTGGGAAGATAAACTAATGAGCTGATAAGAAGCGATGTGGGCAATCGGATCATCTATAGAATAACGTTGTAATACGATATGATCTCGAATATCTTTATCGGTAACAATACCAATTTTATGACCCGCTTTGACCAAAATAGAGCTACTTTTTTGATGCGTCATGGTTTGTACTGCCTCATAAACTGAGGTATTTCCTTTAACAAAAACGGGCGGATTAAGATAAATATCTTGAATTTTAGCCACCATGAATGAAGCTAATTCTGTCGTCTTGCGTTGTTCAACAAGACGATTTAAGCGTTTAGATAAATCTTGATAATAAAAAGCTTTAAAAGGCGCATTATTTTGAATAAGCGTTAAAAAAAAGGCTTTTGGCAATACATAGCAAATTAATTCTTCATTCACGATAAAATCATTTTTATTGTTACCATCCAATAATGACATCGCATCAAAAGAGTCTTGGGAGACGTAGACTGAGACGAGTTGCTCATCTTGTATTTCTTGGACAATGCCTTTTATGATAATATAAAGCACATCGGGTGAACTGCTGGCTTGAATGAGTCGCTCTCCTTTTTTGAAATATGCAATATCCATTGCATTAATAACGGTTTCAAGCACCGATGCTTTTAATTGATCAAAGGGGGGGATATTAGAAATGAAGGTTTTTTGATCTAATAGGCTCATAGTATAGTTCATAATTTTATTGGTAATCTGGAGCATTATATATGCAAAAAACACTTGTAGACAAGATCAAAAATGATCCCAAGTATCAACAGCTCGTTTCAAAAAGAAGCCGCTTTGCTTGGACATTATCGATCATAATGTTGATCATTTATTATACATTTATTATGGTCATTGCCTTTTCTCCTCAAACCTTTGCGCTCAAAATCAGCGCGACTTCTGTCATTACAATAGGCATTCCCATTGGAATACTCATTATTTTGAGTGCATTTGTGATCACAGGTATTTATGTTTGGCGAGCCAATAGTGAGTTTGATGAATTGACTAACCAAATCAAGGCGGAGATAAAGTGAGCAGAAATTTTATAATTTGGGGTGCTTTTGCCACCCTCTTTGCGGCAACCGGTGTATTTGCAACTGGCGGTGCGCTTGAAGGCGCTGTTGAGAAACAACCTTTAAACATCGCTGCTATTGTGATGTTTTTACTTTTTGTGGCGGCGACGCTCGGTATTACTTACTGGGCTGCCAAACGGACTAAAACCGCTAAAGATTTTTACACAGCGGGTGGGGGTATTACCGGCCTTCAAAATGGCTTAGCCATTTCGGGTGATTACATGTCCGCCGCCTCATTTTTAGGTATTTCCGCTTTAGTGTATAAAAGTGGCTATGATGGCTTAATTTACTCCATTGGCTTTTTAGTCGGTTGGCCTATTATTTTATTTCTCATAGCAGAACGATTGAGAAATCTCGGTAAATACACCTTTGCTGATGTGGCTTCTTACCGTTTATCACAAACGCCAATTAGGACTTTATCCGCCTTTGGTGCTTTAGCAACGGTTATATTATATCTGATTGCTCAAATGGTGGGTGCCGGACAGTTGATTCAATTACTCTTTGGTTTGCCTTATTGGATAGCCGTCGTCATTGTCGGTGCCCTGATGATTTTATATGTCACCTTTGGCGGCATGTTAGCCACCACTTGGGTACAAATCATCAAAGCCATTTTACTACTTTCAGGGGCCACTTTTATGGCCTTGGCAGCCCTATATTATTTCGATTTTAGCTTTGAAAAAATGTTCACAGAAGCGATTAATATAGATAGAACGGGTATGCCGGGTACCAAGTCAGGAGAAGCCATTATGTCTCCGGGTGGCTTAGTCAACAATTGGTATGATGCGATTTCTCTGGGTATTGCCCTGATGTTTGGTACAGCCGGATTACCGCATATATTGATGCGCTTTTTCACCGTAGCAGATGCCAAAGAAGCGAGAAAATCCGTCTTTTTTGCCACCGGATTTATTGGCTACTTTTATATCCTGACTTTCATCATTGGCTTTGCAGCCATCGTCTTAATCTCTAAAAATCCTGACTACTTAACGGGAGAAGGTGGATTACTCGGCGGCAATAATATGGCAGCCATCCATTTATCTCATGCCGTAGGCGGTAACATCTTTTTAGGCTTTATCTCAGCGGTTGCTTTTGCCACCATTTTAGCGGTCGTTTCAGGACTGACTTTAGCCGGTGCCTCAGCGGTTTCCCATGACCTTTATGCCAGCGTCCTGAAAAAAGGAGAAGTCAATGAGGCGCAGGAAATGAGAATTTCCAAAATCGCAACCGTTTTTTTAGGCGTCATCGCCATTCTCTTAGGGATCGCATTTGAAAAGCAAAACATTGCTTTTATGGTCGGATTAGCTTTTGCTATTGCAGCCAGTGCGAATTTCCCTGTCTTATTTTTATCCATGTACTGGTCAAAACTAACAACCCGTGGCGCATTTATCGGCGGAGGCATTGGCTTATTAACTGCCATCGTATTGGTTGTCATTGGTCCCACCGTTTGGGTAGCCCTACTTGGTAATGCAGAACCTATTTTTGCATCAAAATACCCTGCTTTGATTTCAGTCACCGTCGCTTTTGTGGGCATTTGGTTTTTCTCAATCACTGACAATAGTGAACGTGCCAAAACCGATCGTGCTGCATTTGAAGCACAAGATGTGCGTTGTCAAACGGGAATTGGTGCAGAAGGGGGGGTGATGCACTAAATCATATTTGATTTGGCCGAATTTTAATTTAGGAGTCCAAAATTTATTTTGGACTCCAGAAAAATATTGTTGATAAATAACAAAAGGATGGAGAATTTCATGAGTAAAAAGTTACTCTCATTGGCAGCGGCGGCTGCATTGTTAGCACCAATCTCAACTTATGCTGAGGTTAAAGTCAAAATACCTAACTCTGTGATCACGATTTATGGTCAAATCGGGGCTGAGGCAGCCAGTGTTGAGTATGCCAATGCTGACAATAGTCTTGTCAGGGGTAAGCTCAACAATGCTCTCAGTTTTACGGAAACCTCTGATGATATGGATCGTCAAACGCTGACAGCTGACAGATATGGTAACATTCTGAACGATGGACCTAACCTCCTTGGTTTCGATTTCCAGTTAGATAAGGAATTGCTCGCTGGTATGATACCTTATGCGCGTTATCGTACTACTTTCCATACCACGAATAACTCTGGCCTTGGTCCAGGCTTAGAGGCTTGGGTTGGTTTGAAAAACTCGATATTCCATATGAAATATGGAAAATTGCGAGGGGCTTATAGAGCGGCTAAAGGATTGATTGATCCTTGGATATACACTTCTATGCAGGCGCGTGGTAGCGGTGGTGGTATGTCAAGCGGTAGGTATAATGAAGTGCATTGGAATTGGAATGCTGCGGGTGATAAACGCTTTGTTGTAGCAGAAAGCAACGGAAAAGTGGGGATTGAGACTGGACGGGTTATCAGTACTTTTGGTTTAGTACATAATAGTGATATAAGTGGGGCATTGGAATTGGGTGTGAAATTTGGGCCAGTCAATGCCCGAATACAAGTGATGGGTGATGATCAGGCAGACAGACACGGTGGGAATGTGGAGCTAAAATATACCACACCTTTGCTCACTGTATGGTTACTGGGGGCTTATTTGGATCCTGGAAAAAATGTCATTCATCCAGGAGAAAATGCCAATTGGGATAATAGTAAGTACCAGAATTGGAAAATGGGTGCCCAGTATAAAGTGATGCCGACTTTGAAACTGGCTATTCAATATGAAGACGGTGAGCTGGGCTCTTTCGATAATAATCCGAATGGGGGTCAATATCTCATCGGTTCTGTTGATTACAAGTTGGATAAGCTGACTATTGCGGGTTGGGTTGCCAATTACTTTTCTGATATCCAGGAAAGTTTAAAACTCACAGATATTGATGGTGCGATTTTAGAGGAAGATGCGTTAAGTTGGTCTTTGGGTGCTAAGTATCACTTTACTCAGTATGCTCATATTTTTGCAGGTTATCGTCAAACTGACAGCGATAACGATTACCGTGATGAAAATGTGTTTTCTGCTGGGATGCTTTATAAATTCTAAAATGTTAAAAGGCGTCCAAGATAAATCTTGGACTCCAAAGCTAATTAAATATTTTGTAATTTAATGTAGATCATAGCCGTCATTAAAGCATCGTTCAAAGCATCATGTTGACCAAAAGCGGGTAAATCTAAATCTTTCAAAATAGCATCAAAACGCAAATTGATCGGGACTGGATTAAAAACATTTTGCTTATAATCATAATAAAGCCCCGATACCTCAATTTGTTTATTCGGTAATCTAATACCGAGTAATGGCTTGAGGTATTTATTAATCATCGCCACATCAAATTCTAAATAATAGCCCACTAATGGGCGAGAACCGATAAAATCTAAAAAGCATAAGATCGCGTCCTCCACTTGCAAACCATTTTCTAAATCACAATGACGTAACTGATGAATTTTGATACTGGTTTCATCTATTTTGCAGCGAGGATTGATCAATAACTCTAACTTTTGGCTCGTCAGAATCCTATTATTTTTAATTTTGACAGCACCAATAGACAGAATTTCCGCTTTTTTCGGATTTAAATGGCTGGTTTCACAATCAAAACAAATCAAGTCCTCATCCGCTGCCTCATCAAATAAAAACGCATATTTTTCACCGTTAAGTTGGCGGCGATTGTGCCAGTTTTTCAGTGTTTTTAACATTTGTTTAGGTCACCAAGGAACAAAAGTATTCATTAATGACATAGGGGGACCGAGAGTCTTATTCATTTTTCCTATGTCATGGCTCATCATGCCTGTATTGACCGTCATCGCCTTCATGGATCGATTCATTTCTGAAATATTCAATAGTAAAGGTGACAAAGTATCCAATTTAGTGGAGATTGCGATCATTTCCTTTTGCATGACCCAGATCGATGAATTCAGATTAGCAATGTGGGTCTTCATATCCTTGATCTCTGTCGTCATCGCTTCGACGCTCGTGGAAATAGTAGATATATGCTGTGACATTGTTGCTAGATTAGCCTCCATTTTGGGATCCACATTCAGAGACAACTCATGTACGTCCATAGTCAAGCTGTAAATCAACCAAAAGCCCGAGAGACCAAGCATACCAAATATAAAGATCGCCGGATAAACCATACGTTCCCAGCGCCGCGCGCTGGATTCAAAAGATTCTATGAAAGGATAAACGGTTTGTTCCCAGCGCTCAGCACTGGATTCAAAAGATTGTACAAAGTGGATGAGCGCT
Source organism: Thiotrichaceae bacterium (assembly GCA_026991885.1). Lineage (GTDB taxonomy): Bacteria > Pseudomonadota > Gammaproteobacteria > Beggiatoales > Beggiatoaceae > Thiomargarita. The sequence continues at coordinate 7,842 of JALXAQ010000116.1, forward strand.
TTTTCCAGATTAGCAAAAGATTCCTGCCCTTGTGAGGGTTCGTTTTCCGTCTCGTTGTTTTTCATGATATCGTTCCCGTTTTTTAGACCAACACAAAATACGATTATTAACCGGCATTTCATAATCACCCAGCAACGTCATCCCACCCCGGATCGCCAAACTGTCTAACCATTCAAAATCGCGGATGCCACTGACTGAATTACGTTCTTTTAACCAAAGATCAAATTGTGCATTGCTTTCGCTGCTATATTGTCCGCCATAATTAAATGGTCCATACAAAACCAATAAGCCGCCCCTTGAAAGTATTCCTCCACAACCTGCGAACATGGCTTTAACATCGCTCTTAGCCATAATATGTACACAGTTTGCTGAAAAAATGCCATCATACTGATTTTTAGGCCAGACATCCTTGCTGACATCGAGTGCCAAAGGCAAACGAGTATTGAGCAAATTCGCTTCGTCTAGCCACATTTTGATGCCGGCATGATTTTCGGCCAATCGGTACTTGAAGCTTATTAAATTAATGGCATTGAGCCAACAACCACTACCATCAGCATTATTGGTTGCGTAAGGTTCTTTCATTACAGTCTAAAAATTCTGCTGCTTTTTTCCAACTCCTTTGTTGTTTGTAAGCCCATTCTGCTAAACGTTGTTTAAACCAATTCACTCTGTCATTGTAATTGCCTTGTCCAAATTCGTCGCTGGATGGGTGAGTGATTTGGGTTTTTTGCCATTCATCTAAAGCGGCATCCAATGCCTTATCCCCTTCTTTTATTTCCTGCCACCATGCCATGGTTAAGTATGCTATGCGTTGCAAGTCGCGTAAATTGCCCGGCAAGGGATGCGTTTGGAGTAATTGCTTTAATGCTTTGTTGTAGGGTGGCAACGCTGGTAGGGATTCATCCGTTCGTAATTCTTTCCAAACTCGTTGCCAGTCTATTTCCAAATCTTCTCGGCAATCCCGTAATGGAGGAATTTCTACAATTAAATGGCTCAGTCGATCAAATAAGTCGGCATCTAGTATTTTACGCAATTCGTCTAGGGAACGGTTAGATGCACAGACGATTTCAATATCTGTCTCTTGTTCTTTATCACTGCCTACGGGACGATAACGGTGTTTTCGATCTTGAAATATCCGTACCAGTTTACGTTGCAAGGGCTTGGGTAAGTCTTGGATTTCGTCTAAAAATAAGATGCCTCCATCGGCTTCTTTTAGCAAGCCAGCGCGATCTTTGTTAGCACCAGTAAATGCTCCTTTTATATGTCCAAATAACAGGCTGTCTGCCAATCCAGAATCTGAATCTAAGGTGCCGCAAGCTACGGTTATTAAGTTTTCCCTTTGTTTCAAGCGGGTGACATGACTTTCTACTAAGCGCGTTTTTCCGATGCCACGTTCTCCTATGATAAGTAAAGGAGCACCTAGCAATCGCGCATAGCGGGAGAGTTGTAATAAGCTTTTTTGCCGGGCTGGTGAGCGGTATTCGGCATCGTATAAAGCTATTTCTGGTTGCTTGCTCGCTTGAAGACGAATTTCTGCTAGATAAGTATTAATTGGAAAATTCACTCTATCAATACGAGTGATTTTAGTTTTATGATCGTACTGCGATGACCATAAAATGGTGTTGTTGGGAAATGCGCCGCCTGCGTGTAATATGAGCCATACGGTGTGCATAGCCGGTGTGCCGGGAGATATATTTATATGTAGTGGTAGGTAATTGACAATTTCAGGCAATACCTTGTCTCGCACCGCTTTATAGATTGCTAAATGTGCGGTGGGATCATCTATGGGCAGTATCAGTTTATTAAATTCAATGTCAGCGGCAATTTTTGGCTTGGCAAGGTTTTTATGCTGTGGCTGAAGTAGATACAATACGCGCCGGATATGCACTTTATGTTCCTGTGCTAGAGATTGCAAAGCGTTTTGTAATACTTCATCTCCAGCACGGTGAGAATGCCAAGCTAATAGTGTTGCTTGTTCTCGTTTTACCATTTTTGTTTTGTCATTTCTTGCCAATCAGAAAAACGATTTTCTCGTTCCCACGCTCCGCGTGGGAATGCCTGGATGGAATTTAACGTCAACGGGGGCGAGCCCAAAATAAATTTTGGACTCCTTAGTCTCGCACGACAATCGCTTTTGCTATGCCTTGTTGGATCAGGTTTTGGGCATCTGGAATTTCTTGTGGTTGTTGAATCGCCACGACATTGTGTCCATTTTGGTGGTAAACCGGCGGTACATAAGAAACTTCTTCTTTTTCAAATTGTTGTTTAATTTCCTTGGATTTTTTGTCCAACTTAGGTGCAGAGACTTTCCAGTGATAGCGCAATTCGTGTGCTAAGGCAGCGTTTTTGTATTGCGGTTTGGGTAAGTCCAGTTGTTCTGCCGAGTCTGCTGTCAATTCACCTAATTGCACTTCTTTAATTGACAACATCTTTTCTTTCAGTAATTGCGCTTGCCGCCATAATGTGATTTCACCTACTGGTAAATCTTTCAAAATGGGTTGAGGCAGTAATTGCCAAGGGGCTTGTTGTTGCCATGTCTGTAATATGTGTTTGACGGCGGTTGCTCGTTCATCTGGTAAGAATACGCCAAACTCTAGGCTGTGTTCTAGGCTTTGCGTTTCTAGGTTAGCTGACATGACGACTGCTTCACCTATATCATTGCAAAGTGCTTTGGCGTGTAACCACCGAAATCCTAAGACTTGGGCGCCGGCTTGTGCTAATTTGATTAAGGTGGGCATGGTTTTTGGGCGAATTCGCGCTAACAGTGTGACGTGTAAGCCGTTACGAATCCGTTCTATGAGTAATGCTACAATCGTGTGATCGATTTCCCAGCCGAAACTACTGATAATCAGTTCTTGTTTGGCATTCTGGATAATCTGTTTTAACACGGGTTGCAAACTGTTGTCTGGCTTAGTGGCTAAAAAATGTTGAGCTACTTGTGGATTGTCCAGTTTTTGCAAGGGTTTAACTGTGCTTAGACGTTGTTTTTCTATCAGTTCATGTTCTGCCCCTTCCCAAAAAGCCCAACGTAGGTATGCAAAAGCAGTCTGAATTTCTGGAGGTGTCAGTGCAACCGCTAGTTCTTCATTGCGTTGCAAAGCGTCAGTCGTCAGGTTAGCTGTGAGCAAAAAGCCTTTAGAGGAAGCGGGATATTGTGTATCGATCAGCACTAATTTTGCGTGAAAATTGGGGGCAGATCGTACCAATACTTGTCCAGCTAGTTGATCTAACATGGTTTTGTGTTGTGCCAGTACTTTTTGATCAAATTCGGCATCCGCTGCGGGTTCCTTTTCTAATCGGTTTTCGGCTGCTAGTAATACATAAACGCGCACTCCACGTTTTGCTGCGTTCATCAAGGCATCTTCTAATGCTTTGTCAGCCATCAGAAAACTCATTAGCATTACTGTGTCTTGGGCATGATTAATAGCGGTAATAATGTCTCGAATGCAACGCCGATTTTCGCCGCTTTGATAGATTTTGTCTAGCACCTCTTCACGCTGATAGGTGTTTTGACGATAGGGTATCCAAACGGGACAACCGACGGAGCGTTGGCGTAAGTCTTGAGTTTCTGAAAATGCTTTTGTCCAATTATTCATGGGTTTATATCCTTGTTCTTAAATTTGCCAATCCAAGGGTGCTTGTAAGTACCAATAGGCACGCGGACGCAACTGTTGTGCAAAATGGCGTTGCTCTGGAAAAGTGATTTCGTAATCAGGAAAAAACTCGGTCACTTTGTTTTGCATGGTTTCAAAATCACCCTTGAGTACATACCGATTGGTATCCCGTTCCAGTAACCAATGTGCCCAGTGATTTGCGTCTTGTTGGGTAGCCGGGGCAATCGGTACATTGTTGATGGTGGTGTCGTCGAATCTATCCAAATCGGTTAAATAGGGTTTTGATATCGGATAGTCTTTGTGAAAACTAGCCCGCTCCTGTTCAGATAAGTCCTGATAAGAAACATCTAGTACTTGTTGTTGGGTACGCCAGCGTGTTAGCCAATTTTGTTGTTGCAGTATCTGGTGCCAAGCTGACTGAAAAGTCATTGGGTGTTGCTCTTGGTAACGACATTCTTTTTTGACAACTTTGCCGGTAAACAACAAGTCGCTGGTATCACCAATACTTAAAGTTGCGGTTATGTTAGCGTCGGGAGTGACAACAAGTTCTCCTTTTTCAGCCAGTTCATCAAAACGATATTCCGCGTTTCTGTCGTCAGCAAGTGGTGTGATGATCTGCCCTTGTAGTTTTTCAACTAACCACTTGGGAATATTTTGCATATCTTCGCATCTTTCCTTCAATTCCTTTTGGTTTTTGATCTCATTTCGTGCTTGAGTTTCATTAAAAGGCTTAATTTGGATTAAGGCACTAGCCCACAAGGGATCATCAGTTACCCAGATTTCCCAAGTCCCTCGTTCTGGGATAAAGATTTTCTCTTCTTTCAATGCAGTTTGTCCCGTTTCTGTCAGGACGTAGTTAGATTGTTGTTCTACTTTTAGTAAATTATGTGTGACACAAATTTGTATTAGCCGTTTGCCGACGGTTTCTGGTCGATTGCCTAATAATTCATCAGCTACCATTTTGGCAGAGACATGCCTCTGTTCTTGGGCAAGTAATAAAACGGCCTGTAATTCGTCCCGCTTTTGTGTACGCGCCACTTCTGCTATGATGCGGTAACGTTGAATATTCAAAGTGCGTTGAAAAACCAGTTCCATAATAATTAACTCCAAGTGTTGGTGATTGGCACTGTATCGACTAGTGCCTTAAGTTCTGTATAACGATTATTCGATAGGCGTTTATGGTTGCCAACTAAAACCAGTTGATAACGCGCCCTTGTGACGGCGACATTTAGGCGATTTGGGCTACCTAAAAACACGGTAGGATGGTTTTTGACAAAAGACAAAAATACTAAGTCGGCTTCGTGTCCTTGAAAGCGATCTACTGTACAGACTTCTAAATGTACGTCATGTTTTTGCCCGCCTAGATAAAAGTTGCGATAAGCGCGGTGTTGACCACTTAGTTCACGGCAGGCTTTACGCAATAATTTTTCCTGTCCTCGGTAAAAACTCAATATGGCTACTGTCCAGACTTTATTTTCTGGATGCGGATTTTGTTTTGCCCATTGATGAAAGGCTTGGATTTCTTTTTGAATAACCCCGACTTCTTGGCTATTGCAGTTGCCCTTCTCTCCTTTTTTCGGCCACACGTCCAACCAAACTGCGCGATGGGCATAACGGTCATATTCCCACTGGCGAAGTGCTGTCATATCCGGTGGGTTTTGTAATGCCGCACCTTGGTAAATATATGTACGCGAAAATTGGGAAATTTCCGGGTGCATTCGGTGCTGGTATTCCAATAAGACATGACGTTGTTTAAGGGCATTTTCTGCTAAACCATCGCTTAAAGTCGTACCGGTTTTCTGCCCTTTGCGGCGTTCAAAACCATTTTGTAAGGATTCCAGTACAGAAGGCAAAGCGATTCTACGAATTTGTTCAATCTTCCTTTGTACCCGTTCATTGTCTTCAACGACTGGTAACAGATCGCTGAGTTGTTGCCGTAAATGATGACCTTGGTTGCCTTGGCTTTGACGTTGTTCATACAATCGTGCTTGTCGCCAAGCGATTTCATTGGCCCAATTTTTGTCTTCGGCGGGTTGCCAAGCTGCCACACGTCGTTTGAGTAAATCTAGGTTTTCTGTGTTACCACGTAAAGTTGTGATGTCCAAAGGTAGTGCTGCTTCACAAGTTGCCAAGTTAGTCGGCGTATCGGCAACGATAGATGCAGTAGCGAGAGATAGGGGATCGCTTTGTGCATTGGCAAACAATACTTTATGTGCTTGCGCCTGTTGCTGGTATTTAGTCGGCTCATCAGTGGCAATCAGCACGGCTCCGCTATTTGGGTAGTGCTTTGCTTGAAAAACATCCAAACATATTTCGCGTGATACCGGATCAGGCAGACAAACTTTGACATTTTCTGCCATGGCTTCGTCATCGACATAAGGCGATAACTGGCGCGGATCACCGACCAATACCCAGCGTTTTGCCAGCAGAGCCGGTACGATAAATTCTTGGAATTGGGTTTTGCTCGCTTCATCAATGATCAACATGTCAAACAAGGGATTAGCCATACTCCGATCCTTTATTTGAGGGTGTTGCAAAATACCAATGGTGGTGCCACAAACGACATTAGCTGATTCCAAGATCATATTTGTTAATAAGGTTTCTTGTTGATTTTGAATCGCTTGTAATAAATGTCTCTGTGCTTGACTCGGTGGATTTTGTTGGCTGAGAAAGTTCATCAGCCGTTTTTTTTCGGTGCGACAAAATTCTTCAAATTGGTAAGGTTTGACGCTGTCTGACAAAATACTTTTGTCACCAATCCGTATTGGGATGACTTGTTCACGATGCTGGCTGTCCATCAAGCGTTCAATTACATTATCTACTGCAACATGGGTAGAGGCACATAATAAGATTCGTTTGTCTTGTGCTATCAATTGTAAAATGAGTTCACAGATTGCGGTGGTTTTACCTGATCCGGGTGGCCCTTCAAGAAAGGCAAAATCTGGTGTGTTTAACGCGATATTAACAAAATAACGTTGCTTGTCAGTACCCGGGCGGCTGGATTCGGTGAGCAATTTCCAATCATCCCGCCAATCGTTTGGCAGGTTTGGCCATTCGACATGAGTGGTACTTTCCATCAGCTTTAATAAGGGACGATGTTCTGGCAAAGGGGAATCTTGCAAACGGCGAATCGCTTCCAATTGCTTTTGTAACGGATAAGTGTTGGGTCTAAGCAACAACATAGGTTTATCTGGCTGTTTTTCTAGTAACAATTGGTTAGTTTCTAGATCACGATCCAAGATGGAAATTTGCTCATTTTGAGAAAAAGTCCAGCGTTGTGCCTCCGGTTTCAATGCCTCCGCCTGATAAACGCTACGAGTGCTATCATCCAAAAATGCTTGAAAAGTCGTCTCAGGTTCATTAGGACGATCTTCTGCTTCGGTTAGTTCTACCCAACAATCTTTTGTATCTGATGAGCCGAGTTTCCAACCCAAGCGTAATACTGCTACATCACTTTCCAGATATTTCTTGGTATGATCTAAATAAGTATAAAAATCCCTTAATCCATGTACCGTCATATTTATGAGCATGTCGGGACGATGAATATTAGGTTCTATGTTTTGATAGTGCAAAAGTGCCATGTTAGTGTTTCCTTGTGAAATTTAAATAAATATAAGCATATTTCATTCCAATATATTATATAATATAAATCAATTAGTTATTTTTTTACAGTTTTTAAAGTCGGAATAAAAAGTAACTAAGCGGAATTTTTTTTCCGTTGTATGCTTAAGAGGGCAACCATAAAGGATTGCCCCTACAAACCTTTAGAATTATGTAGGGGCAATCCCTTGTGCTATCAAAACCCATACGTCAAGAATTGAATCAGTTACTTATGGGAAGAATGGGAAAGACAGAGGGAACCTGAAAAAGATTGGACTAAAAAAAATCGGATTTAAAATATTATAGTTTTTCCCAACACAAAATACGATTATTAACCGGCATTTCATAATCACCCAGCAACGTCATCCCACCCCGGTTCGCCAAACTGTCTAACCATTCAAAATCGCGGATGCCACTGACTGAATTACGTTCTTTTAACCAAAGATCAAATTGTGCATTGCTTTCGCTGCTATATTGTCCGCCATAATTAAATGGTCCATACAAAACCAATAAGCCGCCCCTTGAAAGTATTCCTCCACAACCTGCGAACATGGCTTGAACATCGCTCTTAGCCATAATATGTACACAGTTGATTGAAATCATAGCATCATATTGTTTTTCAGACCACCGATATTTACTGACATCGAGTGCCAAAGGCAAACGAGTATTGAGCAAATTCGCTTCGTCTAGCCACATTTTGATGCCGGCATGATTTTCGGCGCGATCACTCGTTTGCCAAATCAGATGAGGCATTTTTTCCGCAAAATACACGGCATGTTGTCCAGTGCCGCTGCCTATTTCCAAGATATGCTTGCACTCAGCAAACAAGGGCTTGATGACTGACAAAATAGGTTCACGGTTTTGGACACTAGATTCAGCGTAGGGTTTCATTAAGAAGTCTCCGTTTTATAAGGAATATGCTGGTTGATCTCTGCCATGTAATCAGCGACAGCCTCTTGTTCATGTTTTACATATTGGGCTATCGCTTGCTGAAAAGGATTATCGGATAGCCAATGACTGGATTGTGTCAAAGTTGGCACAAAACCCCGTGCTACTTTATGTTCACCTTGTGCGCCAGGTTCAAATAGCTGCAAACCCTTTTCGATACAATATTCAATACCTAGATAGTAGCAAGCCTCAAAATGTAGATTTTCAACCGGCTCGATACAACCCCAAAGTCTGCCATATAAAGTAGTATCACTACAATACATCAAAGCGCCGGCAATACATTTATTTCCCTTATCAGCCAATACCAAAATCGTCTGTTCAGGCAAATTTTCGGCTACCTCACAAAAAAAAGCTTCGTTCAGAGTAGCAACCCCCGATTTTCTTTCAAACAAAGCATTGTAAAAATGACTAAAGTGCCGCCAATCAGTACTTGAAGCGGTATAGCCATCCAATACACGTAATTTAATACCACTTTTTTTAACGCTCAGGCGTTCCTTGTGGATATTTTTGCGTTTTCTGGCTTTGAGTTTTCCCAAAAATTCTTCAAAATCGGTGTAACCTTGGTTATGCCAATGGAATTGACAGTCATGGCGCGAGAACCAACCCTGCTGTTGGAGCCATTCATGTTCATTTTTTTGAGGAAACAAGATATGGCAACCACTGGCGCCGGTTTCTTGTGCTAATGCTATCGAACTTTCAAGCAATATGGGTGCAACTTTTTCAAACAAAGCTGGCTTAACCAATAAACGCTGCCCAGTCGCTGGCGTATATGGAATAGCAGAGACGAGTTTAGGAAAATAACGTAGATTGGCACGTTGCCAGGCCTCTGCCCAAGCATTATCGAACACAAATTCTCCATAAGAATTATATTTTTCATACAAAGGCATCGCCGCTATTAAGGTAGCATTATCATAAACGGCAATATGCCGGGGCAGCCAACCAAATTTTTCACCCACGCAATGATTTTTTTCCAGTGCGAATAAAAATTCGTGCTTTAAAAAGGGATTATTATCTTGTATCAGCCCGTTCCATTCATGTTTGGAAATGTCAGCAATCTGGGTATGTATTTTTATGTGCATTTTTGTTTTGTCACTGATGGGTTGAAAAAATACCAAGGCATCTGTATCATTACTTATTGCGCTGCCCGATTTTATTTTATGTCACTTGACGTGAAAAATCAAATACATGACGATAACAACATTTTACCATGACAAAATCAATGATTGACAATATAAGTCTTATTAACTGATGTTACGCACTCACCTTCCAAAAACGACAAACAAAAGTCAAAACCAGACCTGGCAGGTTAAAAACAAAACCTGCCAGGTCAAAATCAAAGTCAAATACAAACCTGGTTAAGCTTTTGACCTGCCAGGTTTTGTTTTAACCTGGCAGGTCTGGTTTTGACTTGGAATTTCAGTGCGTAACATCAGTAAATAGGGAATTAAGAGCCAAGATTGCAGCCATGCCGCCTAAACTAGGGCAAGAACAGATTCGGGTAAAGTTACAGGCTTGGAAGCAAAGATTGGGGGTAGTGTGATAACAATTCTATCTGACCATAACATTGAAGGACAAGCTAAGTTACTATGGGGAACATTAGGGGCAGAGGCATGGCTTTCATTGATTTCCCTAGATTTGGTTACTTAGTTGAGTACAGCGAATGGATGACAACGAATAAAACCTTTAAACGTTACTTCGCGGAAAGCAAACCTGCTCTAGCAAAAGGAAAATATCAATATGATTAAGGTTAACTATAGTGAGATATTTGAGAGGTGGTGGAATACTCTTGATGAAGAGGAACAAAAGAAAATAGCCGTTGTGGTAAGGTTGTTAGAGGAAAAAGGTAAAAGCTTATCTCTTCCCTACAGTCGAAATAAAATTTATGAGGCAAAAAATGAATTGCGTGAGCTACGTGTTCAATATCGTGGACAACCTTATCGAATACTCTATGCTTTTGAGCCATTAGGAACGGCTATCTTGTTATTGGGAGGTAGCAAAAAAGGTGATGATAGATGGTACAAAAAGCATATCCCTAAAGCTGATAAAATCTATGAGGAACACTTAGAAAATATGAAGCAACAAGGAAAATTATTCCTTCATTTAGGAAATGCCATGACTAACAAAAGTTTTCGAGATTTATATAATGCGATGTCACCCCAAGCGAGAGAAGAAGTAGAAACAGAAGTGCAGCAAGCATTAGCTGAAATGCCTATCCAGGAATTTCGGCAAGCTAGAAAATTATCTCAAGAACAATTCGCAAACCTATTGCAAATCAATCCAGCGAGCGTGCGTTGATAAAGGAGAACCACAGAACAGCCATGAATTAGTATTATAAATACTGACTCATGACTTTTAAAGTATAAAACTCTTAGTTCGACGTTTTTTTGACATTGTTGTTGGAGTCCAAAGCTTTAGCTTTGGACTAGACTCTACTCTTTTGACTTTGATTTTAAATCCGCGTCATCCGCGTCATCCGTAAAATCCGCGATTCAAAACCCTAAAGAATCTTACCCAAAAATTCTCTCCCCCGCTCCGATTGAGGATGACTAAAAAACAAATCAGGCACATTTTCCTCAATAATTTCTCCCTTATCCATAAAAATAACTCGATTAGCCACCGTTTTCGCAAAACCCATCTCATGTGTCACACACAACATCGTCATCCCCTCTTCAGCCAACTCAATCATCACATCTAGCACCTCCTTAATCATTTCAGGATCAAGCGCAGAAGTCGGCTCATCAAAAAGCATGATTTCAGGACTCATACACAAACTACGCGCAATCGCAACACGCTGTTGTTGTCCACCCGATAATTGTCCCGGATATTTATCTGCCTGTTCAGGAATATGCACCCTTTCCAAAAAATTCATAGCAATACTCTCCGCCTCCTTGCGCGGCAACTTGCGTACCCAAATCGGTGCCAGCGTGCAATTTTCTAAAACGGAAAGATGTGGAAACAAATTAAATTGCTGAAATACCATCCCAATTTCTCGGCGCGTCTGTTCGATGTGTTTTAAATCATCATTGAGTTCAGTCCCAGCCACCATAATCTGCCCCTGTTCATGTTTTTCTAGCCGGTTCAAACAACGAATTAAAGTAGATTTTCCTGAGCCACTGCCCCCACAGATAACAATCTTTTCCCCTTTTTTTACCGAAAGATTAATCTCTTTTAAAGCATGAAATTCCCCATACCATTTATGAACACCACGCATTTCAATCATTTTATCCTCTCCAAATGCTGACTATAACGCGACATGCTAAAACAAAATATCCAATAGACTACCGCGACAAACACATAACCTTCCACACCATAAGCTAACCAATGGGGATCCGTAAATGCCGCCTGCACAACAGCCAACAAGTCAAACAATCCGATAATAAGCACCAGCGTTGTATCCTTAAAAAGCCCGATAAAAGTATTCACGATACCAGGAATGACCAACTTCAAAGCTTGGGGCAAAATAATCAATCGTGTACGCTTCCAATACCCAAAACCCAAAGCCTCCGCCGCCTCATACTGCCCTTTATCAATCGCTTGCAAACCACCTCGCACAACTTCAGCCATATATGCCGACTCAAACAAAACAATACCTATCACAGCTCGCAACAACTTATCAAAATTAACCCCTTCGGGCAGAAATAACGGCAACATCACTGAAGCCATAAATAGCACCGTGATCAAAGGTACGCCGCGCCAAAATTCAATAAAAACAATGCACAAAGACTTAACAATCGGCATATTATCCGCCCGTCGCCCCAAAGCTAACAAGATGCCAAGCGGTAAAGATAAAACAATCCCAATCGTCGCCAAAATAAGGGTCAACATCAACCCACCCCATTGATTCGTTTCCACCACCTCAAGCCCAAACACGCCGCCATAGAACAAATAAAAGGCGATGACGGGATACCCCAACAGCGTAAAAACACTCAACCAGCCCTTTTTAGGAAAATTCTCAATCAACAGCCCAATAATGAGGAATACCAACAAGATAAAAGCCAAATTCACACGCCAATATTCATCGGGAGGATAAAAACCGTACATAAATTGGCCAAAACGTACACTAATAAATACCCAACAAGCCCCCCCACTGGTACAAGCCTCCCTACTCTCACCAAACCAATCAGCGTTCACAAAAGCCCACAGCACGATAGGTGGAATGATAAGATAAAGCAAATAGAGACTAAAAAATGTCAGAATCGTATTAAAAAAAGAAGAAAAAAGATTTTTGCGTAACCAGCCTGCCATACTTTACCTCACTACTAACATCATTTTGCGATTGTACCAATTCATCAATAAAGAAATAGACAAACTGAGGGTGTGCGACTCGTTTGGCCTAATTCGCTGACAAATGTCAGTAAAAACAAAGCCTTAAAGTAAAATTTCTCATCTGGTGTGAAAGGAATTGACATCACCTCCCTAGACAATCGAGGAGAAAGCTATGGC
>JALXAQ010000117.1 GCA_026991885.1 Thiotrichaceae bacterium
CTGCGACCCCACCGGCCTATAACATACCCTGTGTACGCTTCACCTCTCTTGTTCGCATGTCATCGCAGATCCCCTTCCGCAATCACCGCTCCGCCAGAGGCGCAACACTCGGTAATGGTGGGTGGTTAACCCTTTCCATGCCGGGACTTTCACCCGACCAGATGCGCCCCGCTTTCGCGGCGCGCTAACGCCGCAAATCACCGGCGGCAAAAAGCAGAGCGACGAGGAACGAGGAGCGACGCTTTTTGACGTCCGAGTGAATTTGCCTTGTTAGAAGTTTTACTCATACTCAAAAATCTCACTTTTTGGGTATTTCGACCATTCCTTAAAATCATTTTCAGAACATGCTTCAACCCTTGATTCATCTACATTTCTGATATTCCATGCAAAATTTAAGTGATGATACGCATGCTCAAGACAGACTCTGAATTCTTGCTCTGAATATTCTGGATTAGAAGCCAGATGGCTAAGGATTTCTTCAATTTGCTCCTTTGCCTCCTCCAGATTTTTAGAAATAAGGTAGTTGTTTTTCATTGTTTTACTTCTAACGTCGCAAATAACCGGTGCAATGCGAGCGCTAGCGAGTATTGCATCCGCGTTGATTTGCCTTGTTGGGCATTTGTCATGCTTTAAAAGTAGTTTCTTCTATTACCCATATAAAGGTACTTCCATGTATGTCAGTGGGAATTGCGTAGGCGTAACCATTCGCATCAGGATCTCCATACGCTCGTCTTCATCTTTGTCCTGTGCCAAGCCACCTGTCACATTAGGTAAATCTGGGGGGAACGGACTGCTTTGCGACCCACCGTCACCTCCTCCCCAGCCGTCACTTTTACCAATCAGCCATTTGTTGGAATTAAATAAGGTTGTAAATAGTTCTCGTGATGCTCGTAATTCACAATCGAAAAACCCTTTAAACGCATTACTATAGTGATAGTCACTTGCGGTCATATGACGAACAAAACGAGTTGTCCCGAATGGCGAAACACCAGTAACTATTAGTGGCGGTCTTTGGGTTGCTTCAAATAGCAGACCAATACGAAATTCTTCTTTTTTTTCTAGCCACTCTTTTAATAAGGCTTCTTCATGACTTGGCCAATCCCGACACAAAGCCCCATTGTCGATGAATGAAGCATGCGAAAGATTACGAAAATCTATGATTGGCTGAGTCATAATCTGGAAATCTGCCAAAGGCCTTAAATTGTTGTACTCAATCACTCGGTGGTATTGGTAGTGCCATGTAGCAATCCTTTGAATACGCTCATGACTTGCCCGCATTAAGGAGATTTTATCTCGATCCATGTCTACACGGCTTAATAGCGTGAAAATTTCCATTTGCCATAAAATACTTTTGATAGCTAGCTCATATAAAGACCAATGGTTATAGTTTTGATCTACATCCTCCAGGCCATAATTTTCAGGTGAACACCATGCGAGTATCGTTGCGACAACGGCTGCCAACGCATCAGCTTGGTAATCGATTACCAGCAATATCTGTGGCGATTGAACGCCAAGCCCAGAGTGATTACCTCCACTCATTCCCTGATCAAAATGGATTAACTCATGAACAAAGTAGTTATCTATCATCCACTCTGTTTCTTGCTGCGTAAGCTGCCGTGTTTGAGAAACCTTCTTCATTGCTTCGCGGGTCCTACCACTTATTCTATATACCCACCTGCCATTACTCTTTGTGATTTCCATACTAGGTACATCTGGCGAAGATTGCTCTGAACTATCGCTCGGTTGGATATTAGCCGATTGAGGCTCAGTTTCTGAATCAAACTCCAGGTTGTTTAAATGACTTTCCGATAAGAGTTTTCGTAGAAATGCAATGGGGGCTAAGTCGAGCCGCACAACAATATCGCTTGCCAAAGAATCCTTTATCCGCTGAATGCTTTGTCCTAATAATTCGTCGATTGATAAATCGTTCATTACTTTATTCCTTTATGCCCAACGTTATAGCTCAGCGGCAGGCGAAAGCGGCGCGTATTTTTGCCCTGCAAAAATCGCGACGCTTTTGACTGTCAGCTGCAGCGACTTGTTATATGCCGGGTGCTAATGCGGTTTATTGAACCACACATTGGTTCTTGCCGCCATGAATTTTGCAGTTTGTAAGTGACACAGGAATATCTGTTCATATTTCTATCCTTTTTATGCATGGCAACATTAGGGCACGCCTGTGACACCTTTGTTTCTGTTCATTGATACCGGATAATCGTTTAACAACAACCTTGCTAAAAGGTTGATTCCTTTATTTAACCTGGCTCGCCTTAGCACAATTCTTATAAAAATAATTACGCATATAACGCTTCGCATCACCGGCAAAATAAAGTTGCAGAGCGAAGCGGCGCAGCTTTATTTTGTCCGAGTGTATGCATTTGTTAGGCTCATGCTCGTATAATAGTTTTCTTGATTTCTTCGCTTTGCGTGTCTAGCCTATCATATTCAATGTCACAGTACTGAATGCCATTCTTATTCAATAGTGCAATCAATGGCTTAGTTGCTCCGCGAAAACACACCCAAACGATCTGTTTCACGTCTGGCTCATGTGTTAAAATATATTTATCTTTCTTGATTTGCTCCCTTATGAATTTTCTTGATCGTCCGTAGCCTGATTTTACCTCAATAGCCACACCAGTTTCAGCTATGAATAAATCAACTCTTCTCTTGCCATACGGAGTCTTGTACACATTCTGTTTTTTAAAATCTTTAACACCGAATACATTCCCTATTATTACCTCAGCCATCAATTCAAAAAGTGGACCTCTTGTACGGTTCTGAATTAATGAAATATCTCTCAATAGGTTTTTATTGATTTCTTTAATATTAACACCTGAATCATTAAGGCTGCTTCTTAAAATTTCAGTTGCTTTGAAATCTCTATTTTCTTTCAAGTTTTTCAAATATTCTTTCATAGCCAAAATCTTGCCGTATAACATTAAATGTAATCAGAGAATTTGTTGCGATTAACTCCTAAATTCAGATAAATCAACTTTCTCTCCCGTTTGCTTCATTAATGTTACTATTCTTTTTTCTGGATTTACTCTTATTAATTCCTTGAATGCATACGTACAGTCTTTCGCTTCTTCAAACAACTCTGGGTGTTTTCTTATTCTCTCAAGAATCCACGCCTCACTCATTTGTGCGGGACTTCTACCTTTGGCTTTTGAGAGTCGAGATTTAGCAGCCTTAACTTCCACGATTGCCAATAACTTTCCATCAAGAGTATTTGGTAATATTGCTGCAAAATCAATTCCATGCGGACCAACTCTAGTATCAATTATTCTACAAGGTGGCCATCTTAGTTTGATCCATTGTTCTGCTATTGCTTCGCAATAATCACCTCTACTTACCCCATTTTTTGATATCTCATCAATATCCCAATTTAAATGAATACTCATATTTTAAGCCTAACGCCTGCCGTAACCGGCACATTTGTAGTGAACGCAGCGAACGAAAAATGCGTCCGAGTTGACGGCATTGTTAGCTGTCTCTTTATTCATGGCGTCAAGTTATCTTGATATTTTTCAATTACTTCTTCCCCAACATCAATTGCGTCAAGAACATACCCAAGGATGGTGATTTGCAACAGCTGCGATACTTGAACCATATCCCTTAGAGTTAGAGAAGATAACAACGTCTTTGGCTTTCCTACATGGGCTATTTCGTTTCTTAAGTTACCAATGCCCTTGCCAAAGTCAGGCTCTCCAGCACCAGAAAATATTTGCGCCAGAGATTTCTTTATTTTATCTGTTCCGAATTGTGTTACGGGATACTCATATTTGTTTATGTTGCCAACTCCGGCAGCGTGGCTAATTGACTCAAACTGTGTGGCATACATTACCAATTCGCCATGAACGGAATGCTCATTTCTGTATCCTGTTTCGTGCTGCAAACTCGACACAATAGTTGTATATTTTTTTGACTGTGCCAACCATTTCTTTATTGTACTAGCAAGATCGATATTGGATTTTGTTATGGGCATATGAAAATGAGAACGTTCTTTCTTGCAAAGATCGGCGGTTCTTTTTTCTAACGCCATTGATGGATATACGGTACTGCTATAAGGATGGCCATCGTCATCTAGATGCTTTAACTCAATTAGTTCAGGATAAACTGGCCCATAAATCAAAATGGCGAATAAGTTACTAATATCTGTGATGTGTTCAAACAGGGTCAAAACACCGCAGGCGTTATTCACCTTAATGGTAACCATATAAGAAATCTCCTTCTTAAGCATAAAGAAAGAGTTCTCGTGTTTGCTATCAATCTCCTCAAATGCCTGCTTTAAATCAGCAAGAGCCTGATCATTTCTATTGTATATTTGTGTGGTTACATCCTTTCCAAGCATGCTGAAATTAGCGTTGTTACCGACTTCGATATATCCATAATCGGTTTCAGCAACAAACAGAGGCTCATTGGAATATTTGACTAAATCTTTGTATCCCTTTGGGAAGAAAAATTCCTGCATTCCTGTTAATGAAAAAGATACTTCAGAGAAGAGTCCTTTTTCACCTAGAAACTTTCCAATAACCAAGAAATAGAAGCCCGCTTTTCCGTTTCGAGTGCTCAAACCATTTTTTACACTGAAACCGGAGTGAGCAGGAGAAAACGTGCCAACGAGAGTGCATTGCTCTCCCGTATCTAATACTCCATAGAGAAGCTCAGATTCACTTGGGAGATCGTGGCCGGTGATGTGATATGAAAGAACTACACCTTTTTCTGGTGAAAAAGTAATCTTGCCAAAAAAACGATTATCGAATTGATCTGGAAGGAAAAATTCACCATTCCATTCACGCTGTGTAAAGTTTGATTCCATGTGCTGTGCTTTTCTCAGCTAACGTTTAAGCTGTGCGGCGCAAACGGAGCGCAGCGGAGTTTGCGTCCGAACGAGCGCCTTGTTAGCAATTATTTTAGTTGCTTGATTTGCGACCATGTTTCAATTCCAATTTCAGTTAATGAGTTGAAAAAATCAGTTTTTATTTTGGCATATTTATTATCATCAAAATTAAAGTTCCCTTTGTTGCGCTCGCCAACGCAGTATTGGAAATTAGCTAAAGCATCATTGCAAGATTTACGCATCGCTTCCTGATGCGGCTTCTTTGGGTTTAATAACAAAATTATCTGATTGCACTGCACCATAACTTCCTTAGCTATTTCATCGGCTTTTTCTTGATATTCTGGATTGTCTTGGGGGTTAATCGGCCTTTTTAAAAAGCTATAATTCATATCTAAATTGGCATAGAACTCACTGCTTTTTTGTCTTAGTTCTTGAAGCCATCTGAGACGCTCGGTGGTTATGATATTGGCTTGGAGTTTTTTCTCTTCAATTTTATTTGTTGATTCTACTTGTTTAGATGTACCGCGGTACAACAAGAACGCTCCAATACCAGCACCAATTAATGCCGAAGCTGAAGAAATTGCAGCCACCCAAATAGCTTTGTTATCCGGTTTAGTATGTTCTGCAATTTGACGCAGTAATTCAGTTGTTTCGTGCATGTGTTTCCTTGATTGCTAACGCCCTGGGTAACCGGCGCTTACACCAGGCCATGAACATCGTAATGACTTTCCATGAAATGCCGCTCTCACAGTCGCCGCACTTCTTCCTGCGTCCGGTTCACCCAATTGTTAAGCGCCGGTGTTTAACGAATACCACCTACCCCGCACCATGCACGTTGCCACCAGGATATGCCTGATACCCGAATCTTCCAAGGCCACTGTTGTTGCATTGACCTTCTTCCATTTCTACGGCCATTCGCCCTCGCTCACTGGTACGACTGCTCGCGGACCCTTCATGGATAGTTGCTCGGAAGATGAACAGTACACGTCACCCGTGGCCAGACCAAACTGACGTGTTACTCATCCTTGCACGGCCTAATCGGTACTCGATTCATCTTCCGGCGTTGGTAAGGCAATAGTTGATTACGATAATCTTTCCCTTCTTGCTCCCAACTCTCTAACAGCGTGGTTCTCAGGCAAGTTCGAGAATATGCCACCGGCCTGTTAGCGCTGCCGAAGCCATTCAATTCAGGCTCTATAAATGCGCCTCTCTTAATCGCCAACACATTTCTATCCACAGTATTCATAATATTCAGCGCTTAACGTCTAGTTAACCTGCACCTGCTGCGGACAAAAAAATACCCCCGTCCAATTCGGCGAAGCGCGGTCTGTCCGTGAACACTGGCTGACCAGTGTCAGGTTCAACGGTTTGTTGGACAATACTGGC